>NZ_JAECVV010000003.1:0-326770 GCF_016055145.1 Thermoactinomyces sp. CICC 23799
GGGGATCCACCCGTTCCCATCCCGAACACGGAAGTTAAGCCCTCCAGCGCCGATGGTACTTGGGGATGACCCCTGGGAGAGTAGGTCGTTGCCAGGCAATCAAACATCCTGAACCCTCTTAAGCAAACTGCTTAAGAGGGTTTTTGCTTTATTTGGCAAGGTTTTGCTTCACTTTTTGTCTTCAGGGGATTTCCGGGTCCATTGAGGAACGCATAGGGTCCGGGATCAAAGAGAGAAATGATTTTACATTGAGGAAAGATGATTTTCTATTTCTGATGGTTTTTCATTTTTTTGATGATTTTTCATTTTTTTCTGGTTCATGAGGAAATTCGGCCGATTGTGTATTGAAATCTGCGTCAGTCTTTTTTTCAGGGTCGGATCATGATGCAAAGACACATTTTTTCGGGAAATCTTTGATAGTAATAGAAGAAAGGAAATGCGAAGCGGGGAATCCTTGCGGCGCTTGAGCCGGTTTTTTACATAACTGTTTAAATATTGGTGATTGTGGAGAAAATATTGGGAAAGAGGAAAGAGGCAGGGGATATGCATGCATGAGAAAAAGGAGTGCATTGTTTGCCGGCAAAAAAGGGAACGCGGCATCCATATATTGAATCGTTTCTTTTGCGATGATTGTGAAAAAGAAATTATTGAATCGGATTCCAATCATATTTTGTATACATATCTGGTTTGGAGAATGCGTTTTTTAATCCATCAGGATACAGAAAAGGAATTGCACGGGTGAGATTCATCCGGTCGGGGATTGGTTTGCGGTGGAAGGCATTCCTGCCTGAAGGAGGGTGAATCCCCGCATGATGTAAAAATCGTTGATTCACCGGCAAGAAAAAAGACAAAGGAGCAGGTAAAGGTCAAAGGCAAAGAATTGAAAAAACACCGGAAAAGAAGGTTGACGAAAACTTGAACGATGGCTGTCAAAAACTGAAAAGATGGTTGCCGGAACCTCATGGAGGCCGTTGGTTATTGGTATAATAAGACGAAGTGTGTTTGGTGATGAATTGAAATGAACCGGTGATTCCATAGCCATGGGTGGTCATGTACCCGGATCTTGAAGGGCGAAGCAACAATCCGATGCAAAGAAAGAACGGACCCATGAAAAAGGAACAGAACCGAAAAAACAGAAACGGTAAAGGATCAGGGCGCGTGGGCCTGAAGGAAGCACCGGTTACCCGGGTTGATGCCGTTTTTAAGCCCCAACATCGTTTTTTAACAAAACCATGTCTTTTTTACCGGACGGATCGTTCAATTGGACGGAAGATTTTGTTGCCGGGAAAAAGAAAAAGAGTGAAACGTTGAGACTTGAATGTTCAAGTCTTTTTTCTTGTAAACGGAGGGAGAAAAAATTTGGATCAGACGAGAGCGCCATTATTTGATGCATTAAAAAAACATGTGGCACGGAAGTGGACCAATTTCCATGTGCCGGGCCATAAACAGGGGCAAATGTTTGACCGGGAAGCGTTGGTATGGTTTCATCCCGTTTTATCGATGGATTTGACGGAAGTGGGGCAGCTGGATGATTTACACCAGCCGTCGGGGGTCATTCAAGAAGCCCAGCAGCTGGCGGCTGAAGCTTTTCGGGCAACAACGACTTATTTTTTGGTGGGAGGTACGACCGCCGGCAACCTGGCCGCGATTTTGGCATGTTGTTCATCCGGGGATTCGGTGATTGTGCAGCGAAGCAGCCATCAATCCGTGTTTCACGGCTGCATGTTGGCAGGAGCCAAGCCGGTTTATTTGAAGACCGGTTTCGATGAAAACGGCGTGGAAAAACCGGTTTCCCCCGGTGAAATTGAACGGATTTTAAAGGAAGATGATTCGGTGAAAGCGGTGGTCCTGACCAGTCCGTCCTACTATGGCAGGGTTCAACCAGTCCGGGAAATTGCACAGGTTTGCCACCGGTATCAGGTTCCGCTCATCGTGGATGAAGCCCATGGGGCGCATTTTGGATTTCACGAAGCACTGCCGCAGTCTGCCATGGATTTGGGAGCGGATATTGCCGTACAGTCCACCCATAAGATGTTGCCTTCCATGACCATGTCGTCCATGTTGCACTTGCAAGGAGAAAGGGTTTCCCCGGACGAAGTGAGTCACTGGCTGCGGGTGATTGAGTCAAGCAGCCCTTCTTATCCACTGATGGCCTCCTTGGATGTGACACGCCGGCTCATGGCAACAGAAGGGGAAAGACACTTGGACCGTTTGTTAACCGACTTGGAATATTTCCGGGGAAATATCCAATCCCTTCAGTCTTTGTCCGAGCAAAAAGCGGATGATCCATTGAAATGCACCTTGACGGCCAATGGCAAAATAACGGGATATCAATTGGCCGATCAGCTGATACAGGAAGGCATTCATGTGGAATTGGCCGATCCGTCGGCCGTATTGTTTGTTTTTGGTCTGGGAACCACCCGGGAGGATTTGGAGAGCCTGTGGAAAGCTTTGAAAAAAATAGATCAATTTCTTGCAGGGATTCCTGCTTCCTCTGCCAAGGGTTTCTTTGCTTTTGCAACCCAAACGCAAAAAGTCCGTTTGCCACTGGCCGAACTTCGCCGCAGGCCATTTCGGGCGGTACCCTTAAGCGAAGCTGCGGGCAAGGTTGCCATGGAGATGGTGGTTCCTTATCCACCGGGGATTCCGGTGGTGCTGCCCGGAGAAACATGGACCCGGGAAGCGCAAGAAACCATTGAAACCATTCTCCAAGGCGGCGGGCAAGTGCGGGGGGTTTCACAACATTTCAATCCCACCGTGAATGTGCTAACCTGAATACGTTGAGCCAAGCGCAGGATGGAGGAGAACAATGAAAGGAAAGTTTATTACTTTTGAAGGTCCGGAAGGAGCCGGAAAAACAACCCAAATCAAGCGGGTTCACCAATATTTGCAAAAGCGGGGGGTTCCTTGCCTGATGGTGCGCGAACCCGGCGGGACCATTATCGGGGATCGTGTGCGGGAAATCTTGCTCGATCCCGGCCGGAGTGAAATGAAATGGAAAACCGAGGTGTTGTTGTATGCTTCTTCTCGTGCCCAGCTTGTCAATGAAGTGATCCGCCCCCATTTGGATCAGGGATTTGTGGTGCTTTGTGACCGCTACATTGATTCAAGCTTGGCTTATCAAGGTTACGGGGCTGAAAAAGATGTGGAGGAAGTGAGAAAACTGAACCAATGGGCCACGGACGGGTTGATGCCGGACCGTACGTATTTGCTCGACATCCCGGTGGAAGTGGGCCGGAAACGGCTGTTGAGCCGCGGAGAGAAGAAGGATCGCATGGAGTTGAAAGAGAAAATGTTTCATGAACGGGTCCGCAAAGGGTTCCGACAAATAGCTTCGGAAGAACCGTCCCGCTTTTGCACCATCCGTGCGGAACAGTCCGGTGACAAAGTGTTTCAGGAGATCGTGGAGGATCTGAATGCACGGTTCTTCCGTTAATCTGAAATAGAATTTGCTCAACTTTTATCATCGATGATAAAATGTTATCAAAGGCTCTGAGCACTGGTTTGTGCAAAGCTTTTGGAACCAGATAACCAAACGGTTGCATAAGATTCCTAACGCGTTGAGATAGATTTTTTCCGTGCTTGTTGCAAAACAGGTGATGTTTGCCGCTTGCCTGACCGGCGGATGACTGGCCGATATGCAACCTCTGGCCATACTGGTCTTCAGGGTATTGGCTGTTCAGGAGGGATTGCTGCATGCAAAAAGTAATAGGTGTCCGCTTCCGACAAGCGGGTAAAATATATTTTTTTGATCCACTCGATTTCGAGGTGAAACGCGGAAATTACGTGATTGTGGAAACGGTTCGCGGAATCGAATACGGACAAGTGGTTTCCGGCATACGCTATGTAAAAGATGACGAGGTGGTTTTGCCGCTGAAACCGGTGATCCGGATTGCCACAGAACAAGACAAAAAGCAAGTGGAAGAGAATCAAAAGGCAGCAAAATCAGCAATGGGAGTCTGCCTGGAGAAAATACGCAATCACGGGTTGGAAATGAAACTCGTGGATGCCGAATATACATTTGACCGGAATAAAATCATTTTTTATTTTACAGCAGACGGTCGGGTGGACTTCCGGGAATTGGTGCGGGATTTGGCTGCCGTTTTTCGGACCCGCATTGAACTGCGCCAAATCGGAGTCCGGGATGAAGCGAAGATGCTCGGGGGATTGGGGCCTTGCGGCCGGGTTCTCTGTTGCTCCTCCTTTTTGGGGGACTTTGAACCGGTTTCGATCAAGATGGCCAAAGATCAAAACCTTTCATTAAATCCGGCCAAAATATCCGGGTTGTGCGGCCGGTTGATGTGTTGCCTCAAATTTGAAAATGAGGTGTATGCAGAGGCAAAACAGCTCCTGCCCGATTTGGGCGAACAGGTCGTCACCAAAGAAGGAATGGGTAAAGTGGTATCGTTAAACATGCTGGAGCGCCGGGTTCTGGTGGAACTGGCGGATACCGGCGCCATGGTTGAATTTGACATTGAGGATATTACCATCGGCGAATCTCCGCAGGCCAGCGGAATGAAATCATAAATGAAAAAATCTTAACCGTTTTTGGTGATTGAACGAGGTGGGGGGCTTGGACAAGGAAGAAATCTTCAAACGGATCGCGCGTGTCGAAGAACAAATCGGCGAATTATATATCGAATTGGGCGGTCTGAAAGAGCAGATTGTGGAATTGATCGAAGACAACACTCGGCTGGTTATGGAAAATCAACGGTTGCAGGAAAAAGAAGAAGCCAGGGTTCTGGTATCAAACCGGGATCAAACCCAGGCGGAAAACGAGGAACAAGACGAAGAAGACATTGGACAAGGAGTCCATCATCTGGTGGATTTATACGATGAAGGATTTCATATTTGCAATGTTCACTACGGTCGTATGCGCGGTGAAGGGGATTGCCTGTTTTGCATTGCCTTTCTCAATAAATCATCGAAAGAAAAATGACGCCGGGATCCCGGCGTTTTTTTATGCGGAGAGGGGAAAAAATGTCCGAACCTTATGTCGTTTATATCCTGGAATGCAGTGACGGAACGTTGTATACGGGAATCACCAATCGTTTAAAGCAAAGAATGAAATCCCATCAACAGGGGAAAGGTGCCAAATATACACGCGGGCGGTTGCCCGTCCGGTTACGTTATGTGGAAAGAGGGGGCGATAAATCTTGGGCTTTGAAACGGGAAAGAGAAATCAAAAAAATGTCCAAGCAAAAGAAGTGGGAATTAATCCAAAAAAGGGGAGTCGCGGATGGAGATTCAAAAGAGTTTCATGAATGAAGGACAAGAGGGAACGCTTTTTGTTGTCGGAACCCCGATCGGCAATTTAAATGATTTCAGTCCGAGGGCCCGCGAAATCCTGGAGCAAGTGGATATCATCGCGGCGGAAGACACACGCCACACCCGCAAGTTGCTCAGCGCGTTCGGGATCCGTGGATCCCTGGTCAGTTACCACGAGCATAACAAGCAATCCAGAGAACCGGAACTCATCCAAAAGCTGATGGATGGCAAAAGCATTGCGCTGGTCAGCGATGCGGGCATGCCCGGTATTTCCGATCCCGGCGAACCGCTCATCCAAAAGGCGGTCAGCCGGGGGATTCCCGTCGTTCCGGTTCCCGGTCCCAATGCGGCTGTCTCTGCTCTGGTGGCATCGGGGCTTCCCACACAACCGTTTGTTTTTATCGGCTTTTTGCCCAGGGGAAAAAAGGAACGGAAGAAGGAGTTGGAAAGCTGGCGCCTGATTCCGGCCACCCTGATCTTTTACGAAGCCCCCCACCGGTTGCCGGAGATGTTGAAAGATCTGTTGGAGGTTCTGGGAGACAGGAATGTGGCCATTTGCCGTGAACTGACCAAAAAACACGAAGAATGGTTGAGGGGCAAATTGAGTGACGGACTGGATTATTTCAAGGAGAAGAAAGCGCGGGGGGAATTTACGGTTGTGGTGGAAGGAGCGGACCTTTCCCGGGTGGAAGGGACGGAGCCGGAAGAAGAATGGCGTTCGTGGACCATTCATGAACATGTCGAAAAATATCTCGGGCAGGGATGGACAAAGAAAGAAGCGGTGAAGCAAGTGGCCCGGGAACGTTCCCTGCCCAAGCGGGAAGTGTACAATGCTTACCACAAAGACGAACCCGATGTGGAATAAATCCGGCTGGAATGGAGCAGACAAAAAAGAAAAAAGCAAAGTAAATTCCAGTGGCATGTCCGTTTCATGTATAATTGAAGCGATAAAGGAAGCGGTTTTTATTTTTGGAGGTGAATCGTTTGAAGAAAAAAGGAGTGCTTCTTGGTTCTTTACAGCGAATCGGGAAGTCATTCATGTTGCCGATTGCCGTTCTTCCGGCCGCCGGGATTTTGATGGGTTTCGGCGCGTTATTTACGAACCGGGAATATTTTGCGGAAGGATCGGTTCCGTATTTTATCGGCGAAGTTTTTAATGCCGGAGGCAGTGCCATTTTTGACAACCTCGCCCTGTTATTTGCCATCGGGGTGGCCCTCGGATTGACGGGGAATGCCGGCGCATCCGCGTTGGCGGCGGTTGTCGGCTATTTTCTGATGAGCAAAGTGGTTTCCCTCGGCAGTACCGAATCGATGGAGTTAAACACGGGAGTGCTGGGCGGAATCATCGCCGGGGCCATTGCCGCTTATATGTACAATCGCTATCACGATATAAAACTGCCGGACTGGCTGCAATTCTTTGGCGGCAAGCGTTTTGTCCCCATTGTCACTTCCCTTGTCATGGTTTTGGTCGGTCTCATCTTTTTGGTGGTTTGGCCGCCTGTTCAACAGGCGATCAATGCCGGCGGTAACTGGATTATCCGGCAAGGAGCCATCGGACTTTTCTTGTACGGGGTGTTTAACCGTCTGCTGATTCCTTTCGGACTGCATCATATTTTAAATACATTGGTCTGGTTTAACATTGGTGAATACACGACCGCAGCCGGCAATGTGGTCACCGGGGACATCCCCCGTTTCTTTGCTCACGATCCGTCCGCCGGAATCTTTATGACCGGTTTTTATCCCATTTTGATGTTTGCGCTGCCGGCCGCATGTTTTGCCATGCTGCATGAAGTAAAGCCAGAACGGCGCAAACTGGTTTCGGGGATTTTGATCAGTGCGGCGCTGACGGCCTTGATCACCGGAATCACCGAACCCATTGAGTTCTCGTTTATGTTTGTCGCTCCTTTTCTTTATGTCATTCATGCCATTCTTACCGGAACTTCCATGGCAGTGGTTTACCTGCTTGGCATCCGTCACGGATTTTCCTTTTCAGCCGGGGGCATTGACTTTTTCCTGAACATGCATCTGGCAACCAAACCGTGGCTGTTGGCATTGGTCGGGATCATTTATGCCGTGATTTATTATGTGGTGTTCCGCTTGTTAATCCGTTGGATGAACCTGAAAACGCCGGGGCGTGAAGATGAGGCGGAAGACGGCGGGGAGAAACAAAAACAGGCCCGGTCCGATGAAGACGAATTGGCGAAGCAAGTTTTGGCAGCCATCGGCGGGAAAGAGAACATCGACCAATTGGATGCTTGCATCACCCGGTTAAGGATGACCGTGAAAGACGAAGACAAAGTGGATGAGGAACAATTGAAAAAACTGGGGGCTTCCGGAGTGATCAAAGTGGGTTCCGGGAACTTTCAGGTCGTTTTCGGAACCAAATCCGAACGATTAAAAGACCGGATCTTGCAATGGATCCAAACCGAAGAGCAGCAAGAAACCGGGGAAAAACCGGAGGAAAATCAATAACAGGCATAAAAAAAAGCGAGGTTCAACAAGTGAGCCTCGCTTTATCATCAACGTTTAATGCAAAATGGATTGCGGCATCCAATTGGCAAACTTTTGGAACAACAAAGAAATCATTTCCGTAACCCTGTATTTTTTATATGTATGTGGTCGGATGATGATTGCTAAATTGAAACAAAGAAGTGAAATTCTATCATTCAAGCGGGAAAGCACGTGAGTCAAGAGGAATGGAAATGATTTTGTTTATAACAAATTTTTCCTTAGTCTGCATAGACTTTTTCACCATGGATCATCTGATACATCTCTTCGATGCATTTTTTGCTGACAACTTTATTTTTATAGCGAACGGTATCTTCCACTTCGCCGCTGAAAATGCAAGCGGGTTCATATTTTTTCAGAACAATCCGTTCACCGTCGACATAAATTTCCAGGGCGTCTTTTTCGCCAATTCCCAGTGTTCGACGTAATTCGATGGGTATAACAACACGGCCAAGTTCGTCTACCTTACGTACAATGCCCGTAGATTTTAACATTTTCCGAATCTCCTCTCAACGAAATCTGGTTTTGGGAAATTTTTCTCTTTGAATTGACGTCAAATTTCGACATCGACGTTAAGTTCATCATACCAACGATTCCCATAACAGTCAATATAACTAGAGGATTTTTATAGAAAATTCCTTAATAATATTAAGGATAAAATATATTTAGATAGAAAAAAGTTTAACATCTATCAATAAATATTTATTTTATTAATATCACATCGGTTTGTGATCAGTCTTGTTGTTTTTCGGGATTTCCACAAAAATAGATGATGAAAATGTACGCTTGGCGAAAACCGGTATGAACCGCCGGAAGGTTGGCGTCCAATCCGTATAAGGAGGGGTATGATTGTTACCCGTATCCGTTGAACTGAAAAGGAAATTGGAATGGTTGAATGAATCGTTGAAACAAGCTTTTCCTTTGCAATCCCTCGATCAATCCGCCATACGGAAACGTTTGGAAGAAGCAGGCGCTTTTTATTCCATTGAAAAATGGAGCGGCGAAGAGATCAAAGATTTTCTCCAAGGACGGTTTCTGGTCGGAGTCGATGGTTCGGTAAACTCCACCAAAGGTTCGCAAACCCGCACCTTGTCCGTTTTCCAGGCATTGGCCAAAGCCACCAACGGGAAAGAAAAATGGGCCGCAGATGTGTACACACCACTTTTAAAAGGGGATGAAACCAACGAGGGCAATGCGGCCAGTGAAGCCCGCAAAAGAGGAGATCTGTTGTCCCGTCTCGAAATGCAGGTCACGATGGAGGCGATGAAAGACTGGGCTCCGCGGGTCGTGATGTTGGACGGCTCTTTGCTGCACTTCTATATATCGGATGCAAAAAGCTGGGAACAAGTGGCGCAAATGGCAGAACGTCAACATTCGCTTCTGGTGGGGGTTTCCGAGGAAATTGAGACCCGGACCCTGGTTCATGCCTTTTTTCCCGAGTATCCGGCATTGACCGACCGCGATTTGTTGTATGGTGTCCTGCGGGAAGGGGAAGCGTTTGAATGGGAAGCATGGAGTCCGTCGGGAAGCCGGATGTGGAAAATGGCATTCCGGACTTCCAAAAGCCCGCAACCGATTGGACTGGACGGATTGAAGTCCCAGCGGGAAGACCGGTGGAACCTGGCAAGGCTGGTTTACAGCTTGACACCGGAGCAGGGACGGGGCATCCCTTACTGGCTGGACATTGTGGACAATCAGGTGAGGGTCACCGACCCGTTGGTGGAAACCATGGTGGAACAGTACATTGATCCGGAACTGCGTTACCGGCTGTTGCAAAGCAAAAGAAAAGAACGGATGATTTAAAATCCGATGGAACAGGAGCGATCAATCATGCAAGTGGTAGGTGTCACCACCCAACAGGAAGTTTATGTTGTCTCCCGGGAGCGGAAATTCCGCATCAACGAAATTCTGGTCATTGAAGATCCTGCTTTGAACCATCCGCAGGGAGAAGTGGTGGAAACCATGTCGTACAACCGCCTGATCCCGATGGGGCTGGATAAGTCGTTGGTGGACGCGCAAGTGATTGATACTTTGGAACAAATCGGCTATGACATCGAATCCGATGAAATCAATCTGGCGAAGCTGCGTCTGTATGAGGAAGCCCCGCATCCGGTGCGGACCGGCTGTCCCGTCCGTTTGCCTTCATTTGAAGAAGTGCGCCATCTTCTGGTCAAAACGTCCCCGGATGAAGGAATGACACTGGGGGAAATCCGGGGAACGGAATCCATGGGGGGGACAATTTCGGATGACTTAAAAGACCAGGTTGTTATGATGGAGCACGGCGAGTTGAGGCCGCAAGAAGGGGTTCCTTTCATTTTTGACATTCAATCGATGCAGCAATACCCGCATGTCGGTATCTTTGGCGGATCCGGATCGGGAAAATCATTCGGCTTGCGGGTGATGTTGGAGGAATTGATGAAACTCCGGATTCCCGCGCTGGTGTTTGATCCGCACTTTGAAATGGACTTTTCCGATCCGGCCCCCGGATTATCGGACCGTGCCCCGGATTTCCGGGATCTTTTTGTAACGGTGCAAATCGGAAAAGAAGTGGGGATTTCTTTTTCCGATTTGTCGACCCGGGATGTGGTGGAACTGTTGCGGGCGGCCGGAAGCCAGCTTTCCGATTCCATGGTGAACGTGATCCAGATGCTGCACCGGCCCCGGGACAGTTTTGAAACGTTCAGCGATCGCATCGGCAATCTGGTGCAAGCCCTTGATGAAGGGAAACAAGGTTTGGAAAGACAGTTACGAAAGAAGGAAGATTTGACACCGGTGGATGTTCAGCGGATTCAGGAATTGATGCAATTGTTGCAGCAATACGGCTCTTTGCCGCCTTCTTCCGTCAAAGGGGTGGACTGGCGTCTGAAACGTCTGGACAAAGCCGGTTTGTTCCAGCGGGACATCCGGTCCATTGAACAGGGGCTGGAACAAGGAAAGTTGGTGGTCGTCCAGGGGAACGCCTGGATCCTGCAAGTCTTTGCGACTTATGTCACCGGCACGCTGTACCGGAAACGACGTGAGTATAAAGATGCGCGCATGAACGGGGAGGAAGGGCATTTCTTCCCGCCGTTTGTCATTGTGACGGATGAAGCTCACAATTTTGCCCCCAAATCGCTCGATTCCCCGGCAAAGTCGATTTTAAAGGAAATCGCGCAGGAAGGGCGGAAATACGGCGTCTTTTTGTTCCTGGCCACGCAACGCCCGACATTGCTGGATGAGACCATTACCGCCCAGCTGAACACCAAATTCGTATTCCGGACCGTTCGGGCCACGGATATTGCCACTTTGCGGGAAGAAACGGATTTGACCCCGGAAGAAGGAAAGCGGCTTCCTTATTTGCGTTCGGGGGACACGTTTGTTTCGTCGGCCGCTTTTGGGCGGACGGTGTTTATCCGGATTCGTGCCGCCTACACCCAAAGTCCGCATCTGGCCAATCCGTTTGACGAGCTGAAACGGTTTTCCGCACAACAAGACCAAAAATTGCTGGATACGCTGACGGAATCTTTGCCGGTGTTTGAAACCGACCTGATGCAAGTGTTGGACCGGGTTAATCAGGAATGCGGACTGAACTGGGATGTGCACCGGTTGAGGCAGGAACTGGAACGCCTTTCCCGAACCGGAAAATTGACAAAACATGAAACGCCTTTTGCAGTCCGGTACGACCGTGGCGAAGGTTTGAAAGTTTAAAAACGGAGGATCCGGTTCAAACTAGGAGACAGGAACCGGAGCTTTTCAAGGACTTTTTTGTGATGTATAATTATATGACAAATTAAACACGCGATTCGATGACGGGGATGAGTAGTGGGTGAAAGCTATCGACAGAGAGCCGGGACAGGTGAAAGCCGGCATAGCGGAAGCCGATGAAATGGCCCCTGAGTATTCTCTTTGAACCGGACCGTTGTCCCCAGTAGGAGAGAACGTTTTCCCGCGTTACGGGAGCAGAGTGGGTGATCGCCTTTTCTTGTGCGATGAAGCCAAATTGGGTGGTACCGCGAGACCGGATCTCGTCCCAACGTGGACGGGATTTTTTATTTCACATAGAAACCAAGTCTGATTGGACGGAAAGGGGTTGCCAAGATGGGAGACAAAAAGAAAACTTTCTATATTACTACGCCGATTTATTATCCAAACAGCCATTTGCACATCGGGCATGCCTATACAACGGTGGCCGGGGATGCCATGGCCCGGTACAAACGGTTGCGCGGTTATGATGTCATGTACCTGACCGGAACCGATGAGCACGGGCAGAAAATCCAAAAAAGTGCGGAAGCGGCCGGAAAAGATCCCCAAACGTTTGTCGACGAGATTGTTGCCGGCATCCAAAAGTTGTGGGGTGCCTTGGATATCTCATACGATGACTTCATCCGGACCACGGAACCCCGCCATAAAAAAGTGGTGCAAAAGATCTTTCAGAAACTGTTGGATCAGGGGGATATTTATCTGGGGGAATATGAAGGATGGTATTGTGTCCCCTGTGAATCCTTTTTCACCGATCGCCAGGCGGAAGGCGGAAAATGCCCGGATTGCGGCCGGGACATCCAGAAGATCAAGGAAAAAAGTTACTTTTTCCGGATGAGCAAGTATGTCGACAAACTGCTTGCCTTTTATGACGAAAACCCGGATTTTATTCAACCGGAATCCCGGAAGAATGAAATGATTCAAAACTTCATCAAGCCCGGGTTGGAAGATCTCAGCATTTCGCGGACGACGTTTGACTGGGGAATTCCCGTTGCCAGCGATCCGGAACACGTGGTCTATGTATGGCTGGATGCGCTCACCAACTATATTACGGCCATCGGTTATCTGTCTGATGATGAAGAGCAACAAGCCCGGTTTGAAAAGTACTGGCCAGCCAATGTTCACCTGGTGGGTAAAGACATTGTCCGTTTTCACACCATTTACTGGCCGATTTTCCTGATGGCTTTGGGGCTTCCCTTGCCGAAGAAAGTGTTCGGGCACGGATTTTTCCAAGTGATGGGCGAAAAAATGTCCAAATCCAAAGGAAACGTGATTGATCCGATTCCGTTGATCAAACGGTACGGGCTGGACGCGGTGCGCTATTATTTGCTTCGTGAGGTTCCGTTTGGAGCTGACGGGGTTTTTACACCGGAAGCATTCGTGGAACGGGCCAATGCCGATTTGTCCAACGACTTGGGGAATTTATTGCATCGCACCTTGGCCATGTTGAACAAGTACTTTGACGGGATTGTGCCGGAACGGGTGGAAAATGCAACCGAATATGACCAAAAACTGGTTGAAAAAGCCCGTGAAACGGTACATAAAGTTGAAGCAGCCATGGAAGAATTGCAGTTTTCGGTTGCCCTTTCGGCCATTTGGGAGCTGGTTCGTTTCGGAAACCGCTATATTGAAGCGACCCAGCCGTGGAATCTGGCCAAAGATGAAGAAAAACGGAGCACCTTGGGTTCTGTTCTTTACCATCTTCTGGAAGAATTAAGAATGGTCAGCATCCTGATTCAGCCTTTTATGACCCAGGCCCCGGCCAAAATGTGGGAACAATTGGGGATTGAGGATGCGGATCTGACCACCTGGGACAGCTTGTACACCTTCGGGGCATTAAAGCCGGGAACGAAAACCAAAAAAGGTCAGCCGATTTTCCCACGGCTGGATGTAAAAAGCGAAGTGGAGGAGATCTTAAAAATGATCGGGAACACGCAACAAGTGCAGCAAAAAGAGGAGAAAAAAGAAGAAAAACAGAAAAAAACAGAGGGTCTGATTTCCATTGACGACTTCGCCAGAGTGGAACTTCATGTGGCGGAAGTACTCGAAGCGGAACCGGTTAAAAAAGCAGACCGGCTGTTAAAATTGCAACTTGATTTGGGATCGGAAAAAAGACAAGTGGTCTCGGGGATTGCCAAACACTATCAACCGGAAGAGTTAAAGGGAATGAAAGTGATTTGTGTCACCAACTTGAAGCCGGTGAAATTGCGCGGTGAATTGTCGGAAGGCATGATTTTGGCCGCCTCGGAAGGAGACCGCCTGGTGCTTGCGACCGTATCCGGGGACATTCCGAACGGCACGAGAATCAAATAAACCGGCATGCCTTCCGTAACGGAGATAGGAGGACGATCGGATGGCGGATACAAAAAGTTCGTCCAGTGAATGGTACAAGGTGTTGGAATGGGTTGTGGCCATTGCCTTGGCCGTGATCATCGCTGCGGGCATCCGCACCTTTTTGTTTGTGCCCTATGAGGTGCACGGGGCATCCATGGAACCCACCTTGCAAGGCGATGAGCTGTTGATCGTCAACAAGTTGATATACCGTGTTGACCAGCCCGATTACGGGGATATCGTGGTCTTCCATACCGATGAAAAGCGGGATTTCATCAAACGGGTGATCGGCTTGCCCGGGGACCAGATTGCCATCAAGGACGGCAAGGTCTACCGAAACGGAAAACCGTTGGAAGAACCTTATATTTATGAACCCATGAATTTCAACATGGAAGAAGAAGTCACGGTGCCCGAAGGACATATTTATGTGCTGGGGGATAACCGGAACAACAGCAAGGACAGCCGCAGAATCGGCCCGGTGAAAATCGATGCGGTGGTCGGCCGTGCCGATTTGATCATTTGGCCGCTGGACCGGATGCATTTTTTGACACAACAGGGTAAGCAGTAACCGGAAAGGGTGAGGCGTGTGATGTTGTTTGACACACATACCCATTTGAATGATCCGAAATTTGACGAAGACCGGGAACAAGTCATTGAGCGGGCGAGAGAGGAGTATGGGGTAAAATACATGCTGAATGTGGGGTATAACCGGGAAACCATCCGGCAAACCCTTCAGCTGGCGGAAACTTATCCCTTCATTTATGCATCTGTCGGTTGGCATCCCGTCGAGGCGAAGGATTGCACCGCGGAGGATTTGGAGTGGATCAAGTCGATGGCCCGGCATCCGAAAGTGGTGGCTTTTGGGGAAATCGGACTGGATTACCATTGGGACACTTCCCCCAAAGATGTGCAGCAAGAGGTTTTTCGCAAACAGATCGCCATTGCCAAAGAAACGGGATTGCCCATCATCATCCACAACCGGGATGCGAATGAGGACGTGGTGCGGATCTTAAAGGAAGAGCATGCCGAAGAAGTCGGGGGCGTGATGCATTGCTTCGGCGGAGATCTTTCCATCATGGAAGCATGTCTCAACTTGAACTTCATGATCGGTTTGGGAGGACCCGTCACGTTTAAAAACGGCAAGCTTCCCCAAAAAATCGCGGCACATGTTCCCTTGGACCGTCTGCTCATCGAAACCGATTGTCCTTATTTGGCTCCCCATCCCTACCGGGGAAAACGAAACGAAACCGGATATGTCCGGCTTGTTGCCGAAAAAATCGCCGAAATCCGGGGGATGTCATTGGAAGAGCTCGCTCAAATCACCATGCAAAACGCTTTTCGCCTTTTTGGAATCAATGAAGGAAAATCAGAATAATTTTTTTGCGGGCCAATGGGAAGGTGCATTCCTCATTGGCCTTTTTTCGGAAAATGTGGAGCGAGAGGAAGAGAACGCGTGAAAGTATATGAAGTGATTGTCGTCGAAGGAAAAAATGATACAATAGCGATCCAAAAAGCAGTCGAAGCCGATACGATTGAGACACAGGGTTCGGCATTGGAGCCGTATGTGCTGGCTGAAATCAAACGGGCCCAACAAAAACGGGGAGTCATTATCTTCACCGACCCGGATTATGCCGGTGAACAGATCCGTAAGAAAATTGCCAGGGAAGTGCCCGGGGCCAAGCATGCTTTTTTATCCCCCAAAAAAGCGAAAGGAAACCGCAAAATCGGAATTGAACATGCCAAGGCGGAGGACATTATTGAAGCTTTGAGCAAAGTCCGTACGGAGCAAAAAGAGGAAACGGTGCAGCCTCCGCTGACTTGGGAAGATTACATGGACTTGGGATTTGCCGGTGATGCCGGTTCCCGGAAACTGCGGGAGCAGGTGGCCGAACGGCTCGGCATCGGTTATGCCAATGCCAAACAATTTTACCGGCGGCTGCATGTTTTGCGCATCACCAGGGAAGAAATTTCAGAAGCGCTGGATTATCTGAAGAAGAAAGGAAGCAAACAATGAAAGAAAAGCCGATTTCAGCAAGAACGAAAAAATTGCTCAGTGAACACCAAATCCAACTGAAAAAGAGCCTGGGGCAAAATTTTTTAACCGATCCCCATGTATTGGACAAGATTATCCATGCGGCTTCGCTGACCAAAAAATCCGGGGTCATTGAAATCGGGCCGGGAATCGGGGCTTTGACGGAGCGTTTGGCACAGGTGGCGGGAAAAGTGGTGGCCATCGAAATCGACCAACGTTTAATCCCCGTTTTGGAAGATTTGTTTCAAAATGATGACAATGTGGAAATAATAAATGCAGATGCACTGACAGTGGATTTGAAAAAAGTGGTTGCTGAACATTTCGGGGATGCCGGCACCCTTCATGTGGTGGCCAACCTGCCTTATTATGTCACTTCCCCGATTTTGATCCGCTTGCTCGAAGAACGGCTGCCGCTTGCAAATATTGTCATCATGATCCAAAAAGAGGTGGCGGACCGGCTGAAAGCGGCACCGGGAACCAAAGATTACAGTTCTTTGTCGGTTCTTGTGCAGTATTATGCAGAAGTCGAAGAAGTGGGGCGGGTTCCGAGCCATGTGTTTGTTCCGCGGCCGCAGGTTGATTCCAAAGTGGTTTGTTTGACGCTGAGAAGAGAGCCGAAGGTGCGGGTTCCGGATGAACAAGCCTTTTTCAAAATGGTCCGGGCCGCTTTTAATCAGCGTCGGAAAACCCTGTTGAATTCGCTTCATTCCCATTTGTTGTCTTCCGTTTCAAAAGAAGAGCTGGAGAAATGGATGTTTGAAGCGGGAATTGATCCGAAACGACGCGCAGAAACATTGGATTTGGAAGAATTTGCAGTCTTGGCTGAAGTGCTTGATCGGAAAAAGATATCTTTTTAACCAACGGAGTCTCGGATCAACCATACCCTGAATCGATGGAGGTTGTTCCGTGAAATTTTATCATCCGAGAAAAGGTGGAAGAAACTTAAATGAAATGATCATGGATATCCGGGGATATCTGCAAGCGGATCCGGATGCCCAATATAAAGTGGTGATCGGAACCGATTCGCAAACCCGGGAGAATGAAACGATTTTTGTCACGGCGCTCATTGTGCAGCGGATTGGCAAAGGGGCGATTTTCTTTTACACGAAATATCGCCATGACGCCATTCGTGACTTGCGTTACCGGATCTACCGGGAAACAGAATACAGTTTGAAAGCCGTTGAAACGTTGAAGAAAAACGGCTTCTTTGGATTCTTTGTGGATATCCCGATGGAAATCCATCTTGATGTCGGACAACAAGGGGAAACGAGGAAGTTGATTCAAGAAGTGGTCGGATGGGTGACATCCGTTGGATACACGGCGAAAATCAAACCGGAATCTTATGCTGCCAGCGCGGTGGCCGACCGGTTTACCAAATGAGAAAAAACGGAATAAATATACGAAAAGATTATTGACAAAAATGTTGTCCCCTTGCTATAATACAAAATTTGACTTTTCACTTCGCTTGTAGTATAATCGACTACAAGTGAGGTGGTCGTACAATGGGCAAAAACGCTTTATCTGAAATCAAATGCACTCTGGATGGTTTCATCGGGCAAAAAATTCGCCTTAAAGCCAATAGCGGACGCCGCAAGACCATTGAGCGAACTGGCATTTTAGAAGAGACATATCCTTCTGTGTTCGTTGTCAAGCTGGATGAGGATCACGCTTTCAGCCGTGTTTCTTACAGCTATGCAGATATACTGACGGAATCCGTTGAATTGACGGTTTACAGCGGGGAGAATGAACAAATTCCCGTGAAATATGTAAGATCTGCGCAATAAATATGAACACATCCCGATGTGTTCTTTTTTTTCATACCTTTGAAAGCGATTACATAACGGGTGCTTGGTGCATAATAAGAAAGCCCTGTGTTTTGCCCTTGAACCATTTGCTCTGACCCAAAGGAGGAGATCGTTTGGCTCGTCGGCGCGGAATCATGTCTGAAAGCTTTAAGTATGAACTGGCAAAAGATCTTGGCTTTTATGATGTGGTCAAACGCGAAGGATGGGGTGGAATCACCACCCGTGATGCCGGGAATATGGTGAAAAGAGCGGTTCAGCTTGCGGAAGAGTATTTAAAACAGCAAGGTTCAAGGTGAAACCGGGGACACCCTGATTTAAAGAGGCTTCTCACATCCCGAGAGCCTCTTTTTTTGCGGGAAAATATTTGTTCCCACCTACTAGTCCGGACGCATAACATGATAAAATAGTAAAATCATGTGCCGGAATTTACGGATGGCGACCGTGTGAAAATTGGAGGGAATCAATCTTGTTTATATCAGTCAAAGCACCAGCAAAAATCAATTTGACATTGGATGCGCTATATAAACGTCCGGATGGTTATCATGAATTGGAGATGGTCATGACGACCGTGGATTTGTACGACAGGGTGGATCTTTCTTTAAGACCGGACTCAAAAATCACCGTGGATTCCAGTTCCGGATTTGTCCCGCGGGATGAGAGGAACCTTGCTTACCGTGCGGCGGTATTGTTGAGGGAAAAAGCGGGAATTTCCCAAGGGGTACATATTTACATCGATAAACAGATTCCGGTTGCCGCCGGCTTGGCGGGAGGAAGCAGCGATGCCGCGGCGGTCTTGAGAGGGTTGAATCAATTGTGGAATTTGGGGTGGAGTTTGGAGGAATTGGCAGAGATCGGGGCCGGAATCGGTTCCGATGTCCCGTTTTGCGTTTATTCCACCACCGCACTGGCAAAAGGAAGAGGGGAAAAGTTGACGCCGCTTCCGGCTCCTCCGCCATGTTGGGTTGTTTTGGCCAAACCGGGACACGGCGTATCCACGGCGGATGTTTTTCAAAACCTGAAAGTGGACCAAATCGATCATCATCCGCAAACGGAAAAGATGATCGAGGCACTCAAACGGCAGGATTATGAATCCGTTGTCCGAAACCTGGAAAACGTTTTGGAACCGGTGACTCATCACATGTACCCCACCGTGAAAAAAATAAAAGAAAAAATGCAGCGCTTTGGTGCGGACGGGGTGTTGATGTCCGGGAGCGGCCCCACCGTATTCGGGCTGGTGAAGCAGGAACAGAGGGCCAAACGGATTGTAAACAGTTTGAAAGGCTTTTGCCAACAAGTGTTTGCCGTGAGAATGTTGGGGAAAAAACAGGTTCCGCTGCTTGAAGAAAAACGAACAAAATGATATATTTCGGTCGATATCATTCGATTTTTCGGAGGTAGTGAATGGAAAAGTGGAAACGGAGTGCACGATTAACCGATATGATCCGCCAACTGCTGTTTAATCCCTATCGATTGATTCCTCTGACCGTTTTTGCGGAAAAGTATAAAGCGGCAAAATCCTCCATCAGTGAAGATTTGGATATTATCGATGAAGTGTTGCGTTCGGAGGGAAACGGCAAATTGGAGACAGTGGCCGGTGCGGCCGGCGGTGTCCGTTATATCCCGGGGTTTGGGGTGGAACATGCCCGGAAGGTCGTGCAAGAGCTGTGCGAAAAATTATCCAGTCCCGAACGCATTTTGCCGGGCGGTTTTTTGTATCTGTCTGATCTGTTGGGAGACCCCTTTTTCCTGAATCAGATCGGCCGGATTTTTGCCACGGTGTTTCAGGAACAAAACATCGATGCGGTGTTAACCGTCGAGACCAAAGGAATTCCCATCGCCTACGCCACGGCGGCCTTGTTGGGGGTTCCGGTCACCATTGCCCGTTACGATTACCGCGTCACCGAAGGTTCCGTCGTGACCGTACACACCGTCTCGGGTTCCAGCAGACGGTTGCGCCAGTTATCCGTATCCAAAAGGAGCCTGTCTGAAGGAGCCCGTGTCCTCATTATTGACGACTTTATGAAAGCCGGGGGCACGGTTCGGGGACTGATGGATTTGTTGAATGAATTCAAAGCAGAAGTGGTCGGAGTCGGAGTGATGTTGGAACAGCCTGCCGAGAACCGGTTGGTGGATGACTATGTGTCACTGGCCAAAGTGACGGAAATCGATGTGAAAAAGAGGAAAGTTCAAGTGGAAGTGGGAAATGTTTTTGATGACAGGAAGGAGCGATGACCATGTTGAAAAAAGTACAAACAGAAAAAGCGCCCCAAGCAATCGGTCCTTATTCGCAAGCGGTGGTAACCGGTGAATGGATCTTTACGTCCGGGCAAATTCCACTCACTCCGGAGGGGGAACTCGTCGGGGGAGGAATCGAAGAACAAACCCGGCAAGTGCTGGAAAACGTCAAATCGGTTCTGGAAGCCGCCGGAAGCGGTTTGGAGCAAGTGGTGAAAACCACGATCTTTCTTAAAGACATGAACCAATTTCAGACCGTGAACGAAATTTACGGCGGGTACTTCAAAGAACACCAACCGGCACGTTCATGTGTGGAAGTGTCCCGCTTGCCGAAAGACGTGTTGATTGAAATAGAAGTGATTGCAAAGAAAAATGGATAAAAAAGAAAATTTGGTCAATTTATCCATTCGTGGAAGGATTTAATCCCACTGCCTAGAATAGTAAAAATAAGCAAATTTAGTCATCATTGTAAAATAGGTGGTGGGATTTAGTGGAAATTACCGATATTCGTCTTCGCAGAGTCAACCGTGAGGGAAGAATGCGCGCCATCGCATCCATCACGTTTGACAGTGAATTTGTCGTGCATGACATTCGTGTGATTGAGGGAAATAACGGTATGTTTGTGGCAATGCCGAGCAAACGTACTCCTGACGGGGAGTTTCGCGATATTGCCCATCCCATTTCTCCGATGAGCCGTGAGAAGATCGAATCCGCGGTACTGGCCGAGTATCACCGTGCCGGAGAGATGGAGTCTCAAACCGATCCGAATAAAGCGTTGCAAGTGGATGTATAAAAAATCACCCATTCCCGAAACGGAATGGGTGATTTTTTCGTTGCCGGCAAAGGTTTTTGATTATAATGGGGATGGGCATTCGTTTTTATACGATGTTCAAAGGGGATTGGTTGCAATCCCATACCAATTGGGATATATTCAGGGAGGAAGTTTTGAGAAACGGGGGAACTTGGGTTATGCAACAACATGTGTATGCAGTCATTTTGGCCGCGGGAAAAGGAACCCGTATGAAATCCAAAAAACATAAAGTATTGCATCCGGTTTGTGGAAAACCTATGATTGATCACATTATCGGTCAATTGAACCGGCTGGCGATTGAAAAAACCATTTTGGTGGTGGGGCATCAAAAAGAGGCATTGAAAGAGCATTTGAGCGGTCAAGTTGATTTTGTGGAACAAGAGGAACAACTCGGAACCGCTCATGCGGTGATGCAAGCCCGGTCCTTGTTGGAAAATGAAGAAGGAATCACGCTGGTGTTAAACGGGGACCATCCTCTTTTCACAGCGGAAACCTTCCAAAAATTGATTGAGAAACATCAGGAAACCAAAGCGGCTGCCACAGTTTTGACAGCCATCATGGATGATCCTTCCGGTTACGGACGGGTGGTCCGGCGCGAGGACGGGCAGGTGGATCGCATCGTCGAACATAAAGATGCCACGGATGCCGAACGGGAAATCCGCGAAGTGAATACCGGCACTTATTGTTTTGATAATCAAAAGCTTTTTTCCGTTTTGTCGCTGGTCAATAACGATAATGCCCAAGGTGAATACTATCTTCCTGATGTATTATCCATTTTGCGTGATCAAGGGGAAACCATCGGTGCACAAGTGATCGGGGACCAAGAAGAAGCAATGGGAGTCAATGACCGGATCCAGCTTGCAGAAGCCAATCGGTGGATGCAGCAGCGTTTGCTTAAAGAACACATGCGAAATGGTGTGACGATTGTCGATCCGGCAAACACTTATATTGAAGCCGGTGTGAAAATCGGAGCCGATACGGTGATCGAACCGGGAACATTTTTAAGAGGGAAAACCGTGATTGGGGAAGACTGCCATATTGGTCCGCAAGCAGATCTGACCGATGTGGAGGTTGCCGATGGAACCAATATCCGTTATGCCGTCCTGGAAGACAGCAGGATCGGATCAGAGGCCAAAGTAGGTCCTTATGTCCTGGTGCGGCCGAAAACCGAACTCGGAAACCGGACCAAAGTCGGTTGTTTCATTGATCTGAAGAAAGCCAAAATCGGTGAAGGTACCAAGATTTCCCATCTGGCTTATGTCGGCGATGCCGAAGTTGGCAAGAAAGTGAACATCGGTTGCGGTGTGATCACCGTGAATTATGATGGTGTGAACAAGCATCAAACCGTGATTGAGGATGATGCGTTTATCGGATGCAATGTGAATCTGGTGGCACCCGTTACAGTTGAACAAGGCGCTTATGTGGCGGCCGGTTCCACCATTACGGACGATGTGCCTGAAAAAGCTTTGGCCATTGCGCGGGAGCGTCAGACAAACAAGTCCGGCTATGCGGATAAAATAAAAGCAAAGCGTGTGAAGAAATGATAAAATTGGAGGAACAAATTTCTATGTCTACGGTAAGCCCTCGTCTACAAGTTTTTACGTGCAATTCCAACCCGAAACTTGCCAATGCCATTTGCGATCATTTGAATATTCCTCTCGGAAAAGCGCATGTGGGTAAATTCAGCGATGGAGAGATTCATGTAAAGCTGGATGAAAGCGTGCGCGGTTCGGATGTGTATGTGATTCAATCCACATGCAATCCGGTGAACCAAAACCTGATGGAACTGTTGGTTTTTGTGGATGCCTTGCGCCGTGCTTCGGCCGGCACCATCAATGTGGTGATTCCCTATTACGGATATGCAAGGCAGGACCGGAAAACCCGGGCCCGGGATCCCATCACCGCCAAACTGGTTGCCAATCTGATTGAGACAGCCGGTGCGGACCGGGTGATCACGATGGATTTGCATGCGACACAAATCCAAGGTTTCTTTGACATCCCTGTGGATCACCTGATGGGTGTCCCGATTTTGGCCGATTATTTTATCAAAAAAAATCTGGGGGATGTGGTGGTTGTCTCCCCCGACCACGGCGGAGTGATTCGTGCCCGTCGTCTCGCCGAACGGTTGGAATCTCCGATTGCGATCATCGACAAAAGACGTCCGGAGCCGAATGTGGCGGAAGTGATGAACATTGTCGGTGATGTCAAAGGAAAAACGGCGATCATCATTGATGACATCATTGACACGGCAGGAACCATTACCCTGGCCGCCAATGCCTTGCTTGAATACGGAGCCAAAGAAGTATACACATGTTGTACCCACCCTGTTTTCTCGGGACCGGCCATTGAACGGATTCGCGACTCCAACATCACCGAGATGGTGGTGACGGACACCATCCCACTTTCGAAGGATAAACAACTGGACAAGGTTACCGTTCTTTCGGTGGCGGAGTTGATCGGTGAAGCCATCCGGCGGGTTCACAATGAGCAATCGGTCAGCAAGTTGTTCGACTGAGGCGGGATCCGGCACAAAGTTTCTTTTTGTAATGGCTTTCAACATGTGATTTTCCAAAATGAGGTTTAGATCGCGGCGAAAAAGGTTATATTCCCTCTTATAGAAGGGGGATATGGAAATGTCGAATGCCATTACAGCAGTAAAAAGGGAAAAGACCGGATCTTTGAATGCCTTGAGAAAACAAGGACAAATTCCGGCGATTTTATATGGAAAGGGATTGGATCCGGTAAAGCTTGCGGTGGATTACAGTGAAGCACAAAAACATGTTCACTTGAATGGTTTTGTGGATTTAAACGTAGCAGGCAAGACGCATCGAGTAATGGTTCGAGACATCCAGAAAGACCCGATCAAATCTTCCATTTTGCACATTGACTTTCTCAAAGTGGAAATGAATGAACCTTTGCATGTCGAGGTGCCTGTTCACCTGACAGGGGAAGCGGCCGGCGTGAAAAGCGGAGGGATTTTGGAACAGCATCTCCGCTTGGTCGAGGTGAAAGCATTGCCGTCTGATATTCCGGAATCCATTGATGTGGATGTATCCCATCTGCAGGTGGGGGATTCCCTCTTGTTAAAAGACATCAAAATGCCAGACGGGGTGGAACTGCTTCATTTCGAACCGGAAACAACTGTGGCCACGGTCGTGCCTCCTGCCAAAAGCGAAGACATTGACAACGAAGAAACAGCCGTTGATACAGATAAAGATGAGGAAGAAACAAAATGAAGAAAAAGGCGCAATCCTTACCGGTTGCGCCTTTTTCACGATTCCATGATAAAATAAAAAAGATTGAGATGAGTACAGGGAAAGTTGGAGGTACAGGATGAAGCTGATAGTCGGTTTGGGAAACCCGGGGCGACAGTATACGCGGACACGCCATAATGTCGGTTTTTGGGTGATTGATCAACTGAGCGAACAATGGGGAATCCCCTTGGGGAAAGAAAAGTGGAAAGGCGAAGTGGGCGAAGGCTTTGTCAACGGGGAGAAAGTCATTTTATTGAAACCGATGACCTATATGAATTTGTCCGGGGAATCGGTGAAGCCGGCATTGGATTGGTTAAAACTGGATTTGGAGGATTTGTGCGTCATTTACGACGATCTCGATTTGCCATGCGGGCAAATCCGCTTGCGGTTAAAAGGAAGTTCAGGCGGGCACAACGGGATGAAATCCATTATCCGCCATTTGGGAACGGATCAATTTAAGCGGATCAAGATCGGCATTGACCGGCCGGCGGGAAATCTTTCGGTTCCGGATTACGTTTTGTCCCCGTTTCGCCAGGAAGAATTGGAAACGGTGCTGGATGCCGTTGACCGTGCCAAAGAAGCAGTGAATGAATGGGTGAAGACGGACTTTTTGCATGCGATGAACCAGTTTAATGTGCGGAAATAAATGTTGTTTGGGTATGGCCATGGATGCATGAGCGAAGTTGAATATTTTTTGTTTGAAAGCCGATACTATGACTAACACAAAGAGGCAGGAGGCATTTTCATGGCCATACATTATATTTGCCGACATTGTCAAAAATCGATCGGAAGAATCGATTCTTCGAGGGTAACCGAATCCCAGTTGGGGTTTGATCAGTTGACCCCGGAAGAACGGGAAGATATAATAACCAGTGATGTTGAAGGAAACCAAGTGGTGAAAGTGACTTGTGAGTCATGTCAAGAGGTATTGGAAAAAGATCCGGAACGGGTTTTGTATCCTTCACTCTTTCATTAGGAATAATGGCGGATATTTTTCTGATTATAATGAAAAAAAGGCCTTGGCTGTTGATAGCTAAGGCTTCTTTTCTATTTGACCTGTAGACTGATGGAAAAAAGGGGAGGAACAACTGTTGATACCGTTAACGCATATATTTAAGCAGGATCAAGATTTTCAGTCAACGGTAACAGGTATTAAAACCGGGTTGAAAGAGCAGTTGGTTGCCGGGTTGTCAGGCACCGCCCGCATGTTGTATGTCGCTGCGCTGTTCCAGGAAGTGAAACGGCCCGTCCTGTTGGTTTGCCATAATTTGAATCAGGCACAAAAAGCGGCCGAAGACTTGCAGGAAATCTTGTCAAAGGATGAAGTTTTGCTGTACCCGGC
The DNA here is from genome assembly GCF_016055145.1 of Thermoactinomyces sp. CICC 23799. Classification (NCBI taxonomy): domain Bacteria; kingdom Bacillati; phylum Bacillota; class Bacilli; order Caryophanales; family Thermoactinomycetaceae; genus Thermoactinomyces; species Thermoactinomyces sp. CICC 23799. The sequence goes on from NZ_JAECVV010000003.1 coordinate 25,325, forward strand.
CAATGAGTTGGTCACCACCGAAATTGCCGTGGCCGGACAGGAGACATTGGGAGAAAAAATCGGTGTGTTAACCCGTTTGATTCATGGTTTCAACGGGGTGCTTGTGGTCCCGTTTTCCGGCTTGCGCAAATTGTTTTTGCCGAAAAAAGTGTTTGCGGAAAACTATACCACGTTGAAGGTGGGGCAGGTTCAGGAAATTGATTCGTTGCTCACGCGGCTGGTGAATGTGGGATACCAGCGGGTGGAAATGGTGGAAAAACCCGGTGAATACAGTGTGCGTGGCGGCATTGTGGACATTTATCCCGTTTACTTTGAAAATCCGGTCCGTGTGGAGTGGTTTGACGACGAAGTGGATTCCATCCGTCCCTTCTCCGTGTCGGATCAGCGTTCCTTTGACAAATGGGAGGAATTGACCATTTCTCCGGCCAAAGAACTGTTTGCATCGGCAGATCAGTTGTATCAAGCGGGCGAAAAAGTGGAAAAAAAGTTGGGGGAACGGTTAAGCGTCACCAAAGAGACTGAACTGAGGGAAAAATTAAATCAATCGATTGGTTATGATATTGAGCAATTGAAAAACGGCACTTACTTTACCGGCATGTACAAGTATATCTCACAAATTTATCCGGAGTGCCAAAGCCTTGTGGATTACATGCCCCGGGACACGTTGGTCATCCTGGATGAACCGAACCGGATCATTGAAAGTGCCCGGCAGATGGAAAGGGAAGAAGGGGAATGGCAGACCGTCTTGTTGCAACAGGGAGAGCTGTTGCCGGGACTGAAAATATCCTTTTCTTTTGATGAAGTGGTTGAAAAAAAGGACCACCAGCGGATTTATCTTTCCTTGTTCATGCGGAAGATTCCCGCAATCAAGCCGCAAAATGTGATCCAGATGGTGTGCCGCAGCATGCAGCAATTTCACGGGCAAATGCATGTGTTGAAGACCGAATGGGAACGTTGGGAAAAAGCCAACTACCGTGTGGTGTTTTTGGCAAGCAGCGAAGAGCGGATGGATCGTCTGGAGAGGGTGCTGAATGATTACGGAATGAATGCGGCCAAAGATTTGTCCGACCAGGTTCCTTTGCCGGGAAAACCCGTGATTTGCCTGGGCAATTTGCAAAACGGCTTTGAGATGAACCCGGTCCGGCTTGCAGTGATCACCGAAAGCGAAGTGTTTACGCAAAAGCAACGGCGGACCCGGCGCCATGCCAAGATGGATCATGCCGAAAAAATCAAAGATTACCAAGAATTAAAGCCCGGGGATTACGTGGTTCACGTCAATCACGGAATCGGGAAATACATCGGTATTGAAACACTGGAAGTCGGTGGCATGCACAAGGATTATCTGCACATCCAGTATGCCGGAAACGACAAGCTTTATGTGCCGGTGGAGCAGATCGACCAAGTGCAAAAATATGTCGGCAGCGAGGAAAAAACGCCGAAGGTTTACAGTCTGGGCGGCAGCGAATGGAGCAAGGTGAAAAACAAAGTCCGGTCTTCGGTGCAGGATATCGCCCAGGATTTGATCGAATTATACGCCAAGCGGCAACAGGCCAAAGGCTTTGCCTTTTCGAAAGATACGCCTTACCAGAGAGAGTTTGAAGCGATGTTCCCTTATGAAGAAACGCCGGATCAGTTGCGTTCAGTGGAAGAGATCAAAAAGGATATGGAACGAAGCCAGCCGATGGACCGCCTGTTGTGTGGGGATGTGGGATACGGAAAAACGGAAGTGGCCATCCGTGCAGCGTTTAAAGCGACGATGGACGGCAAGCAGGTGGCTGTGTTGGTTCCGACCACCATTTTGGCTCAACAGCATTATGAGACTTTTCGTGAGCGTTTTTCTGACTTCCCAGTACAAATTCATGTGTTGAGCCGGTTCCGCACCCGGAAAGAACAGAAAGAAACGATGGAAGGGCTGAAAAAAGGAACGGTGGACATCGTGATTGGCACGCACCGTCTTTTATCCAAAGATGTCCAGTTCAAAGACTTGGGGCTTCTCATCATCGACGAGGAACAACGCTTTGGCGTGAAACACAAGGAGAAAATCAAACAGCTGAAGCACAATATTGATGTGTTGACGTTATCGGCGACACCGATTCCCCGCACCCTGCACATGGCCATGATGGGTGTGCGCGATCTGTCTGTCATTGAAACGCCTCCTGAAAACCGGTTCCCGGTGCAGACCTACGTGCTGGAATACTCCGGGGCGTTGGTCCGGGAAGCGGTGGAACGGGAACTGGCGCGTGGCGGACAAGTTTATTTCCTCTATAATCAAGTGCACAACATCGAACAGATGGCCGATCAAATCCGGCTTTTGATTCCGGAAGCAAGGGTGGCGGTGGCCCATGGCCAAATGCAGGAATCCGAACTGGAAAAAGTGATGCTGGACTTCCTGGACGGGGAATACGACGTTTTAGTCAGCACCACCATCATTGAAACCGGTGTGGATATTCCCAATGTGAATACATTGATTATTTATGACGCCGACAAGATGGGATTGTCCCAGCTCTATCAGTTGCGCGGACGGGTGGGGCGTTCCAATCGCATTGCTTATGCTTACTTTACGTACCAACGGGATAAAGTGTTGTCTGAAACCGCGGAGAAGCGGCTGCAGGCGATCAAAGAATTTACCGAGCTTGGATCCGGATTTAAAATTGCGATGCGCGATTTATCCATCCGGGGAGCCGGGAACATTTTGGGAGCCGAACAGCACGGCCATATTGCAACCGTGGGATTTGAGCTTTACAGCCAGATGCTGAAGGAAGCGATTGAGGAGTTGAAAGGGGAAAAGTCCACAAAGGAAGAAACCGATCCGGTCATCGAATTAAATGTGGACGCCTATTTGCCATCCGGATACATCGGTGATGAGAAACAAAAAATTGAATTGTATAAAAAGATCCGAGCCATCACCACATTGGATGAAGTGACTGACTTGGAAGAAGAGATTGAGGATCGTTTCGGGGATTTGCCGGATCCTGTGCAAATGTTGTTAAAAATTTCCAAAATCAAAGCTTATGCCATCATGTACGGGATGGAATCGGTTGAGCAGAAAGACGGGGATATCATTCTCCGGTTGCGTCCGGAACAAAATGACCAAATTGACGGCCAGAAGCTGTTTGAAATCGCTCAGGATTTCCCGGGAAAAATTCGTTTCTCGACGGGAGAAAAGATCGGGATCATCTTCAAAACCAAAGGGATGCCCCATAAACAGGCATTAGAAATGATCGAACAGTTTCTGATAAAATATAAAGATGTTCCCAAACCGAAAGGAGCCGTTCAACATGCGACTGAGTAAAAAGTGGATCGCTGGTTCGTTGGCCTTCGTGCTGATTCTTTCCGCGGCCATTGCCGGTTGTGCGATGGGAAAAGACAACAAAGAAGAAGAGCAGTCGGCCGAGTCGATGGAATTTCAACCGCTTGACACCACCAGCAAAAAGGTGGTGGCCGAATACAAGGGAGGCAAAGTGGTTGAAGGGGATTTGAACCGCTACATCAACATCATTGCGTATTTGGATCCCCAATTGTCGTTTATGATGTCATCGGTCAAGGATAATCAGGAATTAAAAACGGAATTGGCGAAAGAGTATGCGGCCCGTCAGTATATGTTGACCAAAATCAAAGATGATCCGTCATTTGCCAAACAAGCGGATGAAACGCTCAAACAAATCGAAGACAGCCTGAAACAGCAGCAAGGCCAAAACAAGCCCCAAACGCTGGATGAGGCGATCAAAGGAAAAGGGTTTGACAAAGCGCAATTACGGCAGTTTTTTGTGGAGTATCACCGGGTCAACCAATACTATGACGAACAATTGAAAGGGCAAACGTATGATTATGTAAAAGTACAGCACGTGTTGGTTTCCATCAATGACGGTTCGCAGAAAGATCAGCCGAAACGGACGGAAGAACAAGCGAAAAAACGCGCGGAAGAAGTCAAGAAAAAATTGGATAACGGCGGCGATTTCGCGAAGTTGGTGAAGGAGTATTCAGATGATCCCGGATCCAAAGATTCGAACGGAATTTATGAAGGCACACCGGACCAGTTTGTCCCTGAATTTGCCAAAGCATGCCGGGAGTTGCCTCTCAACCAAATCAGCGATCCGATTAAAACCGATTACGGTTTTCATATCGTAAAAGTGTTGGACCGGGGGAAAAAGCCGGTGGCCGAAGCGGACGAACAAGTGAAAATGCAAAAACGGCAGGAAGTGTATGATCTACTGGTCAAAGAAGAATTGGGTTTTAAGTCCCTTCTTTCCAATGACCAAAAAGGATCCTGAACTGCCGGAAAAGAGCCCGTGGCATGTTATGCCGCACCGGGGCTCTTTTTTTATGTCCGGAGGTCTGCATAATCTGCTGGAAGAAAATAAATAATATGGCTGATAAAACAAATTAAACCAGAAATTATTAAAAAATATATAAGAAAGAGAGGAAATCATTCTATGAAAGCAACAGGCATCGTTCGTCGGATTGACGATTTGGGGCGTGTTGTCATTCCGAAAGAAATTCGACGAACATTGCGGATTCGAGAAGGAGATCCATTGGAAATTTTTGTGGACCGTGAAGGCGAAGTGATTTTAAAAAAGTATTCGCCCATCGGCGAGTTGGGTGATTTTGCCCAGGAATTTTCCGAAGCATTGTATGAAAACATGCATTATCCCACACTTATTAGTGACAGGGATCATGTGATTGCCGTTGCAGGTGTATCCAAAAAAGAATATTTGGAGAAAAACATTGGCGAAATCGTGGAATCATGTATGGATCAAAGACGAACTCATTTGGAAATAAACCCGGGAACTGCAGAGATATTCAAAGGAATGCCTGAAGAATATCAGTCCTATCTCATTGTTCCCATTAATGCGGGAGGCGATCCGATCGGTGCAGTCATCGTCCTCAGCAAGAAAGAAGGAGGGAAGTTGGGGGAATTGGAAGAAAAACTGGCCAGCACGGCTGCCACTTTTCTGGCCAAACAAATGGAACATTAACAATTCTTTGTCGGGCAGGTGAATGTACCTGCTTTTTTCTTTGCCAACCTCCGGCACTTTTGTATAATGAAAAGCAATTGCAGCGTGGAGAGGAGAGCAATTGGAAGATGATGGAGCAAAGCCGGCAGTCCTTCATCCGTGGTGCGGCCATTTTGGGAGGGGCTGCTTTGTTTTCGAAGATATTAGGGGCTGTTTATAAAATTCCTTATCAAAATATTACCGGCGATGAAGGGATGTATGTTTATCAGCAAGTATATCCCTTGTACAGTGTTTTGTTGATCCTGGCCACCGCCGGGTTCCCGGCCGCGATTTCAAAGCTGGTCTCGGAAAAGTGGTCCCGCGGGCAAATGGCGGGAGTCGCGCAAATTTTCCGTGTTTCTTTGACAGCTTTGTCCTTGCTGGGGGCGGTTTCCTTTTTGCTTTTGTTTTTTGGGGCCGGCCAAATCGCGGAATGGATGGGAAACCGTAACTTGCTCACTTTGCCGATTCAAACCGTTTCCTTTGCCCTTTTGGCCGTGCCGTTTCTGGCGGTGATGCGCGGCTTTTTTCAAGGACAGCAAAATATGGTTCCGACGGCCAATTCGCAAATGGTTGAACAGCTGATCCGGGTTGTGACCATCCTTGTTCTCTCCTGGTATTTTATGGATGTGGGATTGGGAGTGGTTTATGCCGGTGCGGGGGCTGTGTTCGGGTCCATCACCGGAGCCGTCGGGGCGCTGATTGTATTGCTGTATTATTGGCATAAAACCCGGCCGGTTCCCAAAAAAGAGGCCGGCTTTGCGGCCGCTTCCGGCACCGAGCCGCCGGCTGAAGTGATGAAAACCCTTTTTCGCTTGTCGTTGCCGATCTGTATCGGCTCGCTCATTCTCCCTTTGTTTTCTTTGGTCGATTCTTTCACGGTAGCCAATTTGCTGGTGGACCGGGGATGGGAAACCGAAGAGGCCATTCGCTTGAAAGGCGTTTTTGACCGGGGACAACCTCTGGTTCAGTTTGCCTCGTTTTTTGCCACGGCAATCGCGCTTTCCATCGTTCCGGCTATTTCGGATCTGGTCAGCAAACAAAGGGAAAAAGAAGTGAAAGAGCAAGCCGTCCTCGCTTTGCGGTTGACTTGGGGCTTGGGGCTTCCGGCTGCGGTCGGGCTGATGGTCATTGCCGGACCCGTCAACGTGATGTTGTATGAAGACGGGGCGGGATCGGATGCCTTGGCTGTTTTGGCATGGTCCGGAGTTCTCTCGTCTTTGTGGATTGTATCGGCAGGAGTTTTGCAGGGATTGGGAAAAGTATATTTGCCCGCTGTTTATTTGGCTTTGGGGATGGTTTTGAAAGTCGGACTCAATATGCTGCTGATTCCCCTTTGGGATATCCGGGGGGCGGCCCTTTCAACGGTGCTTGCCTTTTTGTGCACGGCCGTTTTGCAACTGGTGAAGATAAAACAGCATTTCGGTTGGAAATCATGGTTCCCCAAGCAAGAGTTGATGGCCGCATGGGCCGCGGTCTGGATGGGGGCGGCTGTTTACGTGACGTCGGTTTTGGTTCAGCTGGTCGCGGTTCCTTTTTTGGAATTCAGGGTCGCCATGATGGCCGCTTCCTTATTGTCGGTGCTTGTCGGTGTGATGGTTTACCCGTGGGCCGTTTTCCGCTTCGGGGTCTGGACGCGGAGGGATCTGGAGAAAGTCCCGAAACTGCGGAAAAAGTTGGTCCCGGTCCTGGATAAATGGGGATGGCTGAAGAAAGAACGGATTTGAAGGAATCCGCAAGAGGAGGAGAAAGATGGCAAAAATTGTGGTTGTCGGTTTGGGTGCAGGCGATGAGGAATCGTTGTCTTTGGGAGTGCTCCGGTTATTACAAGGGGAAAACCCGGTTTTTTTGCGGACCCGGCAAATCCCGGTTGCCGGGTGGCTGAGTCAACAGGGGATTTCTTTTGCCACTTTTGATGATGTTTATGAATCGAATCATGATTTTGATGCGGTTTATGATCAAATCGCCGGGCGGCTGCTGAAGGCGGCCAAAGAGTATTCCACGGTGATTTATGCGGTTCCGGGGCACCCGATGGTTGCGGAACGGACGGTCCGGTTGCTCCTCGATCAGAGGGAGGAACAAGGGGTGGAAATCGATGTCCGCGGAGGAAGCGTGAGTTTCCTGGAAACGTTTTTTGCCCGTTTGCAGGTGGATCCCATTGAAGGGTTTCAATTGCTCAATGGGACGGATTTGGATTCAGGAAAGGTGAATCCGGAAAATCATCTTTTGATCGCCCAGGTATACAGCCGGTTTGTCGCTTCCGAAGTCAAATTGACGTTGATGGAAATTTATCCGGATGATCACCCGGTGAAGATTGTCACCGCTTGCGGGATCGACGGATTGGAACAGATCACCGAAGTCCCCTTGTATGAATTGGATCGCAAGGAACTTTTCAGCGACTTGACTTCCGTTTATCTCCCTCCTCTGGTGAAAGAGGAAGATTTATACCCGCGCTTTGAGTATTTAAAAGCAGTGATCCGCCATTTGAGAAGCCCGGAAGGCTGTCCTTGGGACCGCAAACAAACCCATGACAGTTTGCGTCCGTACCTGCTGGAGGAAGCTTATGAATTTTTGGAAGCGGTGGAAGAAAAGGATTCCGACGCAATGGCCGAGGAATTGGGGGATGTGTTGCTTCAAGTGATGTTGCACTCGCAAATCGCCAGTGAAGAGGGGACGTTTGACATTCATGATGTGATCCGCCACTTGAATGAGAAAATGATCCGCCGCCATCCCCATGTGTTTGGCACCTTAAAGGCCGAGACGGCGGAAGATGTGAAGCAGACCTGGGACCAGTTGAAGCAAAAAGAGAAGAAGCAAGAGGAATCTTCCTCGTTGCTGGAGGATGTGCCCACACATTTCCCGGCTTTGATGAAAGCTTACGAGCTGCAGAAAAAAGCGGCCAAAGCGGGATTTGACTGGAATGATCCGGCGGAAGTTTTAAAAAAGGTGCAAGAGGAATTAAAAGAAGTGTCGGAAGCCAAAACCCAGGAAGAAAAAGAAGAAGAACTGGGGGACGTGTTGTTTGCTTTGGTCAATTACGCCCGCTTTCTCAAAGTGCAACCGGAACTGGCTCTCCTCGGATCTTGTTTTAAATTTGAGCGCCGTTTCCGCTACATTGAAAGCCAGGTGAGGATGTCCCAAAAAAGTTGGGAGGACTTCACTTTGGAAGAATTGGATGCTTGGTGGGATGAAGCCAAGCGTCTGGAAAAAGGCGAATGATTGATCAGCTGCAGGCAGGAATTTTTTCTTTGTTCAAGAAAACGTTAAAAGATTGAAGGTGACATCATGCGATTGGACAAATTCTTGAAAGTGTCGCGTTTGGTGAAAAGACGGACATTGGCCAAGGAAGTGTGTGACGAAGGGCGGGTTCAAATTAACGGGAAAACGGCCAAAGCAGGAACGGTTCTTCACGTGGGAGACGAAATTCAAATTCGTTTCGGGCAAAAATTGGTGACGGTCCGTGTGGAGAAGTTGCAGGATTCCGTCCGCAAAGAAGATGCCGGGAGCATGTTCAGCCTGATCCGCGAAGAAAGCCTCAGCGGACAAAAAGATCCCCAGGAACAGTTCTAAACGGAGATTTTGTCCATATCATGTACCAAGAGGGGGGAACGTGATATGGAAGAAACCTTTAACCAGATTCCGCATGAGATCGTGATGACCAACCGCAACACGTTGGATGTCAGCGGAGTTACCCGTGTGGAGAGTTTTGACAGCGAGGAGTTTTTGCTTCAGACCGATTACGGCTACCTGGGGATCAGAGGGCAAGGATTGCATATCAAAACACTGGATTTGGATCAGGGCAGGGTTTCCATTGAAGGGCAAATTTCAGACATGAGCTATTTGGACATGCCTGTGCCGGCACAGGAAAAAGTTAAAAGCGTCTGGGGCCGGATTTTCAAGTGACGCTGCAAACGCAATGGTTTACCATGCTTCTCATGTTCGGTTCCGGTTTTTTTATCGGGATCATTCTTGATTTTTACCGGGTGTTGACGGTCCGTTTCCGGATTCGCAAGTGGTTGATTTCCCTCATTGACCTCATTTATTGGATGGTTTCGGCCGTTTTGGTATTTGGTTTATTGTTTTGGAGCAATTGGGGAGAGCTTCGCTTTTATTTCTTTGTTGCGGTATGCCTGGGTTTTTTGATTTATTTTAAATGGGCAAGCCGCCCGGTGCTTCGCGGAATCCGGATGTTGTTTCATATCTTGGAACGGATTTTTTTCTTTCTCGCACGGCTGTTTCACCTGTTGATATTCAGGCCCGCCCGGTTCTTGTTCAGGGGATGCCGGCGGTTGGCGGGCCTGATCTGGAAAGGAATCACTGCATGCATCAAGCTGATTTTGTCCCCGTTTTTCTTCCTGCTTCGCCCTGTTCAAGCCAGGTTGGAACCCTGGCTTTCCCGAAGGATTCAAAAAGGAAAGGCCCTAGTCCGAAAAATCAAAGCATGGTGGAATAAAAACCGGGATAAGGGTGAATGAAAAGATGGCTTATCAACACGGCAGAGATAATGTGCTGTTCATCCAGCGGTCCGCAAAAACCGGAAAAAAACCGGAATCCGCATCCAAATCCCGATCCGTACGCCCTTTGCACCCCGCCGTCAAAAGGCGCCGGCTGATCTGGCTCGGATGCATGGTTGTCTTTATTGTTTGGGCGGCGGCGCAAAGCGTGATCCAGCAGGTGCGCATCTGGGATCAGGAAAAAGAATTGGCCGACAAACAAAGGCAGTTGTCTCAGGCTTATGAACAACAGAAAACGTTAAAGCAGGAAGTGCAAAAGTTAAAATCGGAAGATTACATGATGGAATTGGCACATAAAATGGGTTACGGAAAACCGGGTGAACAAATTTACTCCATTGAAAACAAAGAGTGAAGTAAATCCCTCTTGTTCTGTCGGGGAACAAGAGGCTTTTTCTATCTGTGACAGGAAGAGGGATGGCGAATGGGAAGAAAGTGGATCGGGCTTTTTTGCATCGTACTGTTGGTTTTGGCCGGATCCGGTTGTTTCCGTCTTCATGTGCAGGAAAACAAGGAAAAAAAGGTGATCACCGGATTGGAAAAAGTGTTGGGGAATCCGGAGGATTTTCAAGGAAAACGGGTGGGCTTGATCGCCAATCCGACCAGCATCACCCCGGATTACCGGCATGCGTTGGATGCGATGCTGGCCCGCGGGATTCAAGTGACAAACGTGTTCGGTCCGGAGCACGGGGTCCGCGGGGCTGAACAAGCCGGAGAGGAACCGGCTGCGGTGGTGGATCCCAAAACGGGAATTCCTTTCGAAAACTTGTATGGGAAAAATCCGGAAGAAATGGCTTCCCTCTTTCAAGAAGTGGATGTCCTTGTCTTTGACATGCAGGAGACCGGCACCCGGTTTTACACTTATCTTTACACGATGGCGGACGCGATGAAGGCCGCGGGAATGTCAAAGAAACCTTTTTATGTTTTGGACCGGCCCAATCCGCTTGGCGGAATACGGGTGGAGGGGCCGATGTTAGAGCCGGCGTTCCGCTCCTCCGTGGGACGGTTTCCCATTCCGCTCGTGCACGGAATGACGATCGGGGAATTGGCTCTTTTAATCAATGATCAGCAAGTGCCGAAATCGGAATTGCACGTGGTGAAAATGGAGGGGTGGACCCGGGAGCAGAGGTATGAAGATACCGGATTGCCATGGGTGATGCCTTCCCCGAACATTCCCTCCCCGTTGACTGCCCTTGTCTATCCGGGGACGGGGTTGGTGGAAGGAACCAACTTGTCGGAAGGAAGAGGGACGACCCGTCCTTTTGAACTGGTCGGGGCTCCCTATGTCAACGGTTGGGAATTGGCTCAGGCGTTGAACCGGGCCCGTTTGCCGGGGGTTGTTTTTCGGGAGGCTTATTTTATCCCCACTTTTTCAAAATACCAGGGGGAAGAGGTGGGCGGTGTCCAAATCCATGTTACGGATGTGGACCAATTTGACCCGGTTTTAACGGGGATCACGATTTTGGAGAAAACGAAAAAATTGTACCCGGAGCAGTTTGCCTGGGTCCGATCAGGGGAAAAATACTGGATAGATCTGCTGGCCGGAACGGACCAGATACGCCGCCAATTGGATCAGGGGAAGTCCGCCCGGGAAATCATCCGGCAATGGAAAAAAGAAATCCATCACTTTCAGGGGATGCGGAAAAAATACCTTCTCTATTCATCGTGAAAAATCTGAATTCAATTTTAAATGAAATTGGATGTTGACACCGAAACACAGGCTATGTATAATTGAGATTGTTCGCGGTGATAAATGATGAATTGACGCGGGGTGGAGCAGTCAGGTAGCTCGTCGGGCTCATAACCCGAAGGTCGCAGGTTCAAATCCTGTCCCCGCAACCAAAATATATGGCGGCGTAGCTCAGCTGGCTAGAGCGTACGGTTCATACCCGTAAGGTCGGGGGTTCGAGGCCCTCCGCCGCTACCAAAGAAGGAGAAGGCGAGCTTCCCCAATTGGGTGAATGTCGCCTTTTTTTTATGTGATTTTTAAGGATCAGCAAGTTGCCAGTGCATGGGAGTGATTGTGTGAATGTCGTGATTAAGAAAATAAAGTTTACGACCATAAATAAAACCTATACGGAAAAAGTCCGGGATTGGCGGGGGCGTCATTTGTTCTCCACGCAGTATGCCAATCCGGACGGAAAACGGATCTTTTTGACGTACTATTTTGTGCGCAAGGGATACACGATTTCAAAAGTGTTCGGCCGCTCCGGAGAATTTCTTTACTATTATTGCGATGTGATGCAAATGCACCAGGTGGGCCGCTTGCGTTATGTGATGGTCGATCTGTTGTTGGATCTGATCATTGACCGGGATGATCATTATCACGTGATCGATATTGATGAATTTGCCGATTCCATTGAACGCAGGCAGATCAAACGCAGACAGCAGGTGCATGCGTTGCGGACGCTGGACCAGATGATCCGTTTGCATGCCGATCGCAAGCTGATTCCCTCGTTTATTCGCGAGGCCAAGATGTATCCGTTGACGGATTCCCCTTCCCGGCGCCGGTGAATCCGATTTTCGACAAACCGGAAAAAGAAATAGGAAGTTTTGTCGCTCCCATGTTTGTCCTGAGAGAAAACGACAAAGGAAGACGGGATCCGAGTGAGCTCCCGAAGGAAGCCGGGGGCTCATTTGGCTGAATCCCTTGCCGTTCCCGCTTTGGCCCGATGGCAAATCATACGGGATTGCGGCCGGCCGGAAAAATGTCGCCAAAAAAATTTTTCTTTTCAGAAATTGCAACAAACTTTCCGCTTGCCTCCCCGCTATAATGAGTGGCACAAACTGAACGCGAGGTGACATGGGATGCAAGTGGGAACTCATTTTCGGAATTTATTGATTCGACCGGTTGGAAATTGGTTCGGTTGGGAAAGCAGTAAGCGAAGACGGATCATGCATCGTTTGGCGAACATGTGGAATGTTCCGGTTGTCGTGATGGGAGTGCTCTTGGGAAGAGCCACGATCCTGGGGATGATTTCCCCGTTTGCTGTCGCTTATCTGGCCGTGGTGTATCATTTGGCCAAAAAACAATGGCCGGTGGTGATGTTGTCACTGATTCTCGGTGCGGCCACCCTGGGCGGGGCGGAAATGGCCAAGATGACCGGCAGTTTGCTCCTTTTCCTTTTTATCCAGAAAGTTTTTGCCGCCTTGGGAAAAGGAGAGATCAGTTTTGCTCCTTTTATGGTGGGGATCACGGGGGTCGTGGCCCGCCTGGCCGGGTGGTGGTGGAAAGGCGGGACTTCTTATGAATTGTTGTTAGCCGGGATCGATGTGCTGCTCAGTTTCATTTTGACGTTTATCTTTGTCCAATCCCTGCCGATTTTCACCATGAAAAAAAGACGCGTTTCCCTGCGCCAGGAGGAAATCGTCTGTCTGGTGATTCTTCTGGGTTCCGCGATGACCGGAACCATGGGGTGGGAAGCAGGACAGTTATCGGTCGTCAACATCATTTCCCGTTATGCGATTCTGGTGCTGGCTTTGGTGGGCGGGGGCATGATGGGCTCCTCCATGGGGGTGGTCACAGGCATGATTTTAAGCCTCTCCGAACCCAAAGCCATTTTGCAGATCAGTTTGCTGGCGTTTGCGGGCTTGTTGGCCGGTTTGTTCAAAGAAGGGAAAAAAATCGGCGTTTCGATCGGCTTCCTGTTGGGGTCGGCCATCCTGACCCTGTATGACGGCGGCTCCACGGCCGTCTGGCCTTCCATGCAGGAATCGGCCCTTGCCGTCTGTTTGTTTTTCCTGACTCCGGAACGTTGGTTGAAAGCATTGTCCCGGTATGTCCCCGGCACGCTGGAAAATCATGCGGCGCAACAGGAGCACATCAAACGCCTCAGGGAAGTGACGGCGAGCAAAGTGGAGAAATTCACGGAATTGTTTCAGGAGTTGGCGTTCAGTTTCCGTGAAGATGTGACCAAACACAAAAAAGAAGATGAAGACCAGGTCCGGTTTTTTATTTCCGAGATCATGGATCAGGCTTGCATGGGGTGCAGCAAGTTTGAACATTGTTGGGATCAAAAAGTGGTGAAAACCTATCAGGGGATGATGGATTTAATGGCTCGTGTCGAGGAGAACGGGCCGCAAAATCCTGCGCCGGTTCCAAAATCATGGGAACGTCACTGCATCCGTCCCGACAAAGTGTTAAACGAAATTCAGCGTCAGTATGCGCGCTACGAGCAAAACATCTACTGGAAGGAAAAAATGCAGGAATCCCGCCGGCTGGTCTCCGACCAGTTGACCGGAATGGCGGAAGTGATGTCCAAGCTGTCCAGGGAAATCCGCCATGAAACCCAAGTGCTGTCCGCGCATGAAGAGCAGATCCACGAAGCGTTGGAAGAGTTGGGCTTGTCCATTCACCGGGTGGATATCATTAACCTGGAAGAAGGAAAAGTGGAGATTGAGGTCACGATGGCTGACCGGGACGGGCTGGAAGAGTGCAAAAAGTTGGTGGCTCCTTTGTTGACGGAGATTTTGGGAGAGCCGGTGGCCGTGTACCGGAAGGTGGTCAAAGACGGATCGCCCGGCGCGGTTGTCATTTTGGGATCGGCACAGCGTTTTGAACTGAAAACGGGGGCTTCTTGTGCGGCAAAAGGCGGGGGAGTGATTTCCGGAGACAGCTATTGTTACATGAATTTGGGCACAGGAAAGTATGCGGTGGCCTTATCGGACGGAATGGGCAACGGACAACGGGCACAAGCCGAAAGCAGTGCGGCATTGAAGTTGTTGCGCCGTTTGCTTCAGGCGGGCATGAATGAAGAGCGGGCGGTGGATACGGTCAATTCGATTTTGAGTTTGCGTTCGGCCGACGAAATGTTTGCGACGATTGATTTGGCCATTGTGGATTTGAACACCGCGGAAGGGCGGTTTATGAAAATCGGTTCCACCCCGGGCTTTATCAAACGGGGGAAAAAGGTGATCACCCTGTCGGCAGCCAATCCGCCCATCGGCATTTTAAATCATATTGAATTTGAACCGATTGAAATGCAGTTGGAGCCGGGCGACCTGATTATTTTGATGACAGACGGGGTTTATGACACACCGGATCATGCGGTCAACAAAGATGCGTTCATGGCGCGGATGATTTCAGAAATTGACACCAAAGATCCGCAAGGATTTGCGGATTGCCTTTTGGAAAAAGTGGTGCGGCATCACGGGGGCCGGATCATGGACGATATGACGATTGTCGTTTCCAAGGTGGAGAAGCATTCCCCCGAATGGTCGACGATCCGTTTGCCTGGCGTCAAAAAGCTCGTCCGGCCGGAATCCGTGAATTAAATCGGACAAAAACCATGTTGTAAATTGCTTCCCTTCCTGAAAAAATATATGATGAGTACAGGGAAGAATGAAAACAAACCCGGGGCTTCCCGGGCCTTTTTATTTAATGGGAATTTTAAGGGGAAGATGACATTGTCCTGGTTTTTGGAACGCCTGGAAGAAGCGATTGCAACGAGAAAATTGATCAAACCCGGTGACAACGTACTGGTCGGGGTATCGGGCGGTCCCGATTCCACGGCCTTGCTGTTTGCTTTAAAACGGTTGGAAAAGGCATTGGGGCATCAAGTGTTTGCCGTTCATGTGAATCACCACTTGCGCGGGGAAGAAAGCGATGAAGATGAGAAATATGTGGTGTGCCGCGCAAAGGAATGGAACATTCCTGTCCGTGTCATGCATGTGGATGTGACCGGCGAACGGAAAAAACACGGAGGGAATAAACAGGCTGTATCACGAACATTACGCTACCGGGCATTCAAACAGGCGGCGGAGGAATTCAAAGCAGACCGGCTGGCGTTGGCGCATCATGCCGATGACCAATTGGAAACGGTGTTGATGCGTTTGTTGCGGGGAACGGGAGTCTCCGGCCTCGCCGGGATGGATTGGGCCCGGCCTTGGGAAGATTACGTGTTGATCCGGCCTTTGTTGGGATTCAGGAAAGAGGAAATCGTTTCTTATTGCCGGGAACAGAATCTGTCCCCGCGTGAAGATTCAAGCAACCGCTCGCTCGAATATACGCGAAACCGGATCCGGCATGAACTGATTCCCGTGGTGAGAAAGCTGTATCCGCATGCCGACAGAGCGGTGTCAAAGTTGAGCGATCTGATCCGGGAAGAAGAAAGAGACTGGGATATCCGGGTGAAAAAGGCATTGGAAGACGTGGTCGCCGACCGGGGTGAAAACTGTTACACGCTTGATGTTTCAAGTTTTCTTCACTTGTCGGTTGCTTTACAAAGAAGAGTGGTTAAACTAATATTAAGTTATCTTTGCCACCAAGATGTAACGGAACTTTCCCTTGATAAAGTGGATCAGGTTCGAAAATTGGCTGAAAACAACAATCCGTCGGCAATGATCCGTATGTTTCAAGGAATCGTTGCAGAAAGAGAGTATTCCAAGCTGATTTTCACAAAAAAGCCACAAACACCGGATGAAGCCCGGGACGGGCGGGAAACGCCGGAAATGATCCGGTTGCCCGGTCATGGAGCGTCTTCATTACCGGGATTTTTGGGTAGAATGGAAATATTGGAGTCAGATCAACCCATCCCCATACATAGATTGAAAAACGTTTTTAGCCATGCTGTGTTTGACCTTGATCTTCTTTCAGGACCGCTTTATGTCCGGGCCCGGAAACCAGGGGACAAAATGCGTTGTTCGGGTATGCGCGGAAGAAAAAAGGTAAAAAGTTTAATGATGGAAGCAAAAATCCCCAAAAAAATGCGTTCGCGCTACCCATTGGTAGGATCCGGTGATGAAATCATCTGGATACCGGGAGTGAGGAGGTCCGACCTGGCTCCTGTGACAGCATCAACGAAACGTTTTCTATATTTATTGTGGGATCAAAATGATACACCCGAAGAAAGATAGGAGGTTCCCACCGTGCATGAAGACATTGCGGAAGTGTTGTTTACCAAAGAACAAATCCGGGAAAAAGTAGAGGAGTTGGGGAAAATCATTTCCCGTGAGTACAAAGGGTTGAACCCATTGTGCGTTTGTGTGTTGAAAGGGGCCGTTCCTTTTATGGCCGATTTGATCCGGGAGATTGACATCCCGATTGAGATGGACTTTATGGATGTTTCCAGCTACGGGAATTCCACCAGATCCTCAGGGGTTGTGAGAATTATTAAAGATTTGGAGACATCCGTCGAAGGACGTCATGTCCTGATTGTCGAAGACATAATTGATTCCGGTTTGACGCTCAGTTATCTGGTGGAAATGCTGAAAGCGCGGAATGCGGCATCGGTTAAAATCATCACCATGCTGGACAAACCGGAACGCCGTAAAGTGGACCTGAGCCCAGATTACTGCGGATATACGATTCCGGATGCATTTGTTGTCGGTTATGGCCTTGATTATGCGGAGAAATATCGGAATCTCCCATACATAGGAATCCTCAAAGAGGAAGTTTATGCGGATTAACCGTGGCGTTTTGTTTTGTTGAGAACCGTTTGCCTGCTATGCTAAAATGATACAAGTGGACTGAGAGGAGGCCAGGGATGAAAAACTACTTCCTCAGAAATGGAGTATTATATATTATCCTCATCCTGGTAACCATTGCGGTTATCAATATGTTTGCCAATCCGGCAACAGACACGCAGCAGCTGGCTTACAATGAATACAGGCAACAGCTGATGGCGAACAAGCTCACCGACATCAAGGTACAGTTGGATGGGGGTACTTACCATATTGAAGGTAAGTTCAAGGACCAGCCGGGCAAGTCTTTTGTAACCCGGGGACCCGCGAACTACGGTTCAACGGTGCTTCAGGATTTACAAAATGCAAATGTCAAGGTGACTTATGAAAAACCGAAAGGTGACTCGATTTGGATCACCTTGTTTACGTACATCATTCCTTTTGTCGTCATTCTTTTCCTTTTCTTTTTCTTGTTAAACCAGGCGCAAGGCGGCGGAAGCCGTGTGATGAATTTCGGCAAAAGCAAAGCCAAGCTTTACAATGAAGAGAAAAGGCGTGTAACTTTTGATGACGTGGCAGGCGCAGACGAGGAAAAAGCCGAGTTGGTCGAAATTGTTGACTTTCTGAAAGACAACCGGCGTTACGCCCAAATGGGGGCACGGATTCCGAAAGGGGTTCTTTTGGTCGGACCGCCGGGAACAGGGAAAACCTTGTTGGCCAGGGCGGTGGCCGGAGAAGCGAAAGTTCCGTTCTTTTCCATCAGCGGTTCGGACTTTGTGGAAATGTTTGTCGGGGTGGGTGCATCCCGTGTTCGTGATTTGTTTGAACAGGCGAAGAAAAATGCGCCTTGTATCATCTTTATCGACGAAATTGACGCAGTGGGCCGTCAACGCGGGGCCGGACTCGGCGGCGGCCACGACGAGCGCGAACAAACTTTGAACCAATTGCTTGTGGAAATGGACGGATTTGATGTCAATTCCGGAATCATCATCATGGCGGCAACCAACCGTCCGGATATCCTCGACCCGGCATTGTTGCGCCCGGGCCGTTTTGACCGCCAGATTCTGGTGAACCGTCCCGATGTGAAAGGCCGGGAAGCCGTTTTGAAAGTGCATGCCCGTAACAAACCCCTGGCAGAAGACGTCAAATTGGAAGTCATTGCCCAGCGTACCACGGGCTTTTCCGGAGCCGATCTGGAGAACTTGTTGAATGAAGCGGCTCTGCTTGCGGCACGGCACCGGAAGAAGAAAATCACGATGGAAGAAATTGATGAAGCGGTGGACCGCGTGATTGCGGGTCCTCAGAAGAAAAGCCGCGTGTTCAGCAAAAAAGAACGAAAAATTGTTGCATATCATGAATCGGGACACGTGTTGTGCGGATATTACCTGCAGCATGCCGACGTTGTTCACAAGGTAACCATCGTCCCCCGCGGGCAAGCCGGCGGGTATGCCATGATGTTGCCGAAAGAAGATCGTTATTTGGCCACCAAAAACGAATTGCTGGACCGGGTGACCGGGTTGCTCGGAGGCCGTGTCGCCGAAGAGGTTGTGTTTGGTGAAATCAGCACCGGGGCCAGCAATGACTTTGAGAAAGCAACCTCCATTGTCCGTTCCATGATTACGGAATACGGAATGAGCGACCGGTTGGCCACCATGACCTTCGGGCGTTCGCAAGGGCAAGTGTTCCTGGGTCGCGACCTGGGACACGAATCCAACTACAGCGATAAAATCGCCTATGAAATCGATACGGAGATGCAAGATTTGATCCGTTCCTGCTACAACCGGGCGAAAAACCTGATCATGGAACATCGCGACAAATTGGAACTGTTGGCGCAAACCTTGTTGGAAAAAGAAACGTTGGATGAGCGGCAAATCAAACAGCTGCTTGAAAACGGGAAGTTGGATGATGACGATTCAGTAAAAGTCAACATCCAATCCAAAGAGGAAGAAGAAACCAATAAAGAGTCCACGAAACAGGATAATTCCGGGACGGTTGACGCAAACCGGGCAGAAAGTCCCGTAAAGGATAACCCGTTTGTCAATAACGATCCGGCGGATAAAGATTCGGATCCAAACCAATCGGTGTAAAAAAAGAGGCGGAACCGCCTCTTTTTTCTTGTGAATTAATGGATGTAAAAGAATCCGGGAGGATGGTATTCTATAAATAAAATGGATTACATCGCTAAAGCAGGTGAATAACTTGAATAAAGATTTATTGCTGGTCATGGATGTTGGAAACACCAATATCGTTTTGGGCATTTACCGGAAGGAAAAATTGTTGCATCATTGGCGTTTGCAAACAAACCGCCACGCGACCGAAGATGAATACGGCATGCAATTGGCCAGTTTGCTTTCCTATACCAACTTGTCCATTGAAGATGTGGGGGCTGCCATCCTTTCTTCCGTTGTCCCTCCGCTGACGATTGTCTTGCGGCGGATGGCCGAAAAGTATCTTGGGTTGACCCCGTTGATCCTGGGACCGGGCATCCGGACCGGTTTAAATATCAAGTATGACAATCCACGCGAGGTCGGGGCCGACCGGATTGCCAATGCGGTGGCCGGCATTGAGAAATACGGGGCGCCGCTGGTGATTGTTGATTTCGGGACGGCGACCACCTTCTGTTTTATTGATGAAGAGGAAAATTACGTCGGCGGTGCCATTGCGCCCGGTATCAGTATATCCATGGAGGCGCTGTATCAACGGGCCGCCAAGTTGACGAGGGTGGAAATTGACAAACCGGATTCGGTGGTTGGAAAAAATCCGGTTCAATCCATGCAGGCTGGCATATACTATGGTTATGTCGGGCTTGTGGATGAAATTGTCACCCGCATGAAAAAGATGATGCGTCAACGTCCCACGGTGGTGGCCACTGGCGGGTATGCTTCATTGATTTGCAAGGATACCAAGACGATTGACAAGGTGGATCCGCTTTTAACTTTGGAAGGATTGAAGTTGATCCATGAGCTGAATGCAAAGTAACAGAATGGGAAACAGAGGGCTTCTTGCAAAGGAGTCCTTTTTTTAAGGAGGAAATCACTGATGGAAGATTATGTTATTCGAGCGATCTCTGCAGACGGGGCCGTGCGCGGGTTTGCGGCACGGACGACGAATCTGGTACAGGAACTGCAACAACGTCACCGCACTTTTCCGGTGGTCAGCGCGGCATTGGGCAGAACGGCAACCATGGGCGCGATGATGGGCGTGACTTTAAAAGAGAAGAACCACAAAGTCTTGATTCGGGTGGAAGGTGACGGACCCATCGGGCAGATCATGGTGGATGCCGACGGGCAAGGCCATGTGCGCGGTTGTGTCGACCAACCGCAAGTGGAAGGCAAATCCAAAGGGAACAAGCTGGATGTGGCTTCCGCTGTGGGAAAAGGAATGATTCACATCATCAAAGATTTGGGGCTGAAGGAACCGTATCGCGGCGCTTCGCCGATCATCTCAGGGGAATTGGCGGAAGACTTTACCTATTATTTTACGGCCTCTGAACAAACCCCGTCGTCCGTGGGATTGGGGGTATTGGTCAAAGGGGACGAAATTTTGGCGTCCGGCGGGTATATGATCCAGCTTTTGCCGGGGGCCGGGGAAGAAGTGATCCAAAAATTGGAGCAACGGATCTCCCGGCTTTCGTCGATCTCGGACCGGTTGAAAAACGGTGAAACGCCGGAAGAAATGCTGCGCTTTTTAATGGGCGACGATTTGGAAATCCTGGGGAAATCGCCGGTTCAATTCCAATGCAATTGTTCCAGGGAGCGCTCAAAGGCAATGTTGCGGGCGCTTGGCAAGGAGGAAATAGAATCCATCCGGGACGAATTGGGCCGCGCCGAGGTGGTTTGTCATTTTTGCAATGAAAGATACTTGTTTACGGATGAGGAATTAGAAAGGATTTTAATAGAAGAAATTGATTGACAAATTGGATCGGGATTAGTATGATGATAAATACAAAACCTATAAGTTTACTCGGAATAAGGAGGCTTCCTACATGCGGGTTGGAAATAATATTCTTGAGTTGATTGGCGAAACACCGCTTGTGAAATTAAACCGGATTGTTGGTAAGACGGATGCCGATGTTTATTTGAAACTGGAATTTTTTAACCCGGGTGGCAGTGTCAAAGACCGGATTGCCCTCAGCATGATTGAAGAAGCTGAAAAACGCGGGGAGCTGAAACCCGGTTCCACGATTTTGGAGCCGACCAGCGGAAACACCGGAATCGGGCTGGCGATGGTGGCAGCAGCCAAAGGTTACCGTGCCGTGTTGGTCATGCCTGACACGATGAGCGTGGAACGCAGAAATCTTTTGCGGGCCTATGGGGCCGAACTGGTGCTGACTCCCGGTGCGGAAGGAATGAAAGGGGCCATTCAAAAAGCCCGAGAAATCCATGAACAACATCCCGATTACTTCGTTCCCCAACAATTTGAAAATCCGGATAACGTGAAAGCGCACTTTGAAAACACCGCCAGAGAAATTGTTGAACAAACGGGTGGCGAACTGGATGCCTTTGTTGCGGGAATCGGGACCGGCGGAACGATTACCGGTGTCGGCCGGGTCTTGAAAGAAAAATATCCCCATGTCCATGTGGTTGCTGTTGAGCCTTCCAATTCCCCCGTTTTGTCCGGAGGAAAACCTGGGCCTCATAAAATTCAGGGAATCGGTGCCGGATTTGTACCCAAGATTCTCGATACGGAAATTTACGATGAAGTTTTGCAAGTGGATAACGAGGAAGCTTTTGAATGGGCACGTCGTGCCGCTCGTGAAGAAGGGATTCTCGTGGGTATTTCCTCCGGTGCGGCCATTGCTTCTGCGGTGAAAATCGCCCGCCGGTTGGGAGAGGGCAAAAAAGTTGTTGCTGTTGTTCCGAGTAACGGAGAACGTTATTTGTCCACGCCTCTTTTCAATTTCGAGGATGAAGCGTAAGCGTAAAACCGGATATATCTGTCGGAAGCTATCCTTTATCGGAAAGGATAGCTTCTTTTGCTTTCGGGGAAAATTGTGATGAAGATCCCGGTTTTATGTGGTAAAATGATGTGATTAGAAGAGTCGAGCCTGTCGCGAACAGCCGGGAAGAGATTGGGTCATCATGAAATTGGTTTAACGGTATGAGCACAAACGATGCCATGGACATCGATGAAATAGAACATGTCATCACCGGTGCCGGCCTTGAGGTTTCCCATCCGGATGGAGCGGAATCCCTGTGAAGAAAAGATGAAAAACCATTTTGAAGAACCGGATTCATCAAAACCAATCCATTTCCTTCTGCGGAAGATGAAAGATAGATATGAGATGGCTCACTGACAGAAGGAATCGGTCGGCCATCTTTTTTTGTCATCGATGCAGCCATCAAGCGCTTGTATTCATCAGAGAGGAGCTGGAGCCATGAACCATTCAACGATTCAAGCCGGTCCGTATACGTTATCATATGATCGCCGCACGTTGGTGATGGGGATTTTGAATGTGACCCCGGACTCTTTTTCAGACGGCGGGAAATACAATACGGTGGACCGGGCTGTCGAGCATGCCAAACAACTGGTGCGTGATGGCGCGGATATCATAGACATCGGCGGAGAATCCACGCGCCCCGGGGCGGAGTATGTTCCGCCGGAAGAGGAATTGTCCCGCTTGCTCCCGGTGATTGAGGTGTTGCATCGCGAGTTGGACTGCCCCATTTCCGTGGATACGTATAAAGCAGAAGTGGCCCGGCAATGCATTCAGGCCGGGGCGCATATCATCAATGATGTATGGGGAACGCTCAAAGATCCGGACATGGCCAAGGTTGCGGCCGAATTGGATGTGCCGGTCATTTTGATGCATAACCGGCAACAAGCAGACTATGATTCCCTGATGGATGATGTGATCCGGGATCTGATGGCGATGGTGCAAAATGCGAAACAAGCCGGTGTCAAAGATGAAAACATCATTTTGGATCCCGGGATCGGCTTTGCCAAAACCCTTGAACAAAATTTAACCGTGATGCGCCACCTGGATCGCATTACCGCGTTGGGATATCCCGTGTTATTGGGAACATCCAGAAAATCCATGATTGGCAAAACGTTGAACCTGCCGACGGAAGAACGGATGGAAGGCACGGCGGCAACGGTGGCATTCGGAATCGCCCAAGGATGCCGGATTGTCCGGGTTCACGATGTCAAAGAGATGACCAGGGTTTGCCGGATGATGGATGCGATGCTGTTCGGGGTTCTGCCGGAGGAGGCGGAGACCCGTGGATAAAATCTTTATGAAACGGCTGAGTTTTTACGGGTATCATGGGGCTTATGCCGAAGAAAACCGGCTGGGGCAGCGTTTTTATGTCGATCTGGAAATGAAATTGGATTTAAAGCCTGCCGGCACAACAGACGATTTGCAAAATACCGTCGATTACGGAGCCGTGTATCAGAAAGTGGAAACCATCATGACCGGAACCCGGGTGAAATTGATTGAAACCTTGGCAGAGCGGATTGCCGGACGTTTGTTGGCTGATTTCCCGATTGAAGAAGTACGGGTCCGCGTCACCAAACCCAACCCGCCGATTCAGGGACACTATGAGTCGGTCGGGGTTGAAGTGGTAAGGACAAGGACATGAGCAGGAAAGTGACGGCCTATCTGGGGCTGGGAACCAATCAGGGAGATCGGCGGGAACAGCTGAAACAGGCGATCCATCTGTTGAACAACACCAGAGGAATCCACGTGCGGAAAACCTCTTCGATTTATGAAACTGCTCCGGTAGGGTATCTCGACCAACCGCCGTTTTACAACATGGCGGCAGAAATCCAGACGACTTTGTCTCCCGGGCAATTGTTGGAAGCTTTTCTGCAGATCGAACAAAAGTTTCACCGGGTGCGAAAGATCCGCTGGGGACCGCGCACCATGGATCTGGATCTGCTTCTTTATGAAGACCGCTTGATCCGGCAGGATGATCTGGTGGTGCCCCATCCGCGCATGACCGGGCGGGCATTTGTTTTGGTCCCCTTGTTTGAAATTGCCGGGGATATCGAAATCCCGGGGACGCATAAAACGATTTCCCAGTGGATGAAGGAGATTCCCGGTGACCAAAAAGTGCACAAATTGGAAATGATTCCGGTTTAACATGGGGAAAGGAGGTATTTCGATGCTGAAAATCGGGGACATTGCGTTAAAAAACCGTGTTGTGTTGGCTCCGATGGCAGGCGTCTGCAATCCGGCTTTCCGCCTCATTGCCAAAGAGTTTGGCGTGGGGTTGGTGTGTGCGGAAATGGTGAGCGACAAAGCCATTTTGCACGGGAATAAAAGGACCCGGGAGATGCTTTATGTGGATGAACGGGAGAAACCGCTCAGTTTGCAAATTTTCGGCGGAGACAAAGAAACGCTGGTCGAGGCGGCCAAAGTTGTCGACCAACAAACCAATGCGGATATTATCGATATCAACATGGGATGTCCGGTTCCGAAAGTGGTCAAATGCGATGCGGGCGCCCGCTGGCTGCTCGATCCGGACAAGATTGAAGAGATGGTGTCCGCCGTGGTGGAAGCCGTGGACAAACCGGTGACCGTCAAGATGCGCATTGGCTGGGATGAAGATCATATTTATGTGGTTGAAAACGCCAAAGCGGTCGAACGCGCCGGAGGAAAAGCGGTTTCTGTACACGGGCGCACGCGGAAGCAGATGTACCGCGGGCAGGCGGACTGGAGTTGGATTAAAAAAGTCAAAGAGGCCGTGGGGATTCCTGTCATCGGAAACGGCGATGTCTTTACACCGGAAGATGCGAAGCGGATGCTTGATACAACCGGTTGTGACGGGGTCATGATCGGCCGCGGCGCATTGGGGAATCCGTGGATGTTGTACCGGACGGTCCATTATCTGGAGACCGGCGAACTGCTTCCGGAACCGGAAGTGCGGGAAAAGATGGAAATTGCCATTTTGCATATGGACCGGCTTGTCAAACTGCGGGGGGAAGACATCGCCGTCCGCGAAATGCGAAAACATGCGGCGTGGTATCTCAAAGGATTGCCTGGCGCCAGCAAAGTCAAAGAAAAAGTCAATCAACAAGAAACCAGGGATGGGATGGCAAATCTCCTGCTTTCGTTTGCGGAGGAATTCGAAACGCGTCAGCGCGAAAAACAAGAAGCCGTCAATCAAGAATCTGCGTAACGGATGAACGAAGGAGTGCGAAACGATGAGTCATGAAGAACAAAGCGATCTGTTTCAAATCAGGCGTGAAAAAGTTTCTGCGTTGAGGGAGAAAGGTGTCAATCCTTTCGGCCACAAATTTGAGTGTACCCATCATGCAAAAACGATTTTGGATCAATACGAATCGATGTCCAAAGAAGAATTGCAGGAAAAAAATATTTCCGTATCGATTGCCGGGCGTCTTGTGGCCAAACGGAAACAAGGAAAAGCTTCCTTTGCCCATCTCCAGGATATGAGCGGCCGGATTCAGATCTATGTCCGGCTGGACCGGGTGGGGGAAGAGCAGTATGAGATTTTCCGGACAGCCGACCTCGGGGATTTTCTGGGGATCAAAGGCGTTGTCTTTAAAACCAACCGCGGGGAAGTCAGCGTCAAAGCCGATCAGGTGGATTTCCTGAGCAAATCGCTCCGTCCCCTTCCTGAAAAATATCACGGGTTGAAAGATGTGGAACTCCGGTATCGGAAACGGTATTTGGACCTCATCATGAATCCGGAAGTCAAAGAAACGTTTATCACCCGGAGCCGGATCATTGCCGCGATGCGCCGGTATTTGGATCAACAAGGGTTTTTGGAAGTGGAAACCCCGACCATGAATGTGATCGCCGGCGGCGGGGCGGCACGTCCGTTCATCACCCACCACAATGCACTCGATATGAAGCTGTATATGCGGATTGCCCTTGAACTTCATTTGAAACGCCTGGTTGTGGGCGGATTTGAAAAAGTGTATGAAATCGGCCGTGTATACCGCAATGAAGGGATTTCCACCCGCCATAATCCGGAGTTTACCATGATGGAATTGTATGCCGCTTATGCCGATTTCCATGACATCATGGATCTCACGGAGGATTTGATCGCCCATGTGGCACAAGAAGTCTTGGGCACGACGAAAATCCATTACCAAGGCCATGAAGTCGATCTTTCCCCCGGCTGGGCACGCAAATCGATGACCGAATTGATCCGGGAAACGACCGGGGTGGATTTCACCCGGCAAATGACCGATGAAGAAGCCCGCCGGCTTGCGAAAGAACATGGCGTGGAAATTACGGAGTTTATGACCTTTGGGCACATTGTCAATGAGTTCTTTGAACAAAAAGTGGAAGACCAATTGATTCAACCGACGTTCGTTTACGGACATCCGGTGGAGATTTCGCCGCTTGCGAAGAAAAATGAAGAAGATCCCAGGTTTACGGACCGGTTTGAGCTGTT
Organism: Thermoactinomyces sp. CICC 23799; assembly: GCF_016055145.1. Lineage (NCBI taxonomy): Bacteria > Bacillati > Bacillota > Bacilli > Caryophanales > Thermoactinomycetaceae > Thermoactinomyces > Thermoactinomyces sp. CICC 23799. The sequence continues at coordinate 51,599 of NZ_JAECVV010000003.1, forward strand.
TATCGTGGGACGGGAACATGCGAATGCTTTCTCCGAATTGAACGACCCGATGGATCAACGGGAGCGTTTTGAAGCACAATTGAGAGAAAAAGAAGCTGGTAACGACGAAGCGCACCCGATGGATGAAGATTTCCTGGAAGCACTCGAATACGGAATGCCGCCCACCGGCGGTCTGGGAATCGGTGTGGACCGTTTGGTGATGCTGTTGACAGACAGCCCGTCGATCCGCGACGTTCTCTTGTTCCCGCATATGCGCGAAAACCAGCAGGAAGACTGATGGAAAAGCTTCTGATTCGACATGAATCAGAAGCTTTTTTCACAAGTTATCCACAATGTTCACAAACTCCTGTGCGAATTGTGGATAACTTGTGAAAAAATAACCCCGATCTTCCAAAAAAGAAAATATCAATAAATATCCGGAATAAAAAGGTAAATTTTGCCTGGATGTTGAAAAATATAGACAACCTTGGCAGCTTGGAAAAGGGAGGTTGGGAGCACGTGGATAAATGCACCTGTGCCAAATGCGGCGCAAAGTCCTTATACATTCAATTTTTTCAATTCAATGGCAAGTATTATTGCCGGATGTGTTATACCGAATGTCTTCAACAAACTGACAAAAAAAAGACCAATCTCGTCATCACCCGGATGCCCTGAACGGGCATTTTTCTTTGAAGAAGGAGTTTTCAGGGACAACTGCGAAGTTGTATGGGGAAATTCAGCCATGGCGTTTTGCTGGACCAAAAAACTTCAGAAATGAAAGGAAACGGGAATATCTTGGAATAGTTTATAAAAATCGCCTTGTATAAAAACTTCAAAACGTCTATAATTGCCCTAGGTTGCATCATGATATCATGAAATCTATCAAGTTTTGCAATATTCTCCGGCATTACCACGTGATTTACTTCATTTTCGTTGGTCCGGCGAGAAAAACATTTTTTGATGTGAATAATTGATATTCTTTTTGAATTCATCCACTTGCGACATGAATGAGGTTATTAGTAAAATGGTAGGAGCAGTACTGTTCCGTTCAGTTTACAAAAAGAGGCAAATCATTCAATATACAGAGAATGATGGATAGTTGGCCTTGATATATATCACAGAAAATGAAAATAGTGTACACCAGGGAGGTTAAGCTATGGGTTCCAGGAAAGAGAACCATAGATTCTTAGAACAGGGTAACCAACTTTCATTTCCTGAAGCGCGTTTTGGATTGACAAAGAAAGAAAACGAGACTCCGAGTCCGATCAAAGAAAGCAAAAGCGAATCTCGTTCCCAACAGCAAGTTTTGAACATGCTCAGTGCATTGCAACAAAATTTCACATCGCTGTTGAATGTGGTTACCAACCGGCTCAGTTATGACAAAACGAAAGAAATGGCGTTTGACCGGCTTTACAAAGAGATGGAAGAGTTGAAGCAGGACCAGGAACTTCAACAACTCCGTCCGCTTTACATTGATTTGATTCTGCTGATTGACCGGATGAACAACATTTATAATGATCAGCTGGATGTCGGGGGACAAAATCCCGAATTAATTGACATTCTGCAAACCTTGAGCCATGAAGTGCTGGAAATTTTGTACCGTCGCGGCGTTGAATTGATTGTTGCCCCGTCCAATAAATTTGATCCCAAAATTCAACAAGTGGTTGAAGTGATTCCCACCAATAACCCTGCAGAAGATAATATGGTTGTACATATGATCCGCCATGGCTTTAGATATGGAGACGTGGTTCTCAGACCTGAAGAAGTGGTGATAAAAAAATATAATCCCTGATTGAACGGAATATGACAACAAACGAGGATTAGCCATGATGTTGGCTAATCTTTCATCATTGAACCCTTTTCATGAACATTTGGGGAGCGGGGTGGGAGTCGCGTTTTTTTGCCAACCGTTTTTTACACTACATAGATTTTGCCATTTTGCGTGAAAGAGGGTAGTATATGGGAGCTTTCCCGTAAACCATGGGTTATAAGTGATCGAAGGAGTGAAAAAAGATGGGAAGAGTCGTTGGGATCGACCTGGGAACAACCTATTCGGTGATCTCTGTTGTAAATAAATACGGGAAACCGGAAATAATGGTAAACCGGGAAGGGGAACGGATTACTCCTTCTGTCGTTCTCTTTGATGGTTCGGATGTGGTTGTGGGCAGTATTGCGAAACGTTCTGCTGTTGCAAGTCCTTTCAATGTTGTTCAATTTGTAAAAAGACAGATTGGCGACAAAGCATGGAAATTCACCACGGAACAAAACGAAGACTTTACCCCCGAAGAAATTTCGGCGATGATTCTCCGGCGCCTGAAAGAAGATGCGGAAACCCTGCTGGGGGAAAAAGTGGAAGATGCCGTCATCACCGTCCCCGCTTATTTTGACGATGCACAACGGAAAGCGACGCAAGACGCGGGAAGAATTGCAGGTCTCAATGTTCTCCGCATCATTAACGAACCCACCGCGGCGGCACTGGCATACGGATTGGACAAGATGCATATGGAGCAAAACATTCTGGTTTATGATTTGGGTGGCGGTACCTTTGATGTGACCATCATGCACTTGTCTCCAAGCGGGTTGAGGGTGTTGTCCACCGGGGGTGCCAAAAACCTCGGCGGTTTTGACTGGGACAATGTGGTGATGAACTACCTGAATGAAGAGTTTCAAAAGCAAGGTGGCATCGATTTGCTGGAAGACCCCATGCTGGAACAGGACTTGCGTGATAAAGCGGAAATTGCCAAGAAAACCCTTTCTGTCCGTGACCGCACCAATGTATTCCTGTCTGCCAACGGAATCAACGCATCCATCACCTTGACAAGAGAGATTTTTGATGAATTAACCGCTCCTCTCCTGAACCGGACCCAAAAAATCATGGAATTCGTTTTGGAAGACGCAAACATTGAATGGAAAGACATTGACAAAGTCCTATTGGTCGGCGGCTCGACCCGGATGAAACAAGTTCCTGCCATGATCGAGCGTGTCACGGGAATCAAGCCGTCATTGGATGTCAATCCGGATGAAGTGGTGGCTTTGGGAGCTGCCATCCAAGGCGCGATCCTGCAAATTAAGGAAGGAAATGCCGACCTCTCACTCAGCCAGTCTTTCCCGGTGGTTGAAGTGCAGGATGTCAATTCCCACAGCATGGGCGTTGTGGCGCTGGATGAATCCGGGCAAGAATTTAACTCCATCGTACTCAAAAAAGACACCGTGATCCCCAGCAAAGTGAGCGGCCATTACGAAACCACCGTTGACCAACAGGCCCAATTGCATTTGCAAGTGACGGAAGGGGAAGACATGGATCTGGATTATGTAAAAATCGTGGGGGAAGGCATGATCGACTTGCCGAAATACCCCAAAGGTGCTCCCCTTGAGGTTATTTTTGAGTATGACAGTGATGGAATCATCCATATCTCGGTGATTGACTCCACAGCGGGAAAATTGCTGGGAGAATTGAACATTGAGCGGAAGTCCAACTTGACGGAAGAAGAAGTTTTGCAAAAACAAGAGCGGATGAAAAAGCTGGCGATCGGCTGACCGGTTGGCATCTTTTGTACATAATAAACAGACAGAAAACGGGATTCATGACAAGAGCACTTATTTTATCTTTCATGAAACAATGTAGCTTGGGAAACCAAGCTTTTTTTGTGGGAAAGGGCATAAAAAAATCCATTCCGTGGGGACGGATGCCAGGGAATGGATTTTTCAGCCTCGTTATTGGAGCGTTTTTCCATCGACGGTCTGAATGACGAATTGGTTTTGCGGGCCGACGGAACCTTTCGGAATTTCCGCATAGCGCCGGGGAGCTTTTCCGTCTTTTCCGCCTTCCTCATCAAATTCAACCAGAATGCGGGTCACATTGGGCCGGATTTTTTGCAGGGCCTTGATTTTCAACCCTTTTCCCATGTAGGATTCGTCTTTGATTTGAACCAACAGCATGTCTTTTTTGTCCCAATCAAGGGTATCCTCAAACATGGCGGGATGCTTTTCCTTCGTATACACCCATACGCCTCCATGCGGTTGCCGTTCGGGTTCGCCTTCTTTCCAATTGATCAACGTAAACGGAATTTCTTCATAGGTTTCCTGTGCAGGTTGTGCCTCTGAAAGATCGATGGGATCTTCCGGGGCCGGATCTGCACCGGTGGAAGTTTCACAACCTGTTAACAGGCTGAAAGATAAGGCAGATGCCAAAAGGAATGGGACAATCCTCATTGAACCCAACCTCCTATCAGACTAAGTCCTATGCTATTAAAATAAAATTACTTCGTCAATGGAATAAATGTTGTTATTCAGTGAAGGAGGGATCCCGTGCAGATTCGGCCCGGCCTTTTTCTTCATTGACGGTGAAAAGCAATGCAATCCCGATGATGAAGAAAAGGATTAACGAGGCAATGCCAGCCCGGCCCGATCCCATCCATTGCCCCGCCAGACCAAACACCGCCGGCCCGAAAATGGAGGCAAATTTGCCGGACAAACTGTACAAACTGAAAAATTCCGCCTGCCGCCCCCGTGGAATCAGCCGGCTGAATATGGCCCGGCTCAACGCCTGGCTTCCTCCCTGCACCCCTCCGACCATGATCGCCAGGAGATAAAAGTGCAAAGCCGTTTGCATAAAATAACCGAAGATGACAATGACGAGGTAAACAGCCAAAGTGAAGATCAATGTGGGTTTGGAACCCCGGCGGACGGCCAGTTTCCCGAAAAGGAACGTGCAGGGGATCCCGACGAATTGCGTCAAGAGCAAAGCGATGATGAGATCGGTCTGATGAATGCCGATTTCCACACCATAAATGGTTGCCATTTTGATGATGGTGTTGATCCCGTCGCTGTAAAACCAAAAAGCGATCAGAAATTTCAGGAGTTCCGGGTATTTCCTCATGCTTCTGAAGGTGCCGGTGACGGAACGGATGCCTTTTTGAGTCAAGCGGAAGACGGAGATGGGAGGGGAAGGTTGCTTTTTTTCATGAACATGACGAAACATCGGGATGGAGAAAACCCACCACCAGACGGCCACGGTTAAAAAGGAGACCTGTGTGGCAAAAGTTCTTGTAAAAGAAAAAATATTGTGAAATTGGATCAGAAATAAATTCAAAGCAAGCAAGAGGCCCCCGCCAAGATAACCCAATGCATATCCGCGTGAAGAAATGCGGTCCCGCTCGTGTTCCGGGGCAATATCGTTTAAAAAGGCGTCATAAAAGATGTTGGCTCCGGAAAAAGCAACGGTTCCCAGAATCACCGTGACCGATGCCCACAACCATTCCCCTTCATCGATCGTGAACATGCACAGAGTGGATGAGATACCCAGACCAGTAAAAAAGGCAAGGAAACTTTTTTTATTGTGCATGCTGTCCGCAATGGCTCCGAGAACCGGTGTGATGAGCACCACCAGGATGAGGGAAATGGACTGTGTGTATCCCCAATAGGCGGTGGAGGCGGAGGGAGCCAGGTTTTTTCCGGCCTCTTCCGAGTAAAAAATCGGCATCACGGTGGTCATAATGATCGTGGCATAAGCTGAGTTGGCCCAGTCATACATCACCCAGCCAAAAACGGCTTGCTTGTTCATGCGGTTCTCCTTTCTTTTCATTCATTTTAACACAGGAAAATTTTTTCGGTGAAAGAAATTTGAACGTTTGGACGGATCAGGCAATCCATCCGTCAAGGTTCTACTCTCTTTTCCATAATCATGATAGAATGAAGCGTAGAAAATAATTCGAGTGCATGGCAGATGGGCAAGCAGCACGGATCGGAGGGAAGGAGGGAATGGATGATTGAGGAAAGTGCAAGAGGGTGAATGGATTCAAGAAAGATACCGAGTATTAAAAGGATTTCCTTTTGTGATTGGCACCTTATACTATACGGAATATCATTGTGGTCAGGATGAGGTACATACCCGCTTTGTTCATGCCCTTGACCTTCATTTGGTGAATGCTGATTTTGATCCGAAGTCACTTCTTCACCGGGATGAACATGTGTTTTTCCCAATCCGTGAGGTTTTTGCCGATGAAACCAAGGGGTTGCTTTTCCAGGTTTTCCGGCGCTTGGAAGGAACGCTTCTGGCGCATTATCTGGGAACGCATGCACCATTGTCTTTGAAAGAAACCGTAAATTTAGGCCGCAAAGTCATACAGCATTTACTCCGGCTTTATGAAATAGGCCAGTTCACACTTGTCCATCCGCAAAATATGGTGCTGACATCAGGCCGGTCTTTGCGGTTTTTATATGGGGGAAATAAAGGAGAATTGCCCAAAGGATTCGCAGGATCTGTTTCAGGAAACACCAGCGCGGACCGGATTTATGATACGTATACCGTTGGCGCATTGTTATATCAGATGTTGACTGGAAAGAATCCCACGGCACAAGGACTCACGATTCCCTCTGTTTCTCAGTACCGTCGAGACTGCCCGGCTGAACTGGATGAATTTGTGCAGCGATCGATCTCTTTTGATATCCATAAACGGCCTCATATCGAAGAGATTGCCGACTTCCTGGATTGGATGGCAGAACGTTTAGAAAAAAGGTTGGAGGAGAAAAATGAGTGAGTTTAAACAGAAAGGTGAACGAATTCGGGGAAGTTATGAAGTTTTAAGTGTATTTCCGTTTGTGGAAGGGGTTTTGTATTTTACGTCCGTAAAAAAAGAGGCGGAAGAAGGCACCACCCGGTTTATTCATGCAGTAAAGCTGAAAAACCAGCCGGAAGAGCATGAGTTGGAAGAGTTAAAAAAGCGAAACAGCGAAGTGTTTTTTCCGGTTCAGGATGTGTTCATCGAAGACGGGACCCTGTATCAGGTGTTTGAGCGCATGGAGGGGGACTTGCTGGGAGTTTATTTGATGCGCTCCGCTCCTCTTCCCATGGCGGAAGTGGCCAATTTGTTGAAAAACATCACCAGCCATCTGTTACAGTGTTATGATGATGAGCAATTTGCCCTGATCGACCCGCAAAACATGGTGCTGCAATCGGACGGCCATCTCCGCTTTTTGTACGGGGGGCCCAACCGCTTGTTTGGTCACTACCGCCAAGAGACCGAAGATGTGAAGAAATTGGGTCAGTTGCTCTATTTGATGCTGACCAAAGAGCGGATTGACGACAAAACCACGCAGATCGATTCCATCCGTTCTTCCCGGTCGGATTTGCCGTTGCAATTGGAAGGGCTGTTGTTGCGGTCATTATCCAATGACGCCATCAAACGTCCGCGCATCCATGATTTCTGGAAATGGGCTTATCAATATGAAGAGAAAAAACCAAAAGCCTTGGATGAAAAATCGGTTGTGGATGACCGGGAGGAAAAACCGGCGGAGGAGAAAGTAAAAAAGCCGGCTCCATCCGATCAAAAGGAAAAGGCGAAAAGCGCCAAGAAAGAGAAAAAAGACCCGGTCAAAAGCCGGAAAGGATGGAAGCGGTTCGGATTGGTGGCAGCCGCCGTTGTGTTGGCTTTTGTGGTGATCCAGATGTTTGGCGACAACACCCGGGAAACGTTGGCCGGGGTGATTGATCCGACTGTGGAAGAAAATCCGCAAGAAGCTTTCAATTACTTCCGCCAATCGACACAAGCTTATGACCAAAAGCAATTGGATCAGGCCATTCTCCTGGGCCGCAAGGCGTTGAGCGCCGATTTGGAACAAAAAGAGTATTTCTTGCATTTGGCGAACTTATACGGATTGAAAGAAGATTATCAAACCGGATTGCAGATTTTGAAAGCGGCAACGGATAAATTCCCGAAAGATTATGAGTTACAAGATGCCTTGTCGGTGTACGCTTACTATCTGAAGGATTATGAACTGGCCAAGGAAGCATCGGATCAGGCGGTTTCCCTGACCAGCGAAGAAGCGGAAGTTTACTACCATCAAGGAAAAATTTACGGGGCCATGGGGGATTATGATCAAGCGGTCCAATCCCTGAAGTTTGCCACCTATTTGAAAAAGAAAAATGCACGTTACCAACATGACCTGGCGGTTTATCTCTTCAAGCAGGGAAAAATTGATGAAGCGATCGAACAAGCCAAAAAAGCGGCCAAATTGGCCAGCAGCAAAAAAGAAGAATATTATGTGACGCTGGGTGTCCTTTATTTGAAAAAATGGGAACAAATTTATCAAGACAAAAACATGAGCGCCGAAGAGAAGAAAAAAGAACTCGCCAACTACTCCAAATCCGCTTTCCGGGCTTTCAATGACGCAGTGGATGAAGAATCCAAATATCCGAGAGCGCAATATTACCGTTCCATGGCTTATTATTTGTATGGATATTTCATCTCCGCCAATCAGACAGCGGAAAAAGCCGCCAAATATGATCCGAAAAATCCTCTCTACCACTATCAACTGGGAATCACCTGCATGGGGCTGGGAGACAAAGAAGGAGCGCTGAAAGCTTTTGAACGCGCATACCAGTTGGATCCGAACCAGGCTTTGTATCAGGATGCGATCAAAAAAGCCCAACAAATGCAGGCCACACCACAAAATAAGGAGGCAAAACCGGAAGATGAAGAAGCCAATAAGTAAACTCTTGATTTCGTTCATCCTGTTGGTCGCCGTGATCAGCGCGGTCGTTTGGGCGGTTGGAGGGGATGATGAAAAAGCCGGCGTTCCGATCATCGTCCGGACCCCGAAATTGGAGATGCAACTGGATAAAATCGAGAAAGATCCTTTGCCTTTGGATATTCAGGTTGAAAAAAGATGACACACCCAAAAGGCTGTTGACACCCCCGGAAGGTCAGCAGCCTTTTTTATGGGCTGTCCCGGGGAATGCGGCAAAATTGTATACAATGCTGTCAATGTCGAGACTGTTTGATGAACGGGTTTCATGGTATATTGTAAGGGGAATTGTTTTATCTGCTTAAAGATATGGGAATGAGACCGGTTTCAGCCGGTGAAAGATATAGTTAAGACGGGTTAAGGAGGCTCTGTGAGTGGAGCAGGAACAGTCAAATCAGAAAAATCGCAGAAATTTGGGTTGGCTCGGACTTTTTTTGGTCAGCATCGGAACCAAGTTGAAAGCGATCTTACCCCTGTTGAAATTTGGAAAGTTCGGCGGCACGTTGATCACCATGGCGATTTCTGTCGGGGGATATGCGCTGCTTTTTCCTTATCAATTTGCCATCGGTTTGGTTGTGATGATTTTCATCCATGAAATGGGACATGTCTGGGCGGCAAAGCTCAAGGGATTGCCTGTGTCGGCACCGGCCTTCATTCCGTTTGTGGGTGCGTTGATCACCATGAAAAAGCAGCCGAGCGATGCGGCGACGGAAGCCTTTATCGCCTTGGGCGGTCCCCTTGTGGGCACGTTGGGGGCGGTTGCCTCCTACAGCTTGGGCATTTGGCTCGATCAGGATCTGTTGATTGCCATCGCCTATATCGGCTTGTTTTTAAATTTGTTTAACCTGATCCCCATTCATCCCTTGGATGGCGGAAGGATTGTCGTGGCGATTACCCGTTGGCTGTGGGTGGTCGGTTTGATTGTGGGGCTTTTTTTGATCGTTTATTTGAGAAGTATTTTGCTGTTAATTATTTACATTATGTTTTTGATTGATTTATGGGGGGCTTACCGGAAGAAAAAGCCGAAAAAAAGAGAGTTTGTGATTGAAGCCAGGGTGAAAAAGGGTCGTTTTGATGAAGCCGGGTTGTGGATTCCGGGTGAATATCACCAACGTTCCTTGCCGTTTCGCCAATATTGTTTCATCCAAGACCAGCGGGAAATGGCGGAAGTGGGTTATCCCGGCCTCGGGACGATCCTGCAGTTTGAGATGATGGGGCAAATCCACGAGATGACGTTGGTACAGACGATTCCTCCTTCTCCGGAAGATCCGGAAGTGAAAATGAAGATAAAAGGGGTTTATACGCCTCTTCGCGTGGGAGGCATTAAACAGGATGAGAAGTATTACAGCGTGCCTCCAAAGTTGCGGTTGATTTACGGAACCGTCTACGTGGGGCTGGCCGTATTTATCGGCTTCATGATGTATCAAATCGGACAAATGGGATTGATGTAAAAAAAAAGGGGCCTCCGGATCCGGGCTCCTTTTTTAATTACTGCACGGTTACGGTTTTTTCCTGGTGATCGTGAATCTTGTCTTTTTCCACATGCAATTTCACATAATACGTTCCTTTTTCCGGAAAGGACAAGGTGGCAGCATACTCGCCGGGTTTCTTTTCAGAGGTCTCGATAAACTCATGTTGTCCGTTGCCTTGTTTCCAGACCTCCAACCGGACATTGGCACCGCTTAAAGCTTTTTGATCCAGCCCGACGTGTGCCGATGCTTCAATGGTTTGCCCGGCTTGGACGGGGTCCGGTAGCTCCAGATGCATGTGCACCCCGGAATCATGGTGTGCGTGGGAGTCATTTTGGGCAGATCCGACGGTAAACGAACCACTGATCATCTGGTGGATGCCGGGGGCGGTGACATGGACCACCACATGATACTCCCCGTCCTCAGGGAATTTCTGTACCGCGGTGTATTTTCCATCGGCCTGATGGGATGCTTTGATCGTTTGGTGTTCTTTCCCTTGTTGCCAGACTTCAAATTCAACATTGGCATTCGGAAACGGTTTGTTTTCGGCTGTTATCACGGAACTGAACTCAACCGGCTGATTTTTTCCGGGGTGGTCCGGTGACGATTGGAAAGTGATATCCAACCGGACCGGAGTTGGCTGGTTGTGCGGCTCCTTGGTTTCGGGTTTTAACTGCCCGCATCCGGCGGCAACAAGGATAAAAAGAACCAAATGAAAAAAGAACCAATAACGCTTCATCATGGCGGACTCCTTCCGTAGCTTCCGGTCTGTATCATGCTCATTGTAGCAAAAGCGGCAGGAATGACTATCCCTCTTTGGAGCTATTCTCTCCCAGATTGTTCCCTTCCATCCATCCTTGTTCATAGGCATAGCGGGTCAGTTGGACACGATTATTCAAGTGGAGCTTCTGCATAATATTTTTCAGATGGTTTTTGACGGTGTATTCCGATATCAGGCACCGGCGTGCGATTTCTTTATTGCTGTAACCCTGGGCCACCCATGTTAAGATTTCTTGTTCCCGTTGGGTCAGATTGGATTGTTTGCAAGGGACGGGGGTGGTATGAAATTCATGCAAAATCCGGCGGGCAATTTCTTTGGGCATGGGAGTTTCGTCTGCGGCAACAGCTTGCAAATATTCCAGCCACAAGGAAGGCTTCAGGTTTTTTAACAGATATCCCTGAGCACCCTGTTTTAAAGCGTCAAACAGATCAGAAGCATCATCGGAAACCGTGACGATGACGATTTTGACGGACGGGAATTGTTCTTTGATGATGCGGGTGGCGGCAAGGCCGTTGACCTTTGGCATGTTGATATCCATTAAGATAAGATCGGGGCGGGTGGATTCGGCGAGTTCGATCACTTCCTTTCCGTCAGCCGCTTCGCCCACGATTTGAAACCGGGGATCTCTCTCTATAATCAAACGCATGGCTTGGCGCGCGTGTTCATGATCATCTCCGATGACAATGCGATAAAGGGGATTCACTCGTTTTCCCTCCCTTTTTGGATGGTCAGAATGGTTTTTCCGTCCTGTCGCGTCAATTGAAGTCCGGCGCCGATGCTTTTCACCCGCTCTTGCATGATGCGCATCCCGTATCGGTCCGGGTGGGAAAACACATCGCCTTTAAACCCGATTCCGTTGTCTTCCACCGTGCATCGCCATCCTTGGCGGAACGGTTTGAAAGAGACTTGGACCTGAGTGGCCTGCGCATGTTTCCGGATGTTGGTCAGGGCTTCCTGTATACAGGCATACAGTTCCACTTTTTCTTTGGCGGAAAGGGAGCCGGTTTCCATGTCAAAACGGGCGGATACGCGGATCCCGGTATCGATTTCAAATTCGCGGAACAAATGCATCAATTTATCCTTTAAAAGAAAAGGAGCGGGGGGTTCCGGATTTTTTAAACTGGCGATCGCTTGCCGGACATCATCGTGCAATTGTTGCAAGTGTTGATGAACCCGGTTTAATGAAGGATCGGGGTGTTTTTCCCGCAGGGATTCCAATTCCACCGAACACAAAAACAACGTTTGGGCCATGCCGTCATGCAATTCGCGGGCGATTCGTTCCCGTTCCTGTAAAACGGCATTTTCTTCCCGCTCTTTTTTTAAAGCTTCCTGGATTTCTTCATAAATCATAAATAAATGCACCAGCAGGGTTAAGGTGACCCCCAAAACGATCAGAGGGGTGAGCCAGTTGCCCAATTCCATGGAGATATAAGGCAACAGGTATTTATGACGGATATATTCCCAGAGCCCCACCGCGATCGTGGGGATCGTCAAAATGAGCCATTTGATTTGTTTATAAGTCAACGGGATCACTCCAAAATCCATTTCAAAATTTACTTTACACGAAAATAAATGAAAAAAAATGAACAAACTGTCGAACATCCTTTTTGCGATCTTGTAAAATGAAAAGAACATCACTGGAAAGAAGGGGAATCATGAGAGCAATCATCTTTGACTTGGATGGAACATTATTTCAAACCGAAAAAGTGGCCGTTCCCGCATTTCAAGAAACTTTTCGCCATTTACAGACGACGGGCAAGTTTCAAGGAGACATTCCCGATGAGGAAAAAATCCAATCCGTTTTCGGACTGACGCATCAGGAATTGTGGGAGGTTTTGCTGCCGGGGGCTGACCGTGCTGTCAAAGAAGAAGCGGATCGGTTCATGCTGCAAAAAGAGCTGGAATTGTTCCGGAAGGGGAAAGGGGAGATTTTTCCCGGGGTCAGGGAAACATTGATGCAGTTTTATGAAGACGGATGGCCGTTGTTTGTGGCCAGCAACGGAGCCGGTGATTACGTGCGCACGGCTTTGGAAACAAAAGGATTAATTTCTCTGTTTAAGGGAATTTATACAGCAGGAGAGTATCAAACGGCTGATAAATCGGATCTTGTCCGCATTTTAAAAAATGATCACGGGGTGACGGACGGTTGGATGGTCGGGGATCGCAGTTCAGACATCAAAGCCGGCAAGGAGAATCAACTGTTTGCGGTTGGATGCCGTTATACCGGATATCCCTGTTTTGGTCAAGAAAATGAATTGGACGAAGCCGATGCAATCATTCATTCTTTTCCGGAACTGAAGCAAGTGGTTGAAGCATTAAAAAAATGAACAGGTGAAGTGATGGATGAGGTTTCCAACCTTTTGATTTTCAAGTCGGGGAAAAATGAAGTCAAAAGGAAGGAAATCTCTTTTTGTTCCGGGAGATACCACGAAAGAAAAGAGGGTGAAAAATGGGAGAAAGTGTATGGATGGTTTCTTACCTGGAAGTGGCGGTTCGTTTGTTTATGGCGGCACTTTTGGGAGGGTTGGTCGGTTGGGAACGTGAACGGCATAACCATCCTGCAGGCTTTCGCACACATATTTTGGTCAGTGTGGGTTCGGCTTTGATTATGTTGATTTCCATCTATGGTTTTAAGGATTATATGGCGGAACAGAATGTCCGGTTTGATCCTTCCCGGTTAAGTGCACAGGTGGTGAGTGGAATCGGTTTTTTGGGAGCGGGAACGATCATGCGCCACCGTGCATCCGTGACGGGATTGACGACGGCGGCTTCTTTGTGGGTGGTCTCGGGAATCGGGCTGGCGGTCGGAACCGGGTTTATCTTCGGCGCCATCCTGACCACCATTTTGGTTCTGGTAAGCCTGGAGCTTTTAAACCGGTTGGAAAGTATGTGGATCAAAAAGAAACGCCTTTGCCTGCTTCACATCATTGTCGAGGATGAACCTGGCAAACTGGGCGAGCTGGCTTCGCTGATCGGACGGTTTGGCGGAAAAATCCGGCGGGTGCACATGGAGGAACAGGAAGAAGAGGATGAGGGACGTCTGTTGGAGATCACTTTCACCATCCGCATCCATGAAAACGTCCCCATTCCCCAATTGGTGGAGGAAGTCCGTCAGCTTGACGGGGTCAAATCGGTTCGTGCGGATTAAAAACAAACGGTACATGTCAAGGTAAAGATTGGTCAATACTGAAAATGAACGCAAGGGACTTGGCAAATGGCAGTTTTTTTCTTATAATGAATATCAGAAGGTCAAAGTTAGTCAAGGTCAGCAGGAGGTTGTCCGAATGAGTAGTATTTCGGACATAATTGAACGCTATTTAAAAAAAATAATCAATGAAAGCGAAGACGGCGTGATTGAGATCAAGCGCAGTGAATTGGCGGATATTTTCCAATGTGTCCCCTCTCAGATCAATTATGTGATCAGTACCCGCTTCACGGTGGAAAAAGGGTACATCGTGGAAAGCAAAAGAGGGGGAGGAGGATTTATCCGTATCCAGAAAGTACGTTATAAGAATCGTCACGAAATTTTTGACGAAATGTTGTCATATATCGGGGATGCCGTCACCCAGATGACGGCGGAACATGTGATTTTCAGATTGATGGAAGAAGATTTGATGACAAAGCGGGAAGGGTTGCTTATGAAGCGGTTGATTTCCCGCGAAACCTTGCAGTTGCCGATTCCGCTCCGGGATCCGGTAAGGGCAAGGATGATGAAAGTTTTACTGACCACATTATTAACCAGCAAAGGAGAGTGACGGCCGATGCTCTGTCCCGAGTGTGGTAAACGGCCGGCAACGATTCACTACACCAAGATTGTCAACGGCGAAAAGTCCGAGTTTCATTTATGTGAAGTTTGTGCACAGGAAAAAGGAGAACACATGCCCGGCTTTGACAACGGGTTTTCTTTCCATCAGCTCTTATCCGGGCTGTTGAACTTTGATTCTTCTTCTTCCGGCGGACATGAAGGATATGAAACGAATTTGCTCCGCTGTCCCACATGCGGGTTGACTTATAATCAATTCAGCAAAGTCGGTCGCTTTGGATGCGGTGATTGTTATCATACGTTCCAAGACCGTTTGGAACCTTTGTTGAGAAGGATACACGGCCATACATCGCATAACGGGAAAATCCCGTCCCGTGCCAAAGGTGAATTAAAACTGCAGAGACAATTGGAACAGCTGCGTGAACAATTGGCGCAGAAAGTTCAGGCGGAAGAGTTTGAAGAAGCGGCCCGTTTGCGTGACCAAATCCGAGAATTACAGGATCGACTCAAGAAATAGGGAGGAAACACCATGTCACTCGAACATTTCATGAACCATGCCATCAGTGAATGGATGCGGGTGAAAGGTCCTCTGTCCGATGTGGTATTCTCCAGCCGGATCAGGGTCGCAAGGAATTTGGACGGATTTCCGTTTCCCATGCTGAGTACCGCATCCCAGGCGGAAGAAGTGATTCGCAAAGTCGAGCAGGCATTGAAACAAGATCAGTCGAAGTATTCCTTCCTGGCAGGTGCTGAATTGATCCGCATGAAGGACCTGTCCGATTTGGAAAAAAGCGTGTTGGTCGAGAAGCATTTGATCAGTCCGATGTTGGCGGAAGAATCGCGGCATGGCGCCGTTTTGCTCAATAAGGATGAATCTGTCAGCATTATGATCAATGAAGAAGATCACATCCGCATCCAGGTGCTGTTCCCCGGATTGCAAATGAAGCAAGCCTGGGAACTGGCCAATGAGATTGATGATTGGTTGGAAAGCCACTTGAATTTTGCCTTTGATGAAAAGTGCGGCTATTTGACCAGTTGCCCGACCAATGTTGGTACGGGAATCCGGGCTTCGGTGATGCTTCACTTGCCGGCGTTGGCCATGACCCAGCAGTTAAACCGGCTGTTGCCGGCGATCACGCAAGTCGGGCTTGCGGTCCGTGGAATTTACGGCGAAGGCAGTGAGGCTTTGGGGCAATTGTACCAGGTGTCCAACCAAGTAACGTTGGGGTTGGATGAGAATGAGATTTTGGAAAACCTGCAAGGGGTAGTCCGGCAAATGATTGAACATGAACATACGGCCCGCGGACGGCTCCAGGAGGTTTCTTTGATTCAGCTGGAAGACCGTGTCCATCGCTCATACGGCACTTTGGCCCATTGCCGCATCATTGATTCCAAAGAAGCGATGAGCCTTCTCTCCGATGTCCGGTTGGGAATTGATTTGGGATTTATCCGTGGCGTTTCGGCCAGTGTCATGAATGAATTGATGGTGATGATTCAACCCGGATTTTTGCAACAGTATGCCGGGGAACGGTTGAATGCCGAACAAAGGGACATCCGCCGGGCCCGGTTGATTCGCGAACGTTTGGCCATGGAACAGAAGTCCTGACAAATCCATGCATAAGTGAGGTGTGAGGGATTATGATGTTTGGACGTTTTACAGAACGGGCGCAAAAAGTTCTCGCCCTTGCTCAGGAAGAAGCCGTGCGTCTGGGACATACCAACATCGGAACGGAACATGTTTTGCTTGGATTGGTCCGCGAAGGGGAAGGGATTGCAGCCAAGGCTTTGATCGGTTTGGGCCTGGGATTGGAAAAAATACAAAAAGAAGTTGAGAATTTGATTGGACGGGGACAGGGTCAACCCATAAACATTGCTTATACGCCACGGGCGAAAAAAGTGATCGAATTGTCCATGGATGAAGCCCGCAAGTTGGGGCACACCTATGTCGGCACCGAGCACATTCTTCTCGGTTTGATTCGCGAGGGGGAAGGCGTGGCGGCCCGCGTTCTCAACAATCTGGGTGTGAGCTTGAACAAAGCCCGCCAGCAAGTTTTGCAACTCCTGGGAAACAGCGAAACCTTTTCCAACCACTCCAGCCCCCATCATCAGGTCAACACGCCCACATTGGACGGCTTGGCCCGCGACTTGACGGCCGCTGCGCATGATGGCAACCTGGATCCGGTGATCGGACGCAGCAAAGAGATTGAACGGGTGATTCAAGTGTTGTCCCGCCGGACTAAAAACAACCCGGTTTTGATCGGAGAGCCGGGAGTCGGAAAAACGGCGGTTGCCGAAGGTTTGGCCCAGCGCATTGTGGACGGGGAAATTCCGGAAACTTTGCGCAACAAGCGGGTCATGACCCTGGATATGGGAACTGTGGTGGCCGGAACGAAATATCGCGGTGAGTTTGAAGACCGGTTGAAAAAAATCATGGATGAAATCCGCCAAGCCGGAAACATCATCTTGTTTATCGATGAGTTGCACACATTGATCGGGGCGGGAGGTGCCGAAGGCGCGATTGACGCATCCAATATCCTGAAACCGGCGCTGGCCCGCGGGGAATTGCAATGCATCGGTGCGACAACCTTGGATGAATACCGGAAATACATCGAGAAAGATGCTGCTTTGGAGCGCCGTTTCCAACCGATTTTGGTGGAAGAGCCGAGCACTGAGGAAGCGGTGTTGATCCTGAAAGGATTGCGGGATCGCTATGAAGCCCATCACCGGGTGAAAATCACCGATGAAGCGATTGAACAAGCGGTGAGATTATCCGACCGCTATATTTCGGACCGGTATTTGCCGGATAAAGCGATTGACCTGATCGACGAAGCGGCATCCAAAGTGCGGTTGAAATTTTACATGATGCCGCCGGAACTGAAAAAACTGGAACAAAAGCTGGAAGAAGTGAAAAAAGAAAAAGACGCGGCCGTGCAAAGCCAGGAATTTGAAAAAGCGGCTTCTTTGAGGGATACGGAGCAAAAACTGCGCGAGGAAATCGAGATCAACCGGAATTCCTGGAAACAACACCAAGGAAAAACCGATTCCGAAGTCACTGCCGAAGATATTGCCGATGTCGTTTCGAGCTGGACGGGAATTCCCGTGAAGAAGTTGGCGGAAGAAGAATCAGAACGCTTGTTGAATATGGAGTCCATCCTGCATAACCGCGTCATCGGCCAAGAGGAAGCGGTCCGTTCCGTTTCCCGTGCCATCCGCCGGGCCCGTGCCGGATTGAAAGATCCGAAGCGGCCGATCGGTTCCTTCATCTTCCTGGGACCGACCGGAGTCGGAAAAACCGAATTGGCCCGGGCTTTGGCAGAAGCCATGTTTGGTGACGAAGATGCGATGACCCGGATTGACATGTCCGAGTATATGGAAAAACATGCGACGAGCCGCCTTGTCGGTTCGCCGCCGGGATACGTGGGATATGAAGAAGGAGGACAATTAACGGAAAAAGTCCGCCGGAAACCCTATTCGGTCGTCCTGTTTGACGAAATCGAAAAAGCTCACCCGGAAGTGTTCAACATCCTGTTGCAAGTGCTGGAAGACGGCCGGTTGACGGACGGAAAAGGCCGGGTGGTGGATTTCCGCAACACCATCATCATCATGACTTCCAACGTGGGGGCATCCACCATCAAGAAAACGTCACGCCTCGGATTTAACGTTGGCGGCAATCAATCGGAAGATGACTATGAACACATGAAGCAAAATGTCATGGAAGAGCTGAAGAAAACGTTCCGTCCCGAATTTTTGAACCGGATCGACGACGTGATCGTCTTCCATCCTTTGAAAGAAGAGCATCTGGAAGAGATCGTTTCCCTGATGGTGAACCAATTGCGCAAACGCCTGTCCGAACAGGGAATCGAATTCCGGTTGACGGATGAAGCCAAACGGTACTTGGCGAAAGAAGGATTTGACCCGAGCTACGGCGCCCGCCCGTTGCGCCGGGCCATCCAGAAAAACATCGAAGACCGTTTGTCCGAAGAGTTGTTGCGCGGCAATGTCGCACGCGGAAATTCGGTGGTCATCGATGTGAAAGACGGGAAATTGGTCGTCGAAAAAGAAGATGCCCGGTCCGCAACCCAATGATCAACAAACAGCACCCGGCTGTATCAGCGGCCGGGTGCTGTTGTTTGTCACTATTTTTTTAAAAAGAGGTTGAAATTTGCCCGAATAGGGAAAAAATTCCTTAATAGGAAGAGATTTTGCCGGTGAAAAAGTCTCCATAAATTTTTAAAGAGTGATTTGTTATAATGTTTGAAGATCATGATTCATTGTAAGTGGGAGAAAAAGCCATGGCGAAGAAAAAAACAAAGTTTGTTTGTCAGGAATGCGGCTATGAAACGCCGAAATGGATGGGCCGGTGCCCTGGCTGTCATGAATGGAATACCATGGTGGAAGAGCTCAACAGCGAAAGTTCAACCGTTCCCGGTACCGGAATGCACAGAAAGAGCAAACGGGAAAAAGCCATTCCGATTACACAAGTGGAGAAGCTGGATCAGCCTCGTTCAGATACCGGGATCAGAGAGTTGAACCGGGTATTGGGCGGAGGATTGGTGCCGGGTTCTTTTGTTTTGGTGGGTGGAGATCCGGGAATCGGAAAGTCAACATTGCTTTTGCAGGCGACGCATGAACTGGCCAAGCGGGGATTGTCCGTTTTATATGTGTCCGGAGAAGAGTCCGCGGAACAGATCCGGTTGCGTGCCGACCGGCTGGATGCGTTGAGCGAACGTTTGTTGGTGGTGTCTGAAACTGATTTGACGGCTGTTGAATTGTTGATGGATGAAGTGCGGCCGAAATTGATGGTGATCGACTCGATTCAAACCATGTTTCATCCGGATATTGCTTCGGCGCCGGGAAGTGTCGCCCAGGTTCGCGAATGCACCGGACAATTGATGCGGTGGGCCAAGGAGCAAAACATTGCGATCATCATCGTGGGGCATGTGACCAAATCGGGGTCACTGGCCGGTCCGAGGATGCTTGAACATATGGTGGACTGCGTTTTATATTTTGAGGGGGAACGCCATCACACATACCGGGTTTTGCGTGCGGTCAAAAACCGCTTTGGTTCCACGAATGAAATTGGTGTTTTTGAAATGAAGGAAGAAGGATTGGCGGAAGTCGAAAATCCTTCGGAGTTGTTTTTGTCGGGGCGTCCGGTGGGAGCGCCGGGGACGGCGGTGACGGCAAGCATGGAAGGAACCCGCCCGGTATTGGTCGAATTGCAGGCATTGGTGGCGCCGACGAGTTTTGCCACCCCCAAACGGATGGCAGCCGGCATCGATTATAACCGGGTTACGATGATCATGGCGGTTTTGGAAAAGCGATTGGGGCTTTTCTTGCAAAACTATGATGCTTATATCAATGTCGTCGGAGGCGTTCGCATTGACGAACCGGCCGTCGATCTCAGCGTGGCCGTCAGTCTGGCTTCCAGTTTCCGGGACGTGGCCGTCTCGCCGTTTGATCTGTTTATCGGCGAAGTGGGACTGACCGGGGAAGTGAGAGGAGTCTCACGGATTGAACAACGTGTGGCCGAAGCGCATAACATGGGTTTTAAAAGAGTCATTCTCCCCGAGAAAAATGGTCAGGGATGGACGCCTCCGAAGGGGATCGAACTGATCGGGGTCAATACGTTGGAAGAAGCATTAGAAGTGGCGTTGGGAGGGTAGGGTGTGAAAAACGACAGACATCAAGGAAGCAGTAGTATTTTACAGATGATCGCTCCGGGAACTCCCTTGAGAGAAGGATTGGACAACGTCCTGGGGGCTAAAACAGGCGCTCTGATCGTGATCGGTTATGACGAGGGAGTTCGCGAAATCGTGGATGGCGGTTTTCATATCGATTGTCCGTTTACGCCTGCTTACCTTTATGAATTGGCCAAAATGGACGGAGCGATTATTTTAAGTAACGACGGGAAAAGGATTTTGTATGCAAACGCACAATTGGTTCCTGATTCCGCAATCCCTTCCACGGAAACGGGCATCCGTCATCGCACGGCGCAGCGAACGGCAAGGCAGACCGGGAAATTGGTGGTTTCGATTTCCCAGCGCAGAAATATTATCACCTTGTATAAAGGAAACTTTCGTTACGCCCTGAAAGATATGGGTGTGATTTTGACCAAGGCCAACCAAGCCATCCAAACCCTGGAGAAATACAAATCCGTTTTGGATCAAACCACCACGAACCTGACAGCGCTGGAGTTTGAAGAGTTGGTCACCTTGAGCGAAGTGGCACTGGTTTTGCAACGGGTTGAAATGGTGCTCAGAATCAAACGCGAGATCGAAACATATATTCATGAATTGGGAACGGAAGGCCGACTGGTCAGTATGCAATTGGAGGAACTGGTGGCCGACACGGAAGATGAAGCGAAGTTGTTGATTGAAGACTATTGCATTGATCCGTGTGTTTCTCCGGAAGTGGTTTTCGAGGAGTTGCAGAAGCTGTCGTCGGATGATTTGTTGGAACATGCCAATCTGGTGCGGATTTTGGGATATCCGTCCTCCATCAACATTGAAGAGGAAGCCGTTTTGCCGCGCGGATACCGGATTCTTCATAAGATCCCGCGCTTGCCAAGCCATGTGATTTATAAATTAGTTGAGCGCTTTGAAAATTTATCGAGAATCATGGTGGCAACCATCGATGAACTGGATGAGGTCGAAGGGATCGGAAGTGTGCGTGCAAAGATGATCAAAGAAGGATTGAAGCGAATTCAGGAACAAGTATTTATTGACAGACATATATAAATAACCTAGACTATAATGAAACCACTTTAAAAAATTACAAAGAACATCAAATTAGAAAACTTTGAAAGATGTTTCGGTATTTCTGATTAGGAGGTTCCCTTTATGATTGCCAGAGCATTACCTAGTTGTTTAACGGTTGGGAACTTATTACTCGGGATTGTGTCAATCCTTTTGGCATTTCAAGATTCGTGGGAATATGCGGCGATCATGGTGATTTTCGGAATGATCCTGGATGGCTTGGACGGCCGGGTGGCCCGGATGCTGAATACGCAAAGCGAATTTGGAAAAGAGTTGGACTCATTATCGGATGTTATTTCATTTGGCGTGGCTCCTGCAGTCATCATGTATGTATCTTCGTTTCAACATATGGGGATGGAAGGTTGGTTGGTGACAGCAATATTTCCCATTTGCGGAGCTTTGAGGCTGGCACGTTTTAACGTACACCCTGGTGAACCGGGGTATTTCATCGGATTGCCGATCACGGCTGCAGGCGGGATTCTTGCGACCATGGCTTTGTATCATAATCATGTGCCCAATGCGTATTTCCTCATGGTGGCCATGCTCTTTTTATCCTTCCTGATGGTCAGTCAAATCAAATATCCGACGTTTAAAAAGGTGGGCATTCCGAAATCTGCCGTATGGATGGCCCCGCTTTTTTTGATCGTGATTGCGGCGACAGCCGTGTTATACCCGCGCGAATTGCCAAAAGTCCTGTTTATTCCCTTGTTTTTGTATGCTTTGTATGGTGTGAAAAAAGCCGTGAGCTTAAAACGTGAAGAAGATGGTAAAAAAGCGATTGAAGAGTGGAAATAGGAAAATAAACAACCCTTTTTTAAAAGGGTTGTTTTCCTTTGAATCCTCAACGGAGATTGAATACTCCGAGTGTTGTGAGTTTTTTTGATTCTTTTTCCATCACTTCGGGCAGGGAGATCTCCAACAGATTGCATAAAGCTGTGAGATAGAAGAGGTTTTTTCCGATTTCGGTCTGAACGGTTTCCAGGCATTGTTCGCACAACCTGCCGGATAAATGTGTTTTGAAGTGTTTTCTCCATTCTCCGCGGGGGGCGTCGGTGGGGTAAGGCTGTTTCTGTGCATCGATCCGGATGCAACCGCATTCCGTGACGGCTTTGGTGAGAGACCGGTTGATCCGTGTGCCGGATTCTTGAAATTTTGATGTCACATCTAAAAAACTGTGATGCCGGATGAGTAATTCATCGACTTGTTCCTGAAAGGAAGAAAAAGGGTTTTCGCTCATGCCTTTCACCTCTTTTTTCGGATAGAGACGGCAGATTTATAGAAAGACTTCGGGGGATGACCTGTGTCATCAGCCTTGTGGTCGGAATGGAAGTCAGTTTTATTATATAGGGAGCGGAATTATAGTGTCAATTTTTTGACAAGACGGAACAAAATGACAAATGGAAAAAGGGATTGACGATAATTAGTTTTGTATGCTAAGATAATGATTTTTATTTTATTGACTGTGTTGAAGTTTTGTGATATCTTGGAAACAGATATTGCCTCTGGAGGTGGATCTTTTGTTCAATGTTGGCGATAAAGTGGTATATCCCATGCATGGTGCAGGTGTCATAGAATCGATTGAAGAGAAGGAGATCTTGGGTGAGCGGAAGAAGTACTATGTCATGAGGATGCCCATTGGAGATATGAAGGTCATGGTTCCCATGAGTAATGTGGAGAAAATCGGTTTGCGCGAAGTGGTCGATGAGTCGACCGTTGACAAAGTGCTGAAACAAATGAGGCAAAGGGACAACCATGATACACTCAATTGGAACCGACGCTATCGTGCCAATATGGACAAAATCAAAAGCGGAGATATTTATGAAGTGGCGGAAGTGGTCTGTTCGCTGATGCTCCGCGATGAAGAAAAAGGATTATCCACCGGAGAGAGGAAAATGTTGGACAATGCCAGGCAGATTTTGATCAGCGAACTGGTGCTGGCAAGGGACATGAATGAGGAGAAGGCGATGGAGTTGATTGACGGCATCTTTTCTGATAAGGACTCATAATCGTTTCTATTTTCTGTTGTAACAAAAAGGTCATAAGAAAAATTTTTGATATCAGGTTTTCATTTTTGCAGAATGTCTATAATGATTATTACGAGCATCGTTTTGGGAGGAGGTGAAGCCCCGTGTTGAAACGTTTTGTCGAACTTGCTTTCACCTTGGTCGGAGCATCCGCTGGCTACTATTTAGGTCCTGAGTTTTTCGGGTTGCTTCAAGAGTCTCCTCTGAATTTTGGCGAAGTGCCGGGACCGCATTATATTGGCGCGGTTCTTGGAGCGGTCATCATGTTTGTCGCAACATTTTGGTTGTCGAATAATGTGGTGAAGTGGATTCGCTGGAGCGAAGAGCGTTTGGTTAAAATACCGGCTGCGGATGGACTTTTCGGGGCTCTTGGTTTAATTTTCGGATTGATTGTTGCATTTTTAATTCAACAACCGTTGGCACAGCTGCCGATACCGGGCGTAAACCGTGTGTTGCCTTTTATCTTTTCCGGTTTGTTCGGTTATCTTGGATTCAGAGTGGGATACAAAAAGCGGGATGAACTGATCTCGGTTTTTACGCTTGGGCGTCAAAATAAAGAAGGAAAACAGAAAAACGAAGAAAAGCCTTATGTTGAGCATAAAATTCTGGACACCAGCGTGATTATTGACGGGCGCATTGCTGATATTTGCCGCACGGGCTTTTTGGAGGGGACGTTGGTGATTCCGAGCTTCGTGCTCGAAGAATTGCAACATATCGCCGATTCCTCCGATGTGCTGAAACGGAACCGGGGACGTCGCGGATTGGATATCCTGAACAAGATTCAAAAAGAGCTGGATGTCGATGTCCTGATTTATGAAGGTGACTTTGAAGAAATTCAGGAAGTGGACAGCAAGCTGGTCAAATTGGCCAAAGTCTTGTCAGGAAAAGTGGTCACCAATGATTTCAACCTGAACAAAGTTTGCGAGTTACAGGGAGTCAGCGTGCTCAACATCAATGACCTGGCCAATGCCGTGAAGCCCGTTGTGTTGCCCGGGGAAGAGATCAATGTGCAAGTGATCAAAGACGGAAAAGAACATGGTCAAGGCGTGGCATACCTGGATGACGGAACCATGATCGTGATCGAAGGCGGGCGTGAATACATCGGGGAACGGATTGATGTTTTGGTCACCAGTGTGTTGCAAACATCTGCGGGTCGGATGATTTTCGCCAAACCGAAACTTTTGGAAAAGGCGTTATAGGCTTTTTAAATCTTTAAGGAAAAAATGAAATTGCCGTTGCTTGAGGCCCGTGATTGGTTTATATTCTAAACCAAGGACGGGCATATTTTGTTGGAAAGCGAAAGGAGACAGGTGTTTGAGTGTTGGAGTTGTGGTTCCTGCCGCAGGGATGGGAAAAAGAATGGGGACCCGTGAACCGAAGCAGTTTTTAACCTTTCACGGGCAACCCATCTTGATACATACTTTGACCTTGTTTGAATCTTTTCCCGAAATTGATGAGATGGTGGTTGTCGCTGATCACAAAGAAATAGGGCGGACGCAAAAGATGATCAGGGAAGCAGGGCTGCAAAAAGTGACGCATGTCGTCCCCGGGGGAAAAGAACGGCAAGAAAGTGTTTATCTGGGATTGAAAAAGATTTCGACGGACTGGGTCATGGTGCATGATGCGGTCCGTCCTTTTGTCAGTCATGAAGCGATTTCCCGTTTGCTGGAGGAAGCCCGCATGCACGGAGCCGCCATATTGGCTGTGCCGGTGAAGGATACGGTCAAAGTGGTCGATGATGCGGGCATTGTTGAAAACACCCCGGACCGGAAGCGCCTGTGGGTGGTGCAAACGCCTCAGGCTTTCCGGCGCGAAGTCCTGTTGTCGGCGCATGAGCATTTTGCCGGCCGGGAAACGGTGGCAACGGATGATTCTATGCTGGTCGAAGAAATGGGCGTGGATGTGCGTGTGGTTCAAGGGGAATATACAAATATCAAGCTGACCACACCCGATGATTTATATTTGGCAGAAGCGATTTATCAGATGAGGGGAAAGAAGAAATGATTCGCATTGGACAAGGATTTGACGTTCACCAGTTTGCTGATGGAAGACCGCTGATTGTCGGCGGCGTCACCATTCCATACGAAAAAGGGTTGATGGGCCATTCGGATGCGGATGTTTTATTGCATGCCATTACGGATGCGATTTTGGGTGCCGCAGGGATGGGGGATATCGGAAAAATCTTTCCGGACACGGATGATGCTTACAAAGATGCCGACAGTGCGGTGTTGTTAAAAGAGGTTTGGAAGCAAGTGAAAGAAAAAGGATACGCATTGGGGAATCTGGATTCCGTGATCATTGCCCAAAAACCGAAGATGGCTCCGTACATTCCTCAAATGGCGCAAAGAATTGCAGAGATTTTGGAAGCGGAAACCTCTCAGGTGAATGTGAAAGCCACCACCACGGAGCAGCTGGGTTTCACCGGACGCGAAGAAGGAATGGCATCCATGGCGGTGGTTTGTCTCGTGCAAAATCGATGAAGAATGGAATCTGGCATAAAAGGAGAGAGTAAACAATGGACAGGGTTCGCACACGTTATGCACCCAGCCCCACGGGGCATTTGCATATCGGCGGTGCAAGAACGGCTTTATTCAGTTACTTGCATGCCAAACGACATGGCGGTGATTTTATCGTCCGGATCGAAGATACAGACACGGAAAGGAACGTGGAGGGTGCCGATGAAAAACAGATGGCCATGCTGAAATGGCTGGGCATCAAGTGGGACGAAGGCGTGGATGTCGGCGGTCCTTACGGTCCTTATCGTTGCATGGAGAGAACGGAAATTTACAACCGGTACATTGACCAGCTTCTCAAAGAGGGAAAAGCTTATTTGAGCTATACCACCAAAGAAGAGCTGGAAAAAGAGCGCGAGGAGCAGATTGCCCGGGGAGAAGTTCCCAAATACAGCGGATGGGACCGGGATTTGACTCCGGAACAGCGGGCGAAGTTTGAAGCGGAAGGACGGGTTCCCAGTGTCCGCTTTCGTGTGCCGGAAGGGAAAACCATTGTCATCGAGGATGAAATTCGCGGAACGGTGAAATTTGAATCCGACGGCATCGGGGATTTTGTCATTCGCCGGCCGGACGGACGCCCCACTTACAATTTTGCCGTGGTTGTCGATGATGCCTTGATGAAAATCAGTCATGTGATCCGGGGGGAAGAGCATCTATCCAACACCCCGAAACAAATCATGATTTATGAAGCCCTCGGTTTCAAACCGCCGGTCTTTGCCCATATTCCGCTCATTTTAAACGGCGAAGGAAAGAAAATGAGCAAACGGGATGAAAGCATCATCCAATTCATCGATCAGTATAAGGAATTGGGTTATTTGCCCGAGGCGATTGTCAACTTTATTTCGCTTCTCGGTTGGTCGCCGGAAGGGGAAGAAGAGATGTTTACACCGCAAGAGCTGGTTGACGTGTTTTCGCTTGAGCGGGTGTCCAAAGCGCCGGCGATTTTTGACACCGGAAAATTAAAATGGATGAACGGGCAATATATCAAAAAAGCACCTTTGGAACGGATCGTCGAGCTGGCCATTCCCCATTTGGAAAAAGCCGGACGCATCCAAACGCCGCTCGATGAGGAACAGAAAGCCTGGGTGACCCGCCTGGTCGCTTTGTATCAAGAGCAAATGGAGTATGCGGCGGAAATTGTTGAGTTGTCGGATTTGTTCTTCCAGGATGAAATCAGTTATTCCGAACAAGCCCGGCAAGTGCTTGCGGAAGAGCAAGTTCCCGTCGTTTTGAAGGCTTTTTTGGAACTAGTTCAGCAAAGCGCATCCTTTGAACCGGATGATATCAAGAAAATGTTTAAACAGGTGCAAAAAGAAACCGGTTATAAAGGAAAAAAATTGTTCATGCCGGTCCGGGTGGCTGTCACCGGGTTGGAACACGGTCCCGATCTGCGCGGAAGCCTTTCTTTGATCGGCCGGGACCGAGTGATAAAACGTTTGCATCAAGTCATTGACAATGTTTTGTAAAGCCGCCAAAATAATATAGACAGAAACGAGTAACAAGGCTGTGATCGGGAGAGTCAGATGTTAAAGGAATTCCAGAGAGGAGCTGGCTGGTGCGAAGCTCCATTCCTGAACATCTGATATGCACCCGGGAGCTGACCTCTGAAACGGATGCGGTCCGGAGTAGGAGGATCCGGCCACCCGCCGTTATCGGGAAAAAGTGGGGCCTGTCAGGCCCAAACAGAGTGGAACCGCGGATATACCGTCTCTGTAGCTTGCGTGCTGCAGAGATTTTTTATTTCCTATTTCCAAATCGGCGATAAGAGGGGGAAACCTGATATGCTGTGGAGTAAGAAAAGTGGAATTCGCCAAACTCTGCAGGCAGATATTCAAGCGGTGTTTGACCGGGATCCGGCGGCTCGGAGCACTTTGGAAGTGGTGTTGACTTATTCCGGATTGCATGCATTATGGGCTCACCGGTTGGCACATTGGTTCTACAAAAAACGTTTGTTGCTCATTGCGCGTATAATATCCCAGTTAAACCGATTTTTTACCGGGATTGAGATTCATCCCGGTGCCAAAATCGGCCGGGGGGTCTTCATTGATCACGGAATGGGCGTGGTCATCGGAGAAACGTGTGAAATCGGTGATTATGTGACGATTTATCAAGGCGTCACATTGGGCGGGACCGGCAAAGAAAAAGGAAAACGGCATCCGACGATCGAGGATCATGTGATGATTGCGTCCGGGGCAAAAGTTTTGGGTTCCATTCGTGTCGGACGCTTTGCCAAAATCGGAGCCGGCTCGGTGGTCTTGCGGGATGTGCCGCCAAATTCCACCGTTGTCGGAGTGCCGGGACGGGTGGTGATCCAGGACGGCGTACGGGTGAAAGATGATTTGGATCAGGTGAACCTGCCCGACCCGGTTGCGGAAACATTGCGATCCATGCATGTGGAAATGGATGCGTTAAAAGCCCGGTTGAGTGAGTTGGAAGCGAAGTTAAAGTGCACGGAAAATCCAGTGGATCAGGGAGGAACAACCGACGATGACAATACGGCTTTACAACACGCTGACCAGAAAGAAAGAAGTGCTTCAAGTACAAAATAATGAGGTTCGCATCTATGTGTGCGGACCGACGGTATATAACTTTATTCATATCGGGAACGCCCGTGTCTTTGTCTTTTTTGACGTGGTGCGTCGGTACTTGCGTTCCCGGGGTTATCGTGTGACCTATGTGCAGAATTTCACCGATGTCGACGACAAGTTGATCCGGGCCTCCCAAGAAACGGGAAAACCGGTGCCGGAAATCGCCGAACAATACATCCAAGCTTATTTTGAGGATATGGATACGTTGGGGGTGCAACGGGCGGACGTGCATCCGCGGGCAACCGAGCATATTCAGGAGATGATTGAAGCGATTCAGGATCTGATCGACAAAGGATATGCGTATGAAAAGAACGGGGATGTTTACTTCCGCTCCTTGCGCAAAAAAGATTACGGAAAACTGTCCCATCAATCGCTGGAGGAATTGAAGGCGGGGGCCAGGATCGAAATCAATGAACAAAAGGAACATCCGTTGGATTTTGCATTGTGGAAAGCTGCCAAGCCCGGGGAAATCAGCTGGGAAACGCCTTGGGGACGCGGGCGGCCCGGCTGGCACATCGAATGTTCCGTGATGGCGCGCAAATACCTGGGGGACACGTTGGATATCCATGCAGGCGGAGCCGATCTCTGCTTCCCCCATCACGAAAACGAAATCGCACAAAGCGAGGCATGGACGGGCAAAACATTTGTGCGTTATTGGCTGCATAACGGGTATATTAATATGGGAAATGAAAAGATGTCAAAATCGCTCGGGAATGTCAAACGCGTGGTTGAATTGCGTAAGACCTATTCCCCGGAGGCGATCCGGTATTTCCTTTTATCCGCCCATTACCGGCATCCGATTTCCTTCAGCGACGAAGTAATGAGGCAGGCGGAAGGAAGCATTGAACGGATCCAAACCGCGGTGGAAAATTTAAAACACCGGTTGGATTCGGCTCTTCCCGGCGAAGAAGATCCGGAAACGGCCGCGAAGCTGTCAAGGTACAAAGAGCAGTTTGAAGCCGAGATGAACGATGATTTCAATACAGCCAATGCCATCAGTGTGCTGTTTGAAGTGGTCAAATTGGCGAATGAAACGGTGGCAAAACCGGTCGTGTCCAAGGAAACGGTCCAAGCAATCCTGGATTGGCTGAAAACGCATGGAGAAGAAATTTTGGGCCTTGTCACAACCGAATCGGAAGACCGCCTGGAGCAGGAGCTGGAAGCCTTGATCGAAGAAAGGCAAAAAGCGCGCAAAGCCCGGGATTTTGCCAAAGCTGACGCGATCCGGGACCAGCTTTTGGCCCGCGGAATTGTGCTGGAAGACACACCACAAGGAGTTCGATGGAGAAGAAAATGAGTGAAAACATGTTCGGAATGCTTCGACCGCTGACCAAAACCCCGCGGGAATATAATCCGTTGTTGCTGGCTTATCTGGGTGATGCCGTGTATGAGATTTTTATCCGGCATCACCTGGTGGCCCGCGGCATTGCCCGGCCTCAGGACTTGCAAAAAGAGGCGTCCAAGTTTGTTTCTGCTTTGGCCCAGGCCAAAGTGTACAAAGCGATTGAAAATGATTTGACGGAAGAAGAGCGGGACATCTTAAGACGCGGCCGCAATGCCAAGTCGGGAAGTGTCCCCAAAAACGCCAAGGTGACGGATTACAGGCAAAGCACCGGATTGGAAGCGTTGATGGGCTACCTGTATTTGAAAAAAGATGAACAACGTTTGCATGAATTAATGAATTCAGCGATAGAGATTGTCGAAAAGGGGTACAAGAAAAATGATAGACTGGATATACGGGAAACACGCCGTTTTGGAAACTTTGAAGTCCGGGCGCCCGGTGGAAAAAATTCTTTTGGCAAAAAACATCAACAAATTCAGCGTGAATGAGATCATTGAACACGCCAAAAAACAAAACGTTCCGTTCCAATGGGTGCCCCGTACCCGTTTGGATCAATTGGCGGAAGGGAATAACCATCAAGGAGTCGTTGCCCAAGTCGCTGCCTTTGAGTACGCTTCGCTGGAAGACCTTTTTGAGCGGGCGGAGCAGAAACAGGAGGCACCCTTTTTTTTGCTTTTGGACAGCATTGAAGATCCCCACAACCTCGGATCGATTTTGCGTTCAGCTGATGCCTCGGGGGTGCATGGGGTCATCATTCCGAAGCGGAGGGCGGCAGGGGTGACTTCCGTGGTGGCAAAAACTTCGGCTGGTGCGGTGCAACATGTGCCGGTTGTCCGGGTGACCAATTTGAACCGTGTTGCCGATGAGTTGAAAGAGCGGGGAGTCTGGCTCGTCGGAAGCGACGGATCGGCCGAACAGGAGTATACCCGGGTCGATTACAAAATGCCGGTTGCCATGGTGATCGGGAACGAAGGGCGCGGGATTCATTCGTTGTTGAAAAAGAAATGCGATTATTTGGTGAAGCTCCCGATGAGAGGGAAGGTTTCATCGTTAAATGCATCGGTTGCGGCGGGAATTCTCATGTATGAAGTCATGCGCTGCCGGATGAACGATGGTTAAGCATGAAGAATGGCTGGTGGTGGATGGGTATAACGTGATCGGTGCCAAGTCGGGGGTGCACTGGAATCCGGTTTCAATTGAGGAGGAACGGGTTCAGCTGATTCGCGATTTGTCTGAATATCAGGCGATGACCGGACGGCAGGTCCATCTTGTGTTTGATGCGCATTCCACACCAGGGATTGATGTGAAAACCGACGAAGAGAAAATTTTGGTTTACTACACCCGCCGCGACGAAACCGCGGATGAGTTTATCGAACGCTTTGTCAAGAAGCATAAAAACCCGCACCGTTCCATTTATGTGGCAACGTCAGATTATCTGGAGCAACGGATGGTTTTTGGGCAAGGGGCCTACCGCATCTCTTCCAGGGAGCTGTTGGAGGAGATCCGGATCGCCAAGGAGAAATTAAACAAAAAATTGAAACGGGAGAAGCAACAAAAGCAAAGAAACACCTTGGAAGAAAGAATAAGTATCGATCTCAAACAGATATTTGAAAAATGGAGAAGGAAAAAATAGGTTAAAATTTGACGTTTTTGTTTCACTTCGGATATAATAACATTACTGTGGGTTAATATAAGGGTTTATAGGCTACTTGGTCGGGAGGGAAAGCGGTGAGTGTAAATCTTCAATCCAGTAATTTTGTCACTTACGACAGAAATGCTGATTACAAAAACATGGCCGACGAAGAGCTGGTTTATGGCGTACGCGTGGGAGATCATCAGGCTCTGGAATATTTGATTAATAAGTACAAAAATTTCGTCAGGGCGAAAGCGAGATCCTATTTTCTCATCGGAGCCGATCACGAAGATATCGTGCAGGAGGGGATGATTGGGCTATTTAAAGCGATTCGGGACTTTAAGGGGGACAAGCTGGCTTCGTTTAAAGCATTTGCCGAATTATGCATCACGCGCCAGATCATCACAGCGATCAAAACGGCTACCCGACAAAAACACATTCCGCTCAACTCTTATGTGTCATTGGACAAGCCTGCTTACGATGACGATACGGACAGGACGTTGCTGGATAAAATCCCCGGAAGTCTATCAAACCCTGAGGAGATCTACATCAGCCAGGAAGAATATAATGATATTGAAGATAAAATAGCGAAAATTCTTAGTGATTTGGAACGGAAAGTATTGATGTTGTATCTGGACGGACGTTCTTATCAGGAAATCGCGGTCGACTTAAATCGACATGTGAAGTCGATCGACAATGCCTTGCAGAGAGTGAAACGGAAATTAGAAAGATACCTTGAAGTGCGTGAACTTTCTTTATGATGCAAAAAAGCACCGGTTCACAAAAGAACAGGTTTCGTACCTGTTCTTTTGTTTGGATTCGACAAAAAACATCATGATTCCTTTTCGTTTAAGATAAATTGTATTAAAAATTTGTACTGATTGTATTTGGTTTCGCAGTTTGAATGCCTTGGGAATCTATTTTATGCCCGTTGTATCCGGTGAATAAAGGGGATTGCAAAAGAGGTGTTGGAAAGTGCCGGAAGATTTCCGGTTCTCCTATTCTTAATACATTGAATTTTTAGATGACGGCAGAGTATTCGTATTATAATAAAACCAAAAGCCCTGATGATTACTGAGAGGGATCTCATGGAACACAAAGATGAGCAAGAACGAAAATTGGGAGATGCTCTGACCGTTTCTTATTTCACTCTTCTGCTCTATGTTATCAGCTTCTTTACGGATACTGCCTATAAATTGTACTTTCACATCCCTGTTTACTACTCGGAATTCACTTTGGATTATTATTTGTAATCTGCCATTATGATTCCGATCATGATGATTGTGATTATCGCGACCGTTTGGTCGGGTGGGATCCAGGATGGAGTGCTCCGGTCTGTGCGTCGGGCGAAGTTTTATAATGAGCGGAATTATCAATCGGCTAAAACATTGATGTCCGTTATTTATCGTTATTTTATTTTGTATAGTGTCGTGGGGATGTTTCGGGTGGTTGGCGAGAATCAGTATGTTGTCCCTTTTCTCATTTCAATATTTTTCTATTTTCACAAGGGAGTCATTCGGTTGCAAAGCATGAAAAAAAAGTCATTTTTTCTTTCAACCCCCCCAATACCATGGAAATACCGATGGCAACGGTATAAAAAGCTTTATCTTCGCATTGTAAAAGAGCAAAGAACCGTTTTTGAGTTTTATCGGTATTTTCCAAGTACGGCTCAAATGCTTTGAATGATAGTTCTGTTATCGCTGATTATCATCTTATTTGCCTATAAAACCGGTTTGTACACGGCACAAAACCAGACTTATTTTTATACGGTGAAAATGGAAAAAAAGAGAAATGGGTTGTGTAGGGGACTTATGATGACTCGTTGATCGTTGCGCCGCTTAGAAAAAAACAAATTGAAGACAGATTCCGGTTGCTTGATCGCAAATCCAAAGAAGCATTATCGGCTGATTACGAAAAAGTGGGCCCGCTGAAGGCAGCAGATGGAAAAAAGCAGGGGACGGACCGGTTTATCATTATTTAAAATAAGGGGATTTTGATTCATGGATAAAAACAGGCTGGTTATTGATCGCCGCAATTTGTGTCAATAATGGTTTTACAAACGGCTTTACATTGACAGCAGGGAGCCAGTGTGATAATGTAATTTGGGTATTTTCTATCGTTTCCTTCCGTTTGAACGGCGACATGATGAAGAGGAGGTGTCGGAAGATGCGGGTGAACATTACACTGGCTTGCACCGTGTGTCGTTCGCGCAACTATGCGTTGACCAAAAACAAAAGCAAACATCCGGATCGCATGGAGTTACGCAAATATTGTCCGCGTTGCAATTCGCATCAAATCCATCGTGAAACCAAGTAATCAGGTTTTAGCTGCTTGATAGAAGATGGGGGTGACAATATGGCTGCTTTTCAAGGCCTTAGACGTGGAGTCCGGAAAAGCGTTTCCGGTACAGCCGGCTTTTTCCGGGGAAGCATTCAGGAACTGAAAAAAGTTCGCTGGCCAAACCGGCAGGAAATGTTTAACTACACCGTTGTGGTTTTGCTGATTGTGATACTCTTGGCTGTCTTTTTCTTTGTCGTGGATGCTGGGATTTATCAGTTGGTGAAACTGATTACTAAATAGCAGTCATTTTTTAAGGGGGGGACAGGGGTCAAACCCTGATGAGCAATGGAGAAGAATTGGTATGTGGTTCACACGTATTCCGGCTACGAGAACAAAGTGAAAACCAACCTGGAAAAGCGTGTCCATTCCATGGACATGCAAGATAAGATCTTCCGCGTTCTTGTACCAATGGAAGAAGGAATCGAGCACAAAGACGGAAAAAAGAAAACGGTAATGCGAAAAGTCTTTCCGGGTTATGTGTTGGTAGAGATGGTTATGACCGACGACTCGTGGTATGTCGTGCGAAACACACCAGGAGTGACAGGATTCGTGGGTTCATCAGGGGCAGGGTCCAAGCCAACTCCCCTTATGCCGGATGAGGTTGATGCCATCCTGCGTCAAATGGGCATGGAAGAGTCTAAGGTGACGGTTGATTTTTCGATTGGCGAAAATGTCAAAGTGAAGGAAGGACCGTTCGCTAATTTTGTCGGAAGAATTGACGAAATTGATGCCAGCCGTTCAAAAATCAAAGTAATGGTCAATATGTTCGGCCGGGAGACGCCGGTTGAACTGGATTTTGACCAAGTGGAAAAAATTTAGCGAACCGAAAGCTTTCGTTTCTTTTTTGTGTGTGGTAAAGTATAACTGTTTGTTGTATGTTACCCCCATCTTTGGGGCGAGCGCAAGCCTGACTGAAAGGGAGCTTGCCTTTCCGTGGGAGGGTAATACCCGAGAAAACCACATGTTTGAAGGAGGTTGGATTCGCGTGGCCAAAAAAGTCATTAAAGTGGTCAAGCTGCAGATTCCGGCTGGGAAAGCCAATCCGGCACCGCCTGTGGGTCCGGCATTGGGTCAAGCTGGTGTGAACATCATGGGATTTTGTAAAGAGTTCAATGCCCGCACGGCTGAACAAGCCGGACTGATCATTCCGGTTGAAATCACGGTTTATGAGGACCGTTCCTTTACATTTATCACCAAAACTCCTCCAGCTGCCGTTCTCTTGAAGAAAGCAGCCGGAATTGAATCCGGATCCGGTGAACCGAACCGGAACAAAGTAGCGACCATTAAACGGGATAAAGTGCGTGAGATCGCTGAAATGAAAATGCCCGATTTGAATGCCGCAAGCGTGGAAGCCGCCATGCGCATGGTGGAAGGCACGGCAAAAAGCATGGGCATTCAGATTGAAGACTGATCGGGCGAAGAGCCGGGCTGCTCTGCCACGAGCAGCTTGAAGCTTGTGGGAGGATCTTCCGCTAAGACCACGAAAGGAGGAAATGAACGTGGCAAAACACGGCAAAAAATATCTTGAGGCGCTTAAAAAAGTGGACCGCGAAAAACTCTACAGCCCTCAAGAAGCTTTGGAACTTGTGAAAGAAATTTCCACTGCGAAGTTTGATGAAACGGTCGAAGCAGCGTTCCGTCTGGGAATCGACACCAAAAAAGCTGACCAGCAAGTAAGAGGTGCGGTGGTGTTGCCGCATGGTACCGGGAAAACCAAACGCGTTCTCGTCTTTGCCAAAGGGGAGAAAGCAAAAGAAGCTGAAGCTGCCGGTGCCGATTATGTCGGAGATGAAGAGACGATCAACAAAGTCAGCCAAGGTTGGCTCGATTTTGACGTGGTTGTGGCCACTCCCGACATGATGGGACAAGTCGGACGTTTGGGACGGATCCTGGGACCGAAAGGATTAATGCCCAACCCGAAAACCGGTACGGTTACCTTTGAAATCGAGAAAGCCGTCAAAGAAATCAAAGCCGGTAAAATTGAATACCGTGCCGACAAAGCCGGTATTGTTCACGCTGCGATCGGTAAAGTTTCCTTTACGACAGATCAATTGCGTGAAAACTTGCAAGTGTTGGCTGAAGCTTTGATGAAAGCCAAACCGGCTGCTGCCAAAGGAACCTACATGAAGAGCGTGACCGTTTCTTCGACCATGGGACCTGGCGTTGCCGTCAGCGCACAACAATTGGTCGGTCGTTAATTTTTGCATCTGGAAATCTTTTGCACGGGGCAATGAAGAGAACAAGTATTGCCCGGTGATGACTTTTTTGATATAATCCGAGTCATGATGTGATTCGCCGGCGGCAGGGGGCCTGCCGCGAATGTGGTGAATCCGCAATAATTGGATATAGCTTTTTACCGTAGACAGTAGGTGCCAAGTTGCTGCTTAATATCCTACCGAGGTAAGGATACATGCATGGATGTGGTGTGTGCCGCGGAATCCATATGAGTAACTGAAGCCTTCGACTGTCTACGGAGGCTTTTTCTATTTTTAAAAACTCCTGATGAGGAGGTGTGCCGCGTGTCCAAAGCGATTGAAAGAAAAAAACAAGTTGTCGCAGAAATCGCAGAAAAACTGGAAAAGAGCAAAAGCACCATTGTAGCTGACTATCGCGGTTTGGATGTAAAACAAATGAACGAGCTGCGCAAACAATTGCGCGAAGCCGGCGTTGAATTCAAGGTGCTCAAAAATACGCTGACCCGCCGTGCTTGCGAACAAGTCGGCGCCAACGACCTGACCGAGCATCTGACCGGGCCGACCGCAGTTGCATTCAGCTACGAAGATGTAGTGGCTCCGGCCAAAATTCTCCATGGCTTTGCCAAAGAGAACAAAGAGCTGGAAATCAAAGGCGGTTTGGTGGAAGGGAAAGCCGTCAGCCTTGATGAAATCAAGGAACTGGCAGAACTTCCGTCCTACGAAGGTTTGCTCTCCATGTTGCTTAGCGTGTTGCAAGCGCCTGTGCGCAACTTTGCACTGGCTGTCAAAGCAGTGGCTGACAAAGATGGAGAAGCTGCCGAAGCTTAAAAAATTATTGATATCTAACAGAATGCAAGGAGGTTTCCTTTATGTCTAAAGAAGAAATCATTCAAGCGATTAAAGAAATGAGCGTTCTCGAACTGAACGATCTTGTAAAAGCAATTGAAGAAGAATTCGGTGTAACGGCTGCGGCTCCGGTTGCAGTGGCTGGTGCTGCCGGCGGCGGAGATGCTGCTGAAGAAAAAACTGAATTCGATGTTGTGCTTGCCAATGCAGGCTCCTCCAAAATCAACGTCATTAAAGCCGTTCGCGGTATTACCGGCCTCGGCTTGAAAGAAGCAAAAGCACTTGTTGACAACGCTCCGTCCCCGATCAAAGAAGGAGTTTCCAAAGAAGAAGCAGACAAAATCAAAGCAGAACTCGAAGAAGCTGGTGCTACTGTAGAAGTGAGGTAATCGTTTGGATCCGGCTAACCCGTCGTCATACGGTCGGCGGGTTCTCTTTTTAAAGCAGACGATCCGAAATTTGAGATGAGAAGGACTGGTCTTCTCTTCAAAAAAGGAGATCCGTTATCCATGGCTGATCACTATTTTTCCCGTCAACCTGAGTCGAAAAGTGAAGAGCGCGAAATCCAAGCCGTTTTGTCGGGCATATCCTTCCGTTTTCAAACGGATGCCGGTGTGTTCTCGAAAAAGGGAATTGATTTTGGCTCCCGCCTTTTGATTGAAAGCGCCGAGATCGAACCGGAATCGGCCGTTCTTGATTTGGGCTGCGGCTACGGACCGGTTGGAATTGCGGTGAGCAAAACGGTACCGGATGTCAAAGTGACTATGGTGGATGTGAATGAACGGGCTGTTCAGCTGGCAAAAGCGAATGCAGCTTTGAATCAGGCGGATGGCCGTGTGGAAATTTTGGTCAGTGACGGGTTCTCTCAACTGCAAGGCAGGAAGTTTGACCATATTTTGCTGAACCCGCCCATTCGCGCGGGGAAATCAACGATTTACCGTCTGTTTAAAGAAGCGTCTGATGCCCTTCATCCAGGGGGATCTTTGTGGATCGTCATCCGCAAACAACAGGGAGCGGAATCGGCCAAAAAAGAGTTGGAACAATTATTTGCAGATGTCGAAGTGGTCCGGAAGAAAAAAGGGTATGTCATTATCCGCTCACGAAAAGATTGACACTAAATTTTCGTTATGATAGTGTATTAAATTGCAGAAAGTGTCTTTGAACTCATAGAATCATTGAAAACGGTTGTGTGAAAACCGGTTGGTTTATTGCGCGATCCAACTGGATAAAATAGGTAAATAGACTGCTTCTAGGTAAAAATGAGGTTCAATATCACTCATTTTCTTTTTTTACTTTGACAACCGCATCTGGAAAGCGGTTTTGACTGGGTGCGAGGGGGGAGTTTATTTGGCTGGTAAAATGATCCCGTGTGGTCGTCGGCAACGTCGTAGTTATGCTCGCATTAACGAGGTTTTGGAATTACCGAATCTGATCGAGATTCAGCTGAAGTCATACCAATGGTTTTTGGACGAAGGTTTGCGGGAAATGTTCCGCGACATTTCGCCCATCGAAGATTTCACGGGGAATCTGGTGTTGGAATTTATCGATTACAGCTTGGGGGAACCCAAGTATACCGTGGAGGAAGCAAAAGATCACCAGGTTACCTATGCAGCACCGTTGCGTGTGAAAGTTCGCCTGATCAATAAAGAGACCGGTGAAGTCAAGGAACAGGAAGTGTTTATGGGTGACTTCCCGCTCATGACGGAAACCGGAACCTTTATCATCAACGGCGCGGAACGAGTCATTGTAAGCCAATTGGTTCGTTCGCCCAGTGTGTATTATAACACGAAAGTGGACAAAAACGGGAAGCCGACTTATACTGCCACAGTAATTCCAAATCGTGGCGCTTGGCTTGAGTTGGAAACCGATGCCAAAGATATCATTTATGTTCGCATTGATCGTACACGGAAAATTCCGGTGACGGTTCTTTTGCGTGCGCTTGGATTCAGCAGCGATGCGGAAATCCTCGATTTGTTGGGGGATGACGAATACATCCGTAACACCCTGGACAAAGACAACACGGGGAATACTGAAAAAGCGCTGATTGAAATTTATGAACGTTTGCGTCCGGGAGAACCGCCAACCGCGGAAAATGCCCGCAGTCTGCTTTATGCGAGATTTTTTGACCCGAAACGTTACGACTTGGCAAGTGTCGGACGCTATAAAATCAATAAAAAACTGCATATCAAAAATCGTTTGATCAATCAAAAACTGGCTGAACCCATTGTGGATGCTGAAACCGGTGAAATTTTGGCCGAAGCCGGACAAGTTCTGGAACGCCGCGTGTTGGACAAGTTGATGCCTTATCTCACCGGGGAAAAGGCATACGGTTACAAGTCTTACAAAGTGCGTGGTGGCGTGCCGGAAGACGGAACGATTGAGTTGCAATCCATTAATATTTTCTCCCCGACGGAAGACGGAAAAGTGATCAAAGTCATTTCGAACGGGGAAGTGGACGACTCGGTCAAACACATTACCGCTGCGGATATTTTGGCTTCCATTAACTACTTTATCAACTTGTTGCACGGGGTTGGCTCAACGGATGACATTGACCATCTCGGAAACCGCCGTCTGCGTTCCGTCGGGGAATTGTTGCAAAACCAATTCCGGATCGGTTTGTCCAGGATGGAGCGTGTTGTGCGTGAACGGATGTCCATCCAGGATGCCAATGCCATCACACCGCAAGCGCTGATTAATATTCGTCCGGTGATTGCCGCGATCAAAGAATTTTTCGGCAGCAGCCAGTTGTCCCAATTCATGGATCAGACCAACCCGCTGGCTGAGTTGACGCACAAACGCCGTTTGTCAGCATTGGGTCCCGGTGGTTTGACCCGGGAGCGCGCAGGGATGGAAGTGCGTGACGTTCACCACTCACACTATGGTCGGATGTGTCCGATCGAAACTCCTGAGGGTCCGAACATCGGGCTGATCAACTCGTTATCGACATATGCACGGGTCAATGAGTACGGATTTATTGAGACGCCGTACCGCCGGGTCGATCCCGAAACCGGAAGGGTCACGGATCAAATCGATTATCTGACTGCGGATGAAGAAGACCATTTTTACGTTGCCCAAGCCAACGCTGAATTAAACGAAGACGGAACCTTTGCCCATGAAACGGTGACCGTCCGTTACCAAGATGAAACGATTACCGTTCCGCGGGATCGGGTCGACTACATGGACGTTTCCCCGAAACAGGTCGTGTCGGTGGCAACGGCATGTATTCCGTTCTTGGAAAACGACGACTCCAACCGTGCGTTGATGGGATCGAACATGCAGCGTCAAGCCGTTCCGTTGCTCCGCCCGAGAGCGCCGTATGTCGGGACCGGCATGGAGCATATTGCCGCCCGGGATTCGGGGGTCATGGTTCGTGCCAAACGGCCCGGCACCGTTGTGCGGGTGACGGCGGATGAAGTTTGGGTCCGCCATGAGGAAGAAGTAGACGGCCGCGTGGTTGAAGGGGACATCGACAAGTACAAGTTGACGAAGTTTGCCCGTTCCAACCAGGGAACCTGTATCAACCAGCGTCCGGTTGTCAAGTACGGGGAGAAAGTGAAAGCCGGTGACACGCTGGCAGACGGTCCTTCCACCGAACAAGGGGAATTGGCACTGGGACAAAACGTGGTGGTCGCGTTCATGACATGGGAAGGTTACAACTACGAGGACGCGATCCTGTTAAGTGAAAAGCTTGTGAAAGAAGATGTCTACACATCGATTCACATTGAAAAATACGAAAGCGAAGCACGGGATACCAAATTGGGTCCGGAAGAAATCACACGGGATATTCCCAATGTCGGGGAAGATGCGCTGAAAAACCTGGATGAACGCGGAATCATCCGCGTGGGGGCTGAAATCAAACCCGGCGACATCCTCGTGGGGAAAGTCACTCCGAAAGGAATGACCGAACTGACTGCGGAAGAGCGCCTGTTGCACGCCATCTTTGGAGAAAAAGCGCGGGAAGTTCGCGACACCTCACTGCGCGTTCCCCATGGGGAATCCGGAATCGTTGTCGATGTAAAAGTGTTTACTAGGGAAAACGGAGATGAGTTGCCGCCTGGCGTCAACCAACTGGTTCGCGTGTACATCGCTCAAAAACGGAAGATTTCCGAAGGGGACAAAATGGCAGGACGCCACGGAAACAAAGGGGTTATCGCAAAAGTTCTGCCGGAAGAAGACATGCCGTTTTTGCCCGACGGCACGCCGGTTGAAGTGGTGCTGAACCCGCTCGGGGTTCCGTCGCGGATGAATATCGGACAGGTTCTGGAGGTCCACCTCGGCATGGCCGCGAAAGCGCTGGGGCTTCATATGGCGACACCGGTCTTTGACGGCGCGACCGAGAATGATGTCTTTGACACGTTGGAAGAAGCCGGACTCAGCCGGGACGGAAAAACCATCCTGTACGATGGCCGGACGGGTGAACCGTTTGAAAACCGTGTCACGGTCGGGGTCATGTATATGATCAAACTGGCCCACATGGTTGACGATAAAATTCACGCCCGTTCAACCGGACCGTACTCGCTGGTTACCCAGCAACCGCTCGGCGGTAAAGCGCAGTTCGGCGGTCAGCGGTTCGGTGAGATGGAGGTATGGGCGCTGGAAGCTTACGGTGCAGCCCACACCTTGCAGGAAATTCTCACTGTGAAGTCGGACGATGTCGTCGGTCGCGTGAAAACGTATGAAGCGATTGTCAAAGGCGAAAATGTGCCAGAGCCGGGTGTTCCCGAATCATTCAAAGTTCTCATCAAAGAACTGCAAAGTCTGGGAATGGATGTCAAGATCCTTGCCGGCGATGAGCAGGAAATTGAGATGCGCGAACTGGATGAAGAAGATGAACCGGCCAATGAAAAGTTAGGATTTGATTTGTCGGTCGATGAAGGCAATAAATCCAACTCTTCTTCGTAGTGCGAAAGGGGGAGCGTGAGAAACGCTCTCCTTACGCACAACGGGATGAATCCTGAGGGAGGAATCGCCCAATGCTCGATGTAAATAACTTTGAATTTATGAAAATTGGTCTCGCCTCGCCCGAAAAGATCCGTTCCTGGTCCCGCGGTGAGGTGAAAAAACCCGAAACGATCAACTATCGTACGTTAAAGCCGGAAAAAGAAGGCTTGTTTTGTGAAAAAATCTTTGGTCCGACCAAGGACTGGGAGTGTCACTGCGGAAAGTACAAACGGGTCCGGTACAAAGGGGTTGTTTGTGACCGGTGCGGTGTGGAAGTAACCCGTTCGAAAGTGCGCCGCGAACGCATGGGGCATATCGAATTGGCCGCACCCGTCTCCCATATTTGGTACTTCAAAGGAATTCCCAGCCGGATGGGTCTGGTTCTGGATATGTCTCCCCGTTCGCTGGAAGAAGTGATTTACTTCGTTTCCTACGTGGTTGTGGACCCGGGATCGACCCCGTTGGAGAAAAAACAATTGTTGTCGGAAAAAGAATACCGTACTTACCGCGAAAAATACGGCTCCGCATTTACGGCCATGATGGGGGCCGAAGCGATCAAACGGTTGCTTTCCGAAATTGATCTGGATAAAGAAGTCGAGGCACTGAAAGAGGAACTGCAAACGGCACAAGGACAAAGACGCAACCGTGCGATCAAACGTTTGGAAGTGCTGGAAGCATTCCGCACCTCCGGAAATGATCCGGCATGGATGGTTTTGGATGTTTTGCCGGTGATTCCTCCGGAATTGAGACCGATGGTCCAACTGGACGGCGGACGGTTTGCCACTTCCGACCTGAACGATTTGTACCGCCGGGTGATTAACCGGAACAACCGCTTAAAACGTTTGTTGGATTTGGGTGCTCCGGACATCATCGTACAAAACGAGAAAAGGATGTTGCAGGAAGCGGTCGACGCTTTGATCGATAACGGCCGGCGCGGTCGTCCGGTGACCGGTCCGGGAAACCGCCCGCTGAAGTCGTTGTCGCACATGTTGAAAGGGAAACAAGGACGTTTCCGTCAAAACCTGCTCGGAAAACGGGTCGACTATTCCGGCCGTTCGGTAATCGTCGTCGGTCCTCACTTGAAAATGTACCAATGCGGCTTGCCTAAAGAAATGGCTTTGGAGCTCTTTAAACCATTTGTCATGAAAGAGCTGGTGGCAAGAGGGCTGGCCCACAACATCAAAAGTGCAAAACGGAAAGTGGAACGCGTCCATCCCGAAGTTTGGGACGTCCTGGAAGACGTCATCAAGGAACATCCGGTTCTGTTAAACCGTGCTCCGACGTTGCACCGTTTGGGGATCCAAGCGTTTGAGCCGGTCTTGGTGGAAGGGCGTGCCATCCGTCTGCACCCGCTCGTATGTACGGCTTATAACGCGGACTTTGACGGGGACCAAATGGCGGTTCACGTGCCCCTTTCGGCCGAGGCGCAAGCGGAAGCCCGGCTGTTGATGCTGGCGGCGCAAAACATTTTGAACCCGAAAGACGGCAAGCCGGTTGTCACGCCTTCTCAAGACATGGTTCTTGGTTCTTACTATTTGACGCTGGAAAAACGAAACGATCCCGGAGAAGGAAGTGTGTTCTACTCCATTTCCGAAGCGATCAACGCATACGATCACGGTTATGTCACGTTGCATTCGCGGATTGCGATTCCGGCGAAAAACGTGGGCAAAAACGTCTTTACGGAAAAACAAAAGAACGCGCTCTTGGTG
Source organism: Thermoactinomyces sp. CICC 23799 (assembly GCF_016055145.1). NCBI lineage: Bacteria > Bacillati > Bacillota > Bacilli > Caryophanales > Thermoactinomycetaceae > Thermoactinomyces > Thermoactinomyces sp. CICC 23799. The sequence goes on from NZ_JAECVV010000003.1 coordinate 95,006, forward strand.
ACAACCGTCGGGAAATTGATTTTCAACGAAATTTTCCCGGCAGATTTCCCGTATATCAATGAACCGTCCAAAGAAAACATGGTACGCACTCCGGACAAGTATTTCATTTTCGAAAAAGGAACCAACGTGAAAGAGTTCATCCAGAACATAGAGGAACCGTCTGCTTTGAAAAAAGGACACCTCGGAACGATCATTGCCGAGTGTTTCCGCCGTTTTGGAACCACGGTCACCTCCCAGGTTCTGGACAAAATCAAAGAGTTGGGATATAAGTATTCCACCAAAGCGGGAATCACGATTTCCGTTTCCGATGTCACGGTTCCGGAAGAAAAGAAAGACATTTTGGCCAAAGCAGACGAAGAGGTCCAAAAAGTCCTCAAGCAATACCGTCGCGGTTTGATCACCGACGATGAACGGTATGAACGCGTCATTTCGATCTGGAGCCAGGCCAAAGACCAAATCACGGACGTCCTGATGAAGAAAATGGGCAAATTCAACCCCATTTACATGATGGCCAACTCCGGTGCACGGGGGAACGTGTCGCAAATCACCCAGCTGGCCGGAATGCGCGGTCTGATGGCGAACCCGGCCGGTAAAATCATTGAGCAGCCGATTCGCACGAACTTCCGTGAAGGTTTGACCGTGTTGGAGTACTTTATTTCAACACACGGTGCGCGGAAAGGTTTGGCGGATACCGCTCTCAGAACGGCAGACTCCGGTTATTTGACCCGCCGTCTGGTCGACGTGGCCCAAGATGTGATTGTCCGTGAAGACGACTGCGGCACGGATAAAGGAATTTCCGTGACCAAACTGGCCGAAGGCAATGAAGTGATTGAGGAACTGTATGACCGGATCGTGGGACGGGTTGCTTTCCAAACGGTTCGTCATCCTGAAACAGGTGAAGTGATTGTCCGCCGGAATGAATTGATCGATGAAGACATCGCCAAAGAAATTGTGGATGCGGGGATCGAAGAAGTGGTCATCCGTTCGGTGCTGACATGCCGGACCCGGCACGGGGTGTGCAAAAAATGTTACGGCCGCAACCTGGCCTTGGGTACGCCGGTGGAAGTCGGTGAAGCCGTCGGAATCATTGCCGCCCAATCGATCGGTGAACCCGGTACCCAGCTGACGATGCGTACTTTCCATACAGGCGGGGTGGCCGGAGACGACATCACCCAAGGTTTGCCGCGGATTCAAGAGCTGTTTGAAGCCCGGAATCCGAAAGGTCAGGCCGTCATCAGTGAAATTGCCGGTACGGTGAAAGACATCCGCGAAACCAAGGATCGCCGTGAAATTGAAATCGAAGGAGCGGTGGAATCCAAAGTTCATGTCGTACCATACGGCGCACGGCTGAAAGTGGACGTGGGCGATGTCGTGGAAGCCGGTATGGAACTGACCGAAGGTTCGGTGGATCCGAAAGATCTGCTCCGCATCAAAGGCGCCCGCGGGGTTCAAAATTATATCTTGCGTGAGGTACAAAAAGTGTACCGCTTGCAAGGGGTGGAAATTAATGACAAACACGTTGAGGTCATGGTGCGCCAAATGATGCGCAAAGTCCGGATCACCGATGCCGGTACGACGGATTTGTTACCGGGGTCCATCGTGGATATTCACGATTATGAAGATGCCAACCGGAAAGAACTGTTGTCGGGCGGGGATCCGGCAGTGGGTCGTCCGGTTTTGCTCGGGATCACCAAGGCTTCACTGGAGACCGATTCCTTCCTGTCGGCAGCGTCGTTCCAAGAAACCACCCGCGTCTTGACCGATGCCGCCATCAAAGGAAAAGTGGATCGTCTGTTGGGATTGAAAGAAAACGTGATTATCGGGAAATTGATCCCGGCCGGTACCGGTATGGACCGTTACCGTTCCATGGGATACAAGTTGGCGAATGAAGTCGGGGGCAGCGACAAACAGGAGAAGGAAAAGGTAACGATTGAGTAGTGATTTTTATTGACTTTGCTCATTCATGGTGGTAATATATCCTCGTGTGCTTGGATGTAAATCATTCACTTTGGAGGGCAGCAAGCATGTCTTATGAAAAAGTGAAACAAGCAAATTCGTTAACGATTGGTGCCAAGCAAACGAAAAAAGCCATTGAACAGGGCATTGCCACCCGGGTGTTTGTGGCTGATGATGCGGATCCGCGAATCACAGAACCGATTGTTACGCTTTGCAAAGAGAAAGGAATTGCTGCGGAGCATGTCGACTCCATGAAAAAGCTCGGAAAAGCTTGCGGGATTGAAGTCGGCGCGGCGACGGCAGCGATTTTAAAAGAAGTGTGAGCGACGATATCAACGGTTGGCCGCGTATGGTGATTGCGCGGCCGGCCTCCTGAAATATAAGTCGTTCCCATTTTTATAACCACAGATGGAACACCTGGATCTGTGGTCTTGTAAACAAGTTAAATCCGCGCCAAAGGGAGGTGCCTGAAGAATGCCGACAATTAACCAGCTCGTGCGTAAAGGTCGTAAAAGCAAAAAATCTCAATCCAAATCACCAGCGCTTCAATACACCTACAACACGCTGAGAAAAGAGGTTGTACGCCAAAGTGCACCGCAAAAACGCGGAGTATGTACCCGTGTGGGCACGATGACGCCGAAAAAGCCGAACTCCGCTTTGCGTAAATATGCCCGTGTCCGTTTGACAAACGGAACCGAGGTGACGGCGTACATTCCAGGAATCGGCCATAACCTGCAAGAACACTCCGTGGTTCTGGTTCGTGGCGGACGTGTTAAAGACTTGCCTGGTGTGCGTTATCACATTGTGCGTGGCGCTTTGGACACGGCCGGGGTGACCGACCGGAAACAAGGCCGTTCCAAATACGGTACCAAACGTCCGAAAAAATAATGAAGCATAAGATTTGACAAAATGGGATAAAAAGGAGGGAGAAGCATGCCGCGTAAAGGACCAGTACCTCGTCGGGATGCGCTGCCGGATCCGATTTACAACAGCAAACTGGTTACCCGTCTGATCAACCGGCTGATGTATGACGGTAAAAAAGGAGTTGCTCAGCGCATTTTGTACAATGCTTTTGATATCATCCGCGAGCGTTCCGGAAATGATCCGATGGAAGTGTTTGAACAAGCACTGAAAAACGTAATGCCAGTATTGGAAGTAAAGGCACGTCGTGTTGGGGGTGCCAACTACCAGGTGCCGGTTGAAGTCAAGCCGGAGCGTCGTACCAGCCTTGGTTTGCGTTGGCTCGTGAACTATGCCCGTCTTCGCAGTGAGAAGACCATGGAAGAGCGTTTGGCCAACGAAATCATGGATGCAGCAAACAACACAGGAGCTGCAGTGAAGAAGAAAGAAGATACTCACCGCATGGCAGAAGCAAACCGTGCTTTTGCACATTATCGCTGGTAATTTAAATTTGCCGACATGAAAGGAGAAATTTCCGATGGCCCGTGAATTCTCCTTAAAAAATACACGTAACATTGGAATCATGGCTCACATTGATGCGGGTAAAACAACGACCACCGAGCGGATTCTGTTCTATACCGGTCGTGTGCACAAAATCGGGGAAACCCATGAAGGTGCCGCCACGATGGACTGGATGGAACAAGAGCAGGAACGCGGAATCACCATTACTTCCGCTGCAACCACGGCTCAGTGGAAAGGACATCGGATTAACATCATCGATACTCCGGGTCACGTTGATTTTACCGTGGAAGTTGAGCGTTCCCTGCGTGTATTGGATGGAGCTGTAGGGGTTTTTTGTGCGAAAGGTGGCGTTGAGCCTCAATCCGAAACGGTATGGCGTCAGGCTGACACCTATGGTGTTCCACGCATTGCTTACGTAAACAAAATGGATATCATCGGTGCTGACTTCTACGGCGCCGTGGAGCAAATGCGTGAACGTTTGAACGCCAATGCCGTTCCGATTCAGTTGCCGATCGGCGCTGAAGACACGTTTGAAGGCATCATCGACCTCATCAACATGAAAGCGGTCTTTTACCTCGATGACCTGGGAACCCGGTCCGAGGCCCGCGAGATCCCTGAAGAGTATAAGGAAAAAGCGGAAGAATACCGTACGGCATTGATCGAAGCGGTTGCTGAGTTGGATGAAGAGTTGATGATGAAGTACCTCGAAGGGGAAGAATTGACCGTTGATGAAATCAAAGCGGCACTTCGCAAAGGAACATGTAACGTGGAAATCACACCGGTTCTTTGCGGTTCTTCCTACAAAAACAAAGGGGTTCAATTGTTGCTGGATGCTGTCGTCGATTATTTGCCGTCCCCGCTCGACGTGCCGGACATCCAAGGAACCTTGCCGGATGGCACCGAAGCCACCCGCAAATCCGGGGATGACGAGCCGTTTGCAGCGTTGGCGTTCAAAGTCATGACAGATCCGTATGTAGGTAAATTGACGTTCTTCCGTGTGTATTCCGGTACATTGGAATCCGGTTCCTATGTACTGAACTCAACCAAAGGAAAACGTGAACGCATCGGTCGTATCCTGCAGATGCACGCAAACCACCGTGAAGAGATCAGCACCGTTTATGCCGGTGACATCGCTGCAGGGGTGGGACTCAAAGACACCACCACCGGTGAAACCCTGTGCGATGAAAAACACCCCATCATTCTCGAATCGATGGAATTCCCGGAACCGGTGATCTCCATTGCCATTGAACCGAAGTCCAAAAGCGACCAGGATAAAATGGCAGTGGCTCTTTCCAAACTGGCTGAAGAAGACCCGACCTTCAAAACGAGAATGGATGAAGAAACGGGTCAAACCATCATCAGCGGAATGGGAGAGCTTCACCTGGACATCATCGTTGACCGTCTGAAACGCGAATTCAAAGTGGAAGCGAATGTGGGTGCACCTCAGGTTGCCTACAAGGAAACCTTCCGTTCTTCCGCGAAAGTGGAAGGGAAATTCGTGCGTCAGTCCGGTGGACGCGGTCAATACGGTCACGTATGGATCGAATTCGAGCCGCTGGAAGAAGGCGCCGGCTTCGAATTTGTCAACAAAATTGTCGGTGGGGTTGTACCGAAAGAATACATCCCGGCCGTACAAAGCGGTATCGAAGAAGCCATGCAAAACGGTGTGTTGGCGGGTTATCCGTTGGTGGACATCCGTGCAACACTCTTCGACGGATCTTACCACGATGTGGACTCGTCGGAAATGGCCTTTAAAATCGCAGGTTCCATGGCGTTGAAAGCAGCCAAGGACAAATGTAACCCGGTACTTCTCGAACCCATCATGAAAGTGGAAGTCGTGGTTCCGGAGGAATACATGGGGGATGTCATGGGTGACATCAACTCGCGCCGCGGACGTGTGGAAGGAATGGAATCCCGTTCCGGAGGCCAAGTCATCCGTGCGATGGTTCCGCTTGCCGAGATGTTCGGTTACGTAAACACATTGCGTTCCCGCACACAAGGACGCGGTGTTTTCACAATGGTGTTTGACCATTATGAAGAAGTGCCGAAAAACATCGCGGATGAAATTGTCAAAAAAGCAACTGGCGCTTAATGGCAAACCCTGCTAAACTACCTGGAGAAGCGGAAAAATGTCCGCTTCCCTGATTCCAATAAATCTATTAAAATATTACTGATTCCTAAGCAAAGGGAGGATTATTCGATATGTCTAAAGCCAAATTCGAGCGTACGAAACCGCACGTAAATATCGGAACAATCGGTCACGTAGACCATGGTAAAACCACTTTGACCGCTGCAATCACAACCGTTCTTTCTCAATCCGGTGGTGCTGAAGCACAAGCTTACGATCAAATCGACAAAGCTCCGGAAGAAAGAGAACGTGGAATCACCATCTCCACCGCTCACGTTGAGTACGAAACCGAAAATCGTCACTATGCTCACGTTGACTGCCCGGGTCACGCCGACTACGTGAAAAACATGATCACGGGTGCTGCTCAAATGGACGGAGCCATCCTGGTTGTATCCGCAGCTGACGGTCCGATGCCGCAAACCCGTGAACACATCTTGCTGTCCCGCCAAGTAGGCGTTCCGTACATCGTTGTATTCTTGAACAAATGCGACATGGTTGACGACGAAGAGCTTCTCGAGCTCGTTGAAATGGAAGTTCGCGAGTTGCTCAGCGAGTACGAGTTCCCGGGAGATGACATTCCGGTTATCCGCGGTTCTGCATTGAAAGCTCTGGAAAACCCGACCGGAGAAGATGCTCAACCGATTCATGAACTCATGAAAGCCATCGACGAATATGTTCCGACTCCGGAACGCGACACTGACAAAACCTTCTTGATGCCTGTGGAAGACGTGTTCACCATCACCGGTCGTGGTACCGTTGCTACCGGTCGTGTGGAACGCGGTATCTTGAACACAGGTGACGAAGTGGAAATCGTTGGTTTGGATGAAACCCGTAAAACGGTTGTAACCGGAATTGAAATGTTCCGTAAGTTGCTCGACAGCGCTGAAGCTGGTGACAACATCGGTGCATTGTTGCGTGGTATTGACCGCAAAGAAATCCAACGTGGTCAAGTTCTCGCTAAACCGGGAAGCGTAAACCCGCACACCAAATTCAAAGCACAAGTTTACGTATTGTCCAAAGAAGAAGGTGGTCGTCATACCCCGTTCTTCTCCAACTATCGTCCGCAATTCTACTTCCGCACCACGGACGTAACCGGTGTTATCAAACTGCCGGAAGGCGTTGAAATGTGCATGCCTGGCGACAACGTGGAAATGGAAGTAGAACTCATTGCACCGATCGCTATTGAAGATGGTACCCGCTTCGCTATCCGTGAAGGTGGACGTACCGTTGGTGCAGGTGCCGTTACCGAAATCATTGAGTAAGATCAATGGTGAATTTGGCACAACCGCTGCCTGATTTCAGGCAGCGGTTTTTTTATGGGCCGAAAGGAGCGGATATGCGGCACCCAGCTTTGGGATACACGGGGAAATGGTTGCGTGGGACGGTGTTTTTTAAAAGGTGGAGCGTGTGGGGGACTGGTGTGTTTCATGAGGAATTTTTGAAAGGCGGAGTGTGTGGATGACCGGCTTGTTTCACGGGAATCGATGATGCAGGCGGGGGCGGTTTCATAACGGCCGGAGCAGTACCATCAGTATGCAGGTTTTTCTCTTCAGAGTGGATATAGTATAGTAAATTCAATACGCATGCATCCATCCTGAAAGAAGCGTAGAGGAGTGTGAGGGGAGAATGAAGATTTCGCCAACCGTCGTCACGGTCCGAAAGGTTGAAATCGGGGGCGGACAGCCTTGTATTTGTGCCCCGGTGGTCGGCAAAGATGCGGATGAGATCCGAAAGCAGACAAGTGAACTTTGTCGGAAAAAGCCGGATCTGATCGAGTGGAGGGCGGATTTTTTTCAAGAGATCGGCGATCCGGAAAAGGTATTGGATGTTGTTCATCAGATGAGGGGGATTGTCGGGGAGATTCCGCTTTTGTTCACGATTCGTTCCGAAAAAGAAGGGGGGCAACCCATCCCGTTGACGGATGGCAATAAAATCCGCCTGATGAAGTGGGTCTGTCAAACCCGTCAGGTGGATCTGATCGACCACGAGTTGCGGGACGAGCGGAACATCCCGGTTATCCGCAACGTTTCCAAAGCATACGGGGTCCGCTTGATTTTGTCTTTCCATGATTTTGATCAGACGCCGGCAAAAGAAGTACTGGTTGATAAAATCTTCAAAGCCGTTGAGTTTGGGGCGGATATTGCCAAAGTGGCCGTGATGCCCGCCACTTTCAAAGATGTGATCGTTTTAATGGAAGCAACCGAAGAAGCGCGGAATCATGTGCGAATTCCCTTAATCACCATGTCGATGGGCGGATTGGGGACGATTACCCGGCTGGCGGGTTGGGCATACGGGTCCGCCGTCACGTTTGCCTCCGGATCCCGAAGTTCAGCTCCGGGACAGATGCCGGTTGAAGAAGTCCAAAATCTGTTGCCAGTCATTCAAAAGTATACCCGGGGCGAAGATTGACACGGTTTGCGGGCGCGCTTTATACTCTTAGTTAATTAAAAAGGGCCCGGATGGAAGAAGATGGATGTGGTTTGGCCAATTTGTGCCGGTCTTCCTTTTGAAGGGTTTATAAGCTGGCGGAAAAAGGGTGAAAGCGGAGATGAAAGTGCCGGATGGTCTTTCGTGTCAGGAACGAAATCTTGTACTGATTGGTTTTATGGGAGCGGGAAAGACGACGGTCGGGGAGCAGGTGGCCGGGATGTTGGGCTTTGATTTTGCGGATACGGACCGTGAATTGGAAAAAGTGCATCACATGTCTGTCCCGCAAATGTTTGCCCGCAAAGGAGAAGCCTGGTTCCGGCGGCAGGAACGGGATTTGATCGTCAGGTTGTGTGCGGGGGAGCAGAGGAAGGTGCTCTCCCTTGGCGGCGGTGCGTATTTGCAGGAAGAGGTGCGCCGTGTCTGTCTCAAGCACGGGCTGGTCGTTTTCCTTGATGTATCCTGGGAATATTGGAAAGAGGAACGTTATCCGCAGATCCGCGACAACCGTCCGGTTTTGCGAGACAAAACGATGGAAGAGATCAAACGGTTGTTTTTTGAAAGAAGGCGTCAGTATGCATTGAATCATGCAAGCATTGACATCACGAACCGGAAAGACATGGAGCAGGCTGCCGGACGGATTGCGGCATTCCTCCGGCGTGCACGGGAAGCGGAAAAAGTCAATCCGTGACGTCCGGCAGGAAATCGCCATGCGGTTCCCGTACTCTTTTATTCCGGGAGTTTTTTCATCAAAAATGCGACAATGGCTCCCCGATGCAATCAAAACAAGAAAAAAACTTGCATATCTATTGTTTTTTCTTTATAATCGTGAATGTTGTCATGAACGCGATGAAGCGAAAGGTTGCCGACACACCCGGCCCCTTTGCCATGGCCGGGCGGGAAATTTTCGTGGAGAAGTTCATTTTCAAAATGGGCGAGAAGGAGGGGTAAAGATGGCAAAACAAAAGATTCGCATTCGGTTGAAAGCTTACGATCACCGCATTTTGGACCAATCTGCGGTTAAAATCGTGGATACCGCCAAGCGGACAGGTGCCAGCGTTTCCGGCCCGATCCCGCTGCCGACGGAAAAATCGGTTTATACGATTTTGCGCGCGGTTCACAAATACAAAGATTCTCGTGAGCAATTCGAAATGCGCACTCATAAACGTCTCATTGACATCATGAATCCAACTCAGCAAACCGTGGATGCGTTGATGAGATTGGATCTTCCGTCTGGTGTCGACATTGAAATCAAATTGTAATCTCTGATTCTGTAATGGCAGGAGGTGTGCAAAGTGAAAGGGATTCTCGGTAGAAAACTCGGGATGACTCAGGTCTTCAATGAAGACGGAGTGGTCACTCCGGTTACGGTGGTTGAAGCAGGTCCCTGTGTCGTGTTGCAGAAAAAGGAAGTCGCAACCGACGGATATGAGGCCGTTCAACTCGGTTTTGACGAAAAGAAAGAACATCGTGCAAACAAGCCGGAACTCGGTCATGCGAAAAAAGCCGGCGTCAAACCCCAAAAATTCATCAAAGAGATCCGCGGTGTGAACTTGGATGAGTATGAATTGGGAAGCACCATCAAAGCGGATATTTTCTCTGAAGGGGACATCGTGGATGTCACTGGAACATCCAAAGGGAAAGGATTTGCCGGTGCCATTAAACGGCATAACCAATCCCGCGGTCCGATGAGTCACGGTTCCCGTTATCATCGCAGACCCGGTTCTTTGGGTGCGGTAGGTCCGAGCCGTGTGTTCAAAGGACAAACATTGCCCGGACGCATGGGCGGAGACAAGGTGACAACACAAAACCTGCAAGTGGTTCGTGTTGATGCCGAGAAAAATCTGCTCTTGATCAAAGGCGCCATTCCGGGACCGAAAAACGGTTATGTAGTGATCAAATCTGCTGTGAAAGCAGGCAACTGATTGAGTGAAGAAAGGAGGAGCATCCATGCCAAAGTTAACGGTCTTAGATATGAGCGGTAAGCAAGTCGGGGACATTGAGCTTTCTGAAAATGTTTTTGGCATCACCCCGAATGAAGCTGTGTTGCACGAAGCCGTTGTCATGCAACAAGCATCCTTGCGCCGCGGTACCCATGCAACCAAAAATCGTGCGGCTGTGAGCGGTGGCGGTAAAAAACCCTGGAGACAAAAAGGAACCGGACGCGCACGTCACGGCAGCATTCGTTCCCCGTTGTGGGTTGGCGGTGGCACCGTGTTTGGTCCGCAACCACGGAGCTATGCTTACAAATTGCCGAAAAAAGTACGGCGTCTTGCCATTAAATCGGCGCTTTCTTCCAAAGTGAACGACAGCGAGCTGATCGTTCTGGATGAATTGAAAATGGAACAGCCCAAAACCCGTGAGATGGTTCAAGTCCTCAAAAATCTGGGTGTGGATCGCAAAGCGTTGATCGTTGCAGATCAAGTGGAAGAAAATGCAGAGCTTTCCGCCCGTAACATTCCGGGAGTGAAAGTGATCCCGGCTGAAGGCTTGAATGTTCTTGATGTGCTTTATCATGACAAACTCATTCTCACCCGCGGGGCTGTGAATCGCATTGAGGAGGTGTTTGGCCAGTGAAAAACCCACGTGACATTATTCGTCGACCGGTCATCACCGAAGAGTCCACAGACCTGATGGAAGAAAAGAAATATGTATTTGAAGTCGATCCCCGCGCAAACAAAGTGGAAGTGAAAAAAGCGATCGAAGAGATCTTCGGCGTGAAAGTGGATAAAGTAAACACAATGCGCGTAAAAGGAAAAGTGAAACGTTACGGTCGTTACAGCGGTCGCAGACCCGAACGGAAAAAAGCGATTGTAACGCTCACGGAAGACAGCAAGGCCATCGAAGTATTTGAGGTTTGATATTAAGCAAGAAGGAGGGAAAGAGCAGTGGCTATTAAATCTTTTAAGCCAACGACCCCGTCCCGTCGTCATATGACCGTTTCGGCATTTGATGAGATTACGACGGATAAGCCGGAAAAGTCATTGGTTGTTCCGCTGGTGAGAAAAGCCGGCCGCAACAATCAAGGGAAATTAACGGTCCGCCATCAAGGTGGGGGACATAAACGGAAATACCGTATCATTGACTTTAAACGTGATAAAGATGGCATTCCAGGCAAAGTTGCCACAATCGAGTACGACCCGAACCGTTCTGCAAACATTGCACTGATCCATTATAAAGATGGTGAAAAACGCTACATCTTGGCACCGCACGGATTGAAAGTCGGAATGACCGTGGTTTCCGGTCCGGATGCGGACATTCGTGTCGGAAACGCCTTGCCGCTGAAAAACATCCCGGTGGGTACGGTGATTCACAACATCGAAATGAAACCGGGCCGCGGCGGTCAATTGGTGCGTGCTGCAGGTGCTTCTGCACAACTGCTCGGGAAAGAAGGAAAATATGCGATCATTCGCCTGGCTTCCGGCGAAACCCGGATGATCCTTCTCACCTGTCGTGCAACGATTGGTCAAGTCGGAAACATTGATCATGAATTGATCCGTGTGGGGAAAGCCGGACGTTCCCGTTGGATGGGTAAACGGCCGACGGTTCGCGGTTCGGTGATGAACCCGGTGGATCACCCGCATGGTGGTGGGGAAGGTCGTGCACCGATCGGACGCAAATCTCCGGTTACCCCGTGGGGAAAACCGACGCTGGGTTACAAAACCCGCAAGAAAAACAAGCAGTCTGACAAATATATTATTCGTCGCCGTAAAGGTAAATAAAGGCTGTGAAATAGCCTCACTCGAAGGGAGGTCGAACTTATGGGCCGCAGCTTGAAAAAAGGGCCATTTGCCGATGCACATCTTTTGAAAAAAGTGGAAGAACTGAACAAAAAAGACGAAAAACGTGTGATCAAAACATGGTCTCGTCGTTCCACCATTTTCCCCGAATTTGTGGGTCATACGTTTGCTGTGCATGACGGGCGCAAACATGTGCCGGTTTATGTGACAGAAGACATGGTGGGCCACAAATTGGGTGAATTCGTACCGACCCGGACCTTCAGAGGGCATGCCGGTGATGACAAGAAAACGAAAAGACGGTAGAGGTTTCGGTTAAGAGAGGAGGTTAAATGATGAAAGCAAAAGCAGTTGCTCGTTACGTGCGGATCGCTCCCCGTAAAGCACGTCTGGTGATTGACTTGATTCGCGGCAAATCTGTAGAAGAGGCACTTGCCATTTTACGCTTTACTCCTCGTGCCGCCTCTCCGATTATTGAGAAAGTGTTGAACTCCGCCGTAGCGAATGCGGAGCATAACTACAATATGGACACCAATCGTCTTTATGTAGAGCAAGCTTTCGTAGATGAGGGGCCGACGATGAAGCGTTACATTGCACGTGCTCGGGGTGGCGCGGGCCGTATCAACAAACGCACAAGCCACATTACGGTAGTTGTTTCTGAAAAAGAATGATTGAATAAGGAGGGATGAAGCTTTGGGTCAAAAGGTAAATCCGGTGGGTCTGCGTGTCGGCGTGATCCGCGACTGGGAATCCAAATGGTATGCGGATAAAGACTATGCAGATCTCTTGCACGAAGACATTCGAGTCCGTGAGTATATCAAAAAACGCCTGAAAGACGCAGCGGTGTCTGGAATTGAGATTGAACGTGCTGCAAATCGCATTAACATCACCCTTCATACCGCGAAACCCGGAATGGTGATCGGTAAAGGTGGAGCTGAGGTGGAAGCACTTCGTCAGGCTCTTACCAAATTGACCGGCAAGAAAGTTCACATCAACATCAGCGAAGTGAAAAACCCGGAGCTTGATGCATATCTGGTAGCTGAAAACATTGCACAACAACTGGAACGCCGTGTTTCATTCCGTCGTGCGATGAAACAAGCCATTCAGCGTTCGGTTCGTGCCGGAGCAAAAGGGGTTCGCACTTTGGTGAGCGGCCGTCTTGGCGGTGCAGACATTGCACGCAGTGAAGGTTACAGCGAAGGAACGGTTCCGCTTCACACATTGCGTGCTGATATTGACTACGGTTTTGCCGAAGCACATACCACATACGGCCGGATCGGTGTGAAGGTATGGATTTATCGTGGCGAAGTTTTGCCGCAAAAAAATAAAGAAGGAGCAGCGGAAGGAGGCGAGTAACCTATGCTGATGCCAAAACGCGTGAAGTTCCGCCGTCCACATCGCCCCAGTTTGAAAGGGAGGGCAAAAGGCGGTACGGAAGTCGCTTTCGGTGAATTTGGTTTACAAGCGCTTGAACCGGCTTGGATCACCAACCGTCAAATCGAAGCTGCCCGTATTGCCATGACCCGTTACATGAAACGTGGCGGGAAAGTGTGGATTAAAATTTTCCCGGATCAACCGATCACTCAAAAACCCCTCGAAGTACGGATGGGAAGCGGGAAAGGTTCGCCCGAAAAGTGGGTGGCGGTTGTGAAACCTGGCAAAGTGATGTTTGAAGTAGCAGGGGTTCCGGAAGAAGTGGCCCGTGAAGCGATTCGTCTTGCAGCTCACAAACTTCCGATCAAAACCAAATTTGTAAAACGTGAAGAAGCGGGTGGTAACGAATGAAAGCAAAAGAGCTGATCGAATTGACCACCGCCGAAATCGAGCAAAAGCTCGCACAGTACAAAGAAGAGCTGTTTAACCTCCGCTTCCAATCGGCAACCGGTCAATTGGAAAACCCGGCCCGGTTGCGTCAGGTTCGCAAGGATATTGCCCGTTGTAAAACCGTATTGCGGGAGCGCGAACTAGGGATTGAAAGGAGGAAACAGGGATGAACGAGCGCACAAGTCGCCGTAAAGTACGTGTCGGCAAAGTGGTCAGCGATAAAATGGATAAAACGATCGTCGTCGCTGTTGAAACCTACAAAAAGCATCCATTGTACGGAAAACGCGTGAAATACACCAAAAAGTTCAAAGCGCATGATGAAGAAAACCGTGCAAAAGTCGGAGATGTTGTACGAATCATGGAAACACGTCCGCTTTCAAAAGATAAGCGCTGGCGTTTGGTTGAAATCGTTGAAGAAGCAGTGATTGTTTAATGACAAGCGCATGATTGAAGCGGGAAGGAGGGAATGTCATGATTCAACCTCAAACACGTTTGCGTGTGGCAGATAACTCTGGTGCGAAGGAAGTAATGTGCATTCGTGTACTTGGTGGATCGAAAAAATCATCGGCCGGTATCGGTGATGTGATTGTGGCTTCTGTAAAACAAGCTACACCCGGTGGCGTTGTCAAGAAAGGGGATGTCGTGAAGTGCGTGGTGGTACGCACGGTCCGTTCCGTACGTCGTCCGGACGGTTCTTACATCCGCTTTGACGAAAACGCCGCGGTTGTGATCAAAGATGATAAAAGCCCTCGCGGTACACGGATTTTTGGACCCGTTGCCCGTGAGTTGCGTGACCGCGACTTCATGAAAATCATCTCTTTAGCACCGGAAGTACTCTAAGGATTTCATGAAGATGAAAACAGAACACTTCTGCAGGTAAGGAGGTGCCCGGTATGCACATCAAAAAGGGTGATATGGTCATTGTGATGCGAGGTAAAGAAGCTCCGTACTTCGCAGATGGCAAAAAAGTTTACACTCGCGGCCGTGTGATTAAAGCAATGCCGAAAGAAAACCGTGTGCTGGTTGAAGGTGTCAACATGGTCAAAAAGCACACTCGCCCGACCCAAGCCAATCCACAAGGCGGGATCGTTGAACAGGAAGCACCGATTCATGTATCCAATGTGATGATCGAAGATCCGAAAACCAAAGAGCCGACCCGTGTCGGTTACAAGTTTGTGGAAGGCAAAAACGGCGAGAAGAAAAAAGTGCGCTATGCGAAAAAATCGGGAGAAATTCTTGACAAGTAATGTTTGATGAAGGGAGGTTAACCCTGATGGCAGCACGCTTGAAAGAGCAGTATCTCAATGAGGTATCTCCTGCCCTCATGAAAAAATTTGGATACAAATCTACCATGCAAGTACCCAAAGTGGAAAAAGTCGTAATCAACATGGGTGTGGGTGAAGCTGTACAAAACTCCAAAGCTTTGGATGGTGCAGTGGAAGACCTCACATTGATTTCCGGTCAAAAGCCTGTTGTGACACGGGCGAAAAAGTCAATTGCCGGATTTAAACTCCGTGAAGGAATGCCGATTGGTGCAAAAGTAACCCTTCGTGGAGAACGGATGTATCATTTCCTTGACAAACTGATGAATGTGGCTCTGCCACGGGTTCGCGATTTCCGCGGGGTATCCCCGAAATCCTTTGACGGACGCGGAAACTACACCCTCGGTTTGAAAGAGCAATTGATTTTCCCGGAAATCTCTTACGATAAAGTGGACAAAGTTCGCGGAATGGATGTCGTGATCGTGACGACAGCCGATACGGATGAAGAAGCGCGTGAATTGTTGGCATTGATGGGAATGCCTTTTCGCAAATAACGGGACGGCAAAACTTTGAAGGGAGGGAATCACTTGGCCAAAAAATCGATGATCGTGAAGTCGAAACGCAAACCGAAATTCAAAGTTCGTGCTTATACGCGCTGTGAACGTTGCGGTCGCCCGCATTCGGTGATGCGTAAGTTCCGTCTGTGTCGTATTTGCTTCCGAGAATTGGCCTACAAAGGGCAGATTCCCGGCGTGAAAAAAGCAAGTTGGTAATAGGATAGGAAGGAGGGTTTCACATGGTGATGACAGACCCGATTGCAGATATGCTGACAAGAATTCGGAATGCCAATATGGTTCGTCATGAAAGTGTTGAGTTTCCGGCATCCCGTATGAAGCGGGAAATCGCCGAGATCTTGAAACGTGAAGGTTTTATCCGCGACGCGGAATATATTGAAGACAACAAACAAGGCATTATTCGGATTTTCTTGAAGTACGGACCAAACAATGAAAAAGTGATTACCGGATTGAAACGGATCAGCAAACCCGGGTTGCGCGTTTATGTAAAAGCCAATGAAATTCCGCGTGTTTTGCGTGGTTTGGGCATTGCTCTTTTGTCCACCAGCAAAGGGATTTTGACGGACAAAGAGGCCCGTGAGCAAAAAGTCGGCGGAGAAGTCATTGCGTATATCTGGTAATTGGTTTACGGATGGAGGTGAATGTTATGTCTCGTATCGGGAAAAAACCGATTGAAATCCCAAACGGGGTTGAAGTAAACGTGGAAGGGAACAAGGTTACCGTGAAAGGACCGAAAGGCACCTTGTCCCGTGACTTCCATTCCGATATCAGCATCAAGGTGGAAGAGAATCAAGTCGTGGTGGAACGTCCGAACGATCATCGGACCTACCGTGCTTTACACGGAACCACCCGCAGCTTGATCGCCGGAATGGTGGAAGGCGTAAGCAAAGGATTCTCCAAAACCCTCGAGTTGGTTGGTGTCGGTTATCGGGCTCAGAAAAAAGGAAACAAACTGGTCTTGAACGTCGGTTATTCTCATCCGGTGGAGATCACTCCGATGGATGGAATCGAGATTGATGTCCCTTCCCAAACACAAGTCGTTGTCAAAGGGATCGACAAACAAGTTGTTGGTGAAATGGCCGCCAACATCCGGAAAGTCCGTGTACCTGAACCTTACAAAGGCAAAGGAATCAAGTACAGCGATGAAGTGATTCGTCGTAAGGAAGGGAAAACCGGGAAGTAAACCGTAGCATGATCAAGAAGGGAGTGAACTAGACCGTGATTCGTAAAGTAAGTCGTAACGAGAGACGGAAAAAACGCCATTTGCGTGTTCGCAACAAAGTGTTTGGTACCGCTGAGCGTCCCCGTTTGAACGTTTTCCGTTCTTCCAAAAACATTTACGCTCAATTGATCGATGACATGGCCGGACACACATTGGCAGCTGCTTCGACCTTGGATAAAGAAATCA
This sequence comes from Thermoactinomyces sp. CICC 23799, assembly GCF_016055145.1. Taxonomy (NCBI): domain Bacteria; kingdom Bacillati; phylum Bacillota; class Bacilli; order Caryophanales; family Thermoactinomycetaceae; genus Thermoactinomyces; species Thermoactinomyces sp. CICC 23799. Next base: position 111,745 of record NZ_JAECVV010000003.1, read on the forward strand.
AAGAAAAAGGTGTCAATGGCGGAACAGTGGATGCGGCACGCGAAGTCGGCAAATTGATTGCGAAACGAGCTGCGGACAAAGGATTCAATAAAGTTGTTTTTGATCGCGGCGGATACATTTATCATGGTCGTGTGAAAGCTTTGGCTGAAGGAGCACGGGAAGGAGGTCTGGACTTTTGAGCAAACAAGAGAAGCCGCGCAAAAGAGATGCTGCGCAATCAGAGTTTATCGAAAAAGTGGTTAGCATTAACCGTGTGGCAAAAGTTGTAAAAGGCGGACGTCGCTTCAGTTTCAGCGCTCTTGTCGTTGTCGGCGACGGCAAAGGCAAAGTTGGAGCAGGGATCGGAAAAGCGGCTGAAGTACCGGAAGCCATTCGCAAAGGAATTGAGAATGCGAAAAAGAATATGATTCGTGTCCCCCTTTTGGGAAGCACGATTCCTCACGAAATGATCGGCCGTTTTGGTGCCGGGGAAGTTCTTTTGAAGCCGGCATCGAAAGGTACCGGAGTCATTGCCGGAGGTCCTGTGCGTGACGTGTTGAATGCTGCAGGTGTTGGTGACATTCTGACGAAATCGACAGGTTCAAACAACCCGATCAATATGGTACGCGCTACGCTGAATGGACTCGAAAACTTGAAACGTCCGGAAGACGTAGCAAAACTGCGCGGTAAAAGCGTAGAGGAACTGTTGGGATAAGGAGGGGATGACCATGGCTAAAAAACTGGCGATTACCCTCAAGCGCAGCATGATCGGCCGCCCGGAAAGCCAACGCGTAACTTTGCGTACGCTGGGTTTGAAAAAACGTGAACAAACCGTTACGCATCAAGACAATCCGGCAATTCGCGGGATGCTGAACAAGGTATCACACCTGGTAGAAGTCAAAGAAATCAACGAGTGATTTTTGGATGACATGCTGAAGAGGAGGTGCGAGGGATGAAATTGCATGAATTAAAGCCAGCTACCGGCGCTCGTAAAGCGAAAAAACGCCTTGGACGTGGTATTGCAGCGGGTCAGGGAAAAACTTCGGGACGTGGTCAAAAAGGACAAAATGCACGTTCCGGTGGCGGTGTACGCCCTGGTTTTGAAGGGGGTCAAATGCCGATTTACCGCCGCTTGCCGAAACGCGGTTTTACAAACCCGAATCGTGTGGAATACGCAATCGTCAACCTGGACACGTTGAACCGGTTTGAAGACGGAACCGTTGTGACACCGGAACTCTTGGTTAAAGAAGGCGTTGTTAAAAACCTGAAAAGCGGATTGAAAGTTCTTGGCAATGGCGAACTGGAGAAAAAGCTGACGGTGAAAGCTCACAAATTCTCTGCTTCAGCGCAGGAGAAAATTAACGCCGCTGGTGGAGCGACGGAGGTAATCTAATGATTCGGAACCTGGGCAATATCTTTAAGGTGGAAGATCTTCGTCGGCGTATTTTATACACTTTGATGATGTTAGTGATTTTTCGGATCGGAAGTTTTATTCCGGTTCCGAACACTAACGCCGAGGCTCTCCAAATGTTGATGGATCAAGCACAAGGTGTTTTTGGTCTCATCAATGCTTTTTCCGGGGGGGCTTTCACGAACTTCTCCATTTTTGCGATGGGGATTATGCCCTATATCACTGCTTCGATCATTGTGCAACTTTTGACGATGGATGTCATTCCGGCCTTTGCACGATGGGCGAAGGAAGGTGAAGTGGGTCGCCGTAAATTGGCACAGTTTACCCGCTACTTTACGATTGTGTTGGGATTGATTCAATCCATCGGATTGTCCATTGGTTTCAACCGTTATATTACCGGCTTTATCGAAGACCAAAGCGTTTGGTCCTATGCTTTGATTTCTCTCACACTGACAGCGGGTACCGCATTTTTGATGTGGATGGGCGAACAAATCACGGAAAAAGGAATCGGAAATGGAATTTCCATTTTGATCTTTGCCGGGATTGTGGCAGCCATCCCGTCTCATGTGGGTGCGATTTACAACACATTGTTTGTTCAGGAAGACCAATTGTTCCTTGGAATTTTGAAAGCCGTTGGAATTTTGCTGGTTGTGATCCTGGTTGTGATCGGGGTCATTTATATTCAACAAGGTGTTCGCAGAATTCCGGTACAGTACACCAAACGGGTGGTTGGCCGTAAAATGTACGGCGGTCAGTCGACGCACATTCCGATGAAAATCAATGCAGCCGGCGTGATTCCGGTGATCTTTGCACTGGCTTTGCTCATGTTCCCGGTGACGATTGCCGGCTTCTGGCAAGGGCATCCGGTTGCGGATTGGATTCAGGCCAATTTCACCTACACCCATTTTGGTTTGGGGATGGTTCTGTACGTCATCCTGATCATCGGATTCTCTTATTTTTACACATTCGTGCAAATCAATCCGATTCAATTGGCTGATCAGATGAAGAAAAATGGCGGCTTTATTCCGGGAATCCGGCCTGGAAAAAACACTTCAACCTATTTGACCAAGGTGATGAATCGCTTAACTTTGACAGGTTCGGTGTTTTTGGCGGCCGTATCCATTTTGCCGATCTTTTTCATCAACTTTTCGGGTCTGCCCAGTACCGTTCAGATTGGCGGAACCTCGCTTCTCATCGTGGTCGGTGTGGCATTGGAAACGATGAAAACGATCGAAAGTCAGTTGATCAGACGCCATTACAAAGGGTTTATGCATAAATGAGCATTGTCCATCCCCCGGATTTGTTTCCGGGGCTATGATATGGGCATGCAAATCCATTTTTTCTCTGTAAGTGCGGACCAAACCCGTAGACAGTTGAACCGGGAGGGATATTGATGAATATTGTACTCATGGGCTTACCCGGGGCCGGGAAAGGGACGCAAGCAGCGCACATTATTGATGAGTTGAAGATCCCGCATATTTCGACCGGAGATATGTTTCGCCAGGCAGTGAAAGAGGAAACACCGCTTGGCCTGGAGGCAAAAACTTACCTGGATCAGGGAAAATTGGTCCCTGATGAGGTGACGATCGGTATTGTGCGTGAACGTTTGGGCAAAGATGATTGTGCAAACGGATTTATGTTGGATGGCTTTCCCAGAACGGTTCCGCAAGCTGAAGCACTGGATGAATTGACAAAAGAGTTGAATCGTCCCATCGATTATGTGATTTATATTGATGTTGATGAGGAGGAACTCCTGAAACGTCTGACGGGTCGACGCATTTGCCGCGAGTGTGGCGCGACTTATCATGTCGTTTTTGCTCCGCCAAAAGTGGATGGAGTTTGTGACCGCTGCAACGGTGAACTTTATCAGCGGGATGATGACAAGATTGAGACGGTGAAAGAACGTCTCAAAATCAACATGGAGCAGATCCAAAAGTTACTGCGCTATTATGAATCAACTGGCAAACTTCATCGTGTCGATGGGAAGCAGCCGATCGAAGATGTAACCAAAGAGATTATGTCCGTGATTCGAGGGGCGAAGTCATGATTATCATCAAATCGGCCAATGAACTCGAACGCATGAGAGAAGCCGGAAAGATCGTATATTTGACACATCAGGAGTTAAAAAAGGCCATTCAGCCCGGGATTACCACCAAAGAGCTTGACCGGCTGGCGGAAAAAGTGATTAGCGGATATGGTGCGACGCCTTCCTTTAAGGGGTATAATGGCTTTCCAGGCAGTATATGCACATCCGTCAACGATGAGTTGGTGCACGGGATTCCTGGAAACCGCGAATTAAAAGAAGGAGATATTATCTCTCTGGATATCGGTGCATGTTATGAAGGATATCACGGAGATTCGGCTTGGACTTATCCGGTCGGAAAGATCAGTCCGGAAGCGGAAAGATTGTTGAAGGTTACGGAAGAGTCTTTGTATAAAGGACTGGAGCAAGCCAAAGCCGGGGCCAGAGTGGGTGATATTTCCCATGCCATCCAGACCGTTGCCGAAGAAGCCGGTTTTTCCATCGTACGGGAGTATGTCGGGCATGGTGTGGGCCGGAACTTACATGAAGGTCCGAGCATTCCGAATTACGGGATTCCCGGAAAAGGACCCCGTTTGAAATCCGGAATGACCATTGCGGTCGAGCCGATGGTCAACTATGGAAAACGGTTTGTCAATACACTCGCTGACAATTGGACGGTCGTAACGGCGGATGGTTCTCTCTGCGCGCACTTTGAGCATACCATCGCGATCACAGATGACGGCTATGAGATTCTGACCAAAGCGTAATCCAGGTGAAGGGTGATGGACGTGACAGATGTGGATTGTCTCCCGAGTCCCGGACAGATTGTACGCATTTTGCGCGGACGTGATGCAGGGAACTTCGCAATCGTGGTCGGCTGTCAAGAACCGTATTTCGTTCTTCTGGCGGACGGGAACCGGCGAAAGATGGAATGCCCGAAAAAGAAGAATGTCAAGCACATTCAAGTGACGAATACGATTAATCAGGAGATTGCAGCTGATTTGAAGAAGTATCGTCGAGTGGATAATGCGAAGTTACGATACGCCCTGAACCAATATTTGCTCAAGCAGGAGCATAAAGGAGTGTGAATCGATGGCCAAAGAAGATGTGATCGAGGTAGAAGGGATTGTAAAAGAACCTTTACCGAATGCGATGTTTCGTGTAGAGTTGGAAAATGGTCATGAAGTTCTGGCCCATGTCTCCGGAAAGATTCGCATGCACTTTATTCGTATTTTGCCGGGAGACAAAGTAACTGTTCAACTTTCTCCTTACGATCTATCCCGTGGACGGATCACTTATCGTTACAAGTAAAGACCTGTGAGCAGTTGCTGAAAGACGCTTAAGACAGGAGGGTGCTGAAATGAAAGTGAGACCTTCAGTAAAGCCCATTTGCGAAAAATGCAAAGTGATTCGTCGCAAAGGGGCAGTCATGGTAATTTGTGAAAATCCGAAGCATAAGCAAAAACAAGGTTAATGACGGGAGGTGTAAAGTATGGCGCGTATTGCCGGAATCGATTTACCACGTGAAAAACGCGTAGAAATTGCCCTCACTTATATCTACGGAATCGGTCGTTCCCAATCGAAAAGAATTTTGAAAGAGACGGGGGTCAATCCGGATACCCGGGTTCGTGACCTGACGGAAGATGAAGTAGCAAAATTGCGCAGCTTCATTGACAAAAACCTGGTCATCGAAGGGGATCTTCGTCGTGAAGTGGCATTAAACATCAAACGGTTGATCGAAATCGGATGTTATCGCGGAATTCGTCATCGTCGCGGGCTGCCTGTTCGCGGTCAAAGCTCCAAAACGAATGCACGCACACGCAAAGGTCCTCGCCGCACTGTAGCGAACAAGAAAAAATAAGAATAGCAAGGAGGGAAAATTGTGGCTAAACGTAAAACGACAACTCAACGTGTCAAACGCCGTGCAAGAAAAAACATTGAAGCCGGTACGGCTCACATTCGTTCCACTTTTAACAACACCATCGTAACAATTACCGATCCGCGCGGAAACACCGTTGCATGGGCAAGCTCCGGTACGATGGGATTCAAAGGTTCCCGTAAAAGCACGCCTTTTGCAGCTCAAATGGCTGCGGAACAAGCTGCGAAAGTAGCGATGGAAAACGGAATGAAATCTGTGGATGTTCTGGTGAAAGGGCCGGGAGCAGGTCGTGAAGCAGCGATTCGTTCTTTGCAAGCGGCAGGTTTGGAAGTAAGTCTGATCAAAGACGTAACACCAATCCCTCACAATGGATGTCGTCCGCCGAAACGTCGCCGTGTTTAATTTTTGCTTCCAATCTGTTCCATTGTTTATTTTTGCATGAGATGGTGTATACTGGATAAGACTAATTCTTTTATCCTGTTATACCAAATCCGTGCAATCATGAGGTTGGATTTCGCCCGGAACGCGACGTTCTGAAGGAGGGTTTGTGAGCCGTATGATTGAAATTGAAAAGCCGAAGATCGAAGCTGTGGAGATCAGTGAAGATCATCGATATGGAAAATTTGTGGTGGAACCTCTTGAACGCGGATACGGCACTACCCTGGGCAACTCTCTGCGCCGTGTACTGCTCTCTTCATTGCCAGGAGCGGCCGTTAATTCCATTCAGATAGATGGGGTATTGCATGAGTTTTCCACAATTCCCGGAGTTGTGGAAGATACGACGGAAATTATTTTAAACTTGAAGCAGTTGGCTCTGAAGATTCATTCGGATGAAGAAAAAATCTTGGAGATCGATGTGGAAGGCCCTGGAGATGTAACCGCAGGCGACATTCGTGCAGACAGCGATGTGGAAATTTTAAACCCGGATTTGCACATTGCCACATTGAGCGATGATGCGCATTTGCGCATCCGGATGACGGCGAATCGTGGCCGCGGATATGTATCTGCTGATAAAAACAAACGTGAAGATCAACCGATTGGTGTGATTCCGGTCGATTCGATCTACACGCCGATTGAACGGGTAAACTATCAAGTGGAGAACACACGGGTTGGACAAGTCACCAACTATGACAAGCTGACATTGGAAGTTTGGTCCGATGGAAGCTTGAAACCGGACGAGGCGGTAAGCCTTGGTGCGAAAATCCTGAACGAACATCTCATGTTGTTTGTCGGCTTGACGGAAGAAGCAAAAGATGCGGAAATCATGGTGGAAAAAGAGGAAGACAAGAAAGAAAAAGTCATGGAAATGACGATCGAAGAGCTCGACCTTTCGGTTCGCTCTTACAACTGTCTGAAACGGGCCGGCATCAATACGGTTCAGGAACTGACGCAAAAAACGGAAGAAGACATGATGAAAGTGCGTAACCTTGGACGCAAATCTTTGGAAGAAGTACAAAGCAAATTGGCTGAGCTTGGATTGTCTTTGCGTAAAGAAGACTAATCTCTGAAGGGGGAGGGAAAAGCATGGCATACGCAAAACTTGGCAGAAACAGCAGCGCACGCAAAGCAATGCTTCGTGACTTGGTTACCGATCTGATCATTCACGAACGCATCGAAACCACGGAAGCAAAAGCAAAAGAAGTGCGCTCGATCGTTGAAAAAATGATTACGCTCGGAAAGCGCGGCGATTTGCACGCACGTCGTCAAGCCGCTGCCTATGTGCGTACCAATCGTTCTTACACGGTGAAAGAGGGAGAAGAAGTCACACATCAAAAAGTGAACGCAGTGAAAAAGCTTTTTGATGAGATTGCTCCCCGTTATGAAGACCGGAATGGTGGTTACACACGCATTCTCAAATTAGGACCTCGCCGTGGAGACGGTGCACCCATGGTCTTCCTTGAATTGGTAAAATAATCTTTTTTTGTTGGAAAGGGTGAGGCAGGATCCAGCATTTGGTCCTGACGTTTACCCTTTTTTCTTTTAAGGTGAAAAAATGGAACCGATCATTCAGTATGAACGAGTATGGTTTCGGTATGAACAGGAGTCAGAATCCCCTTGGGTGTTGAAAGATGTCTCGCTTGCCATTGGTTCCGGGGAATATGTGAGCATTGTCGGAAGTAATGGTTCCGGCAAGTCCACACTTGCCCGGTTGGCAAACGGACTGTTGCTTCCGGTAAAGGGCCGGGTCCGGGTGGCGGACATGGATACCCGGTCGGAAGAAGATCTGTGGAATATCCGCCGGAAAGTCGGGATGGTTTTTCAAAACCCGGATAACCAAATCGTTGCGACATCCGTGGAAGACGATATTGCCTTTGGATTGGAAAATATCGGTGTTTCACGTTCGGAAATGAAAAGCAAAATCGATCAAGCGGTGAAAGCGGTCGGACTTCAGGGATTGGAACATGTCCAGCCCCATCACCTTTCGGGTGGACAGAAGCAAAGGTTGGCCATTGCCGGGGTGCTGGTGTTGGAACCGGATGTGATCATTTTTGATGAATCCACGTCCATGCTTGATCCGGTTGGACGGAAGACGTTGCTCCGTTTGATGCAATCGTTAAATGATCGTGGAACCACCATTATCCACATCACCCACTCTGCGGAAGAAGCTTTTCTGGCGGATCGTGTGATTGTCATGTATCAGGGAGAATGCAAATTGGATCAGACGGTGAAGCAGCTGTACCCCCGGGCCCATAGTTTGAAACAATGGGGTTTGGCGGTTCCGATCGAAGTGGAGTTGAAACACCGGCTTCAGAAAAGAGGCTGGCCGCTGGGAGAGATCAACGGTAAAGAAGATCTGGTGAGGGAAATATGGAGATTGTTATCCAAAACCTGAGCGTGAAATATTTGCCGAATACTCCTTTTGAGAAAGAAGCTTTGTCCCGGGTTGGCCTTCGCATTCCGAAAGGAAGTTTTGCCGCTGTGGTCGGCGGAACCGGCTCCGGAAAATCGACATTGATCCAGTGTATTGCCGGGCTGATCCGCCCCGGTGCGGGACACGTCCGGGTGGGGGATCTGGTGTGGGATGCCCGGGGCCAATCGGGAGCGTCGCTCAGGCGGCATGTCGGATTGGTTTTTCAATATCCGGAACACCAGTTATTTGCGGAAACCGTGGCGGCCGATATTGCCTTCGGCTTGAAAAACCGGGGGACAGAGGAACCGGAACGAAGCCGCCGGGTCCGATGGGCCATGGATTTGGTCGGGCTTGCGCCGGAATTATGGGATCGTTCTCCTTTTCATTTAAGCGGCGGACAAATGAGGCGGGTGGCGATTGCCGGGGTTTTGGCCTTGCAACCGGATATATTGATTCTGGACGAGCCCTCGGCCGGATTGGATCCGAAAGGGGAAGAAGAGCTGTTTGCTTTGCTCAAAAAGCTTCATCAGCAGGGGAAGACCATCATCTTGGTGACCCATGACATGAATCACGTCGTGCGCTATGCCGATCAGGTATTTGTGCTGGCAGATGGAAAGCTGGTCTTGTCCGGAACGCCGGAAGAAGTGTTCAGCCAGGAGCAAAAGTGGCAGGAACTTGCTTTGGAATTGCCGCATGTCACGCAGTTGATCCGGAAAATAAACCGGAAACTGGATCCGCCGCTTCCTTTATCCATTTTCACCTTGGACGCGCTTGAAAAAGCTTTGCAAAAACGGTTTGCTTCCGGGGGGAATTCACAATGAAAGGGTTTGTGGTGGGTTCGTATCTTCCCGGCAATTCCTTTGTTCACCGGCTGGATCCCCGGGCCAAACTGGGATTTGTTTTTGTCTTCATGCTATATGTTTTCTTTTTGAAAGCTGTTTTGCCAAGTACCTTGTTCCTGTTGTTCACGCTTGCCGCCGTCCGTGCGGCCAGGATTCCATACAAGCTTTTTTTCAGCGCACTGAAACCCGTCCTTTGGATTATCCTGTTGTCTTCCTTTTTGCATTTGTGGATGAACAAAGGGAGGGACGTGGTCTTCTCTTTTTCTTTCATCACCGTTTATGAAGAGGGCATCCGCCAGGCCGGGATGATCGCCATCCGGCTTTCCTTGCTGGTCGCCATTGCTTCTCTGCTCACGTTTACGACGTCTCCGATGGACTTGACGGACGGGATCGAAAAGATTTTGTCTCCGTTTAAAAAATTCGGGGTTCCCGCACATGAGTTGGCTTTGATGATGTCCATTGCACTCCGGTTCATCCCGACACTGTGGGAGGAAACGGAGAAAATCCGAAAGGCGCAAATGGCGCGCGGAGTGGATTTTGAAGCGGGGAATTTGCTGACCCGGTTGAAAAAATATTTTCCGATCCTCATTCCGTTGTTTGTGTCTTCCTTTCGGAGAGCGGAAGATTTGGCGCTGGCCATGGAAGCCAGATGTTACCGGGGAGCGGAAGGGAGAACGAAATGGCGCCGGCTTCAGCTCACCCCACGGGACGGGTGGCTGGTTGCAGTCCTGATCCTGTTGGGAGGCATTGTGTGGATGTTTGGCCGATAGGGAGGTGCAAAGCCCGGATTGAAAAAGATTAAACTGGTCATCGCTTACGATGGAACGGATTTTTCCGGTTTCCAAAGCCAACCTGGACAAAGAACGATTCAAGGAACACTGGAAGAAGCATTGCGGAAGATTACCGGAGAGGCGGTTTCGGTTCACGGTTCCGGACGGACCGATGCGGGGGTTCACGCTCTTCACCAGGTTTGTCATTTTACGACTTCCAGTCCGATCCCGGTTGAAAAATATCCTTATATCTTAAGGCGCACCTTGCCGCGGGATGTATTGGCCCTTTCGGCGGAAGAAGCCCCCATGGACTTTCATGCCCAAAAAAGCGCAAAGTGGAAAACGTACCGCTACCGGTTGGACTTGAGGCCGATCCCCGATTTGTTTGAGCGCCGGTTTCGCACCCATGTCCCCGTTTCGCTGGATGTGGAAAAGATGCGGGAAGCGGCGGGTTATCTGGTGGGAACCCATGATTTCACCTCTTTTTGTTCCGCCAAAACCGAGATCCAGGATAAGGTCCGCACGATTTACCAATGCCGCTTGGAACAGGAGCCGGGCGGATTGGTCATCGAAGTGACCGGCAACGGTTTTCTTTATAACATGGTGCGGATTATCGCGGGGACGCTGGTGGAAGTCGGGAAAGGGAGAATCCGGCCGGAAGCGATTCCCGGAATCATTCTGGCAAAGGACCGGCAAAAAGCGGGGCCCACGTTTCCGCCGGAAGGACTGGTCCTGGTCAAAGTCGGCTATACACCTTGGAAAAATTCCGGTTTCACCGCGTCTTTTTCTTGACATCGCACCTCATTTGCGATATTATAACGCTTGGTATTTTCCACTCCATGCCCCGGTGGAGTTATGTTCGGCGCAAAATCAGTCACTGATTAATGCTTCTAAAACTTGAAAATGATTAACGGTTTACCGTTTGTTGATAGAGGAGGGAATACGGATGCGTACCACCTATATGGCGAAACCCAATGAAGTGGAACGGAAGTGGTATGTGGTTGATGCCAAAGGCAAAACCCTGGGTCGTTTGGCATCGGAAGTTGCAGCATTGCTTCGCGGAAAACATAAGCCTGAGTTTACCCCGCATGTGGATACCGGCGATTTCGTGATTGTGATCAATGCAAGTCAAATTGAATTGACCGGTAAAAAATGGACCAAAAAGATCTATTACCGCCATTCCCGTTATCCGGGCGGATTGAAAGCGACTGCGGCTCACGAAATGCGTGACAAACATCCGGAACGTATGATCGAATTGGCCGTCAAAGGAATGCTTCCGAAAGGAAGCCTTGGTCGCAAGCAACTCAAAAAATTAAAAGTATATGCAGGTTCCGAGCATCCTCATCAGGCACAACAGCCGGTTGAGTGGGAACTGCGTGGATAATAAAAGGAGGTAACCGATTTGGCACAAGTTCAATTTTACGGAACCGGTCGCCGTAAGGAATCGGTCGCTCGAGTTCGCCTCGTTGCCGGAGATGGACGAATCGTGATCAACGGCCGCAGCATTGATGAATATTTCGGTCTGGAAACTTTGAAAGCCATTGTTCGCCAACCGTTGGTGCTGACGGATACACAAGATCGTTATGATGTACTGGTCAATGTTCATGGCGGCGGCTTCACCGGACAAGCCGGAGCGATTCGTCACGGAATTGCACGGGCTTTGTTGAAAGTTGATCCGGAACTTCGTCCAGCTTTGAAAAAAGCCGGTTTCCTGACACGTGACCCGCGGATGAAAGAGCGTAAAAAATACGGTCTCAAAGGCGCTCGCCGTGCACCCCAATTCTCCAAACGTTAAGCTTTATATTTCAACGTTTTACAAAACCCTTTCCCGGACAATTCGGGAAAGGGTTTTTTCCATTCAAACCAAAACAAAAAAACTAATCCTTTATGGATTCAGTGTTTTTTTGTTTTGATGTGCGCAAAATGGTTTCCATTGATTTTCCACGTGCCAATTCATCGATCAGCTTATCCAGGTAGCGAATTTCCCGCATCGTTGGTTCTTCAATGTCTTCCACCCGCACACCGCAGATCACCCCTTTGATCAAAAACCGCGAAGGATTCAATTGAGGAGCTTCCAAAAAGAAGGTCTCAAGGTCTGTTTGTTTTTCCAAGTGCGCTTCTAATTCTTCTTGGCGGTATCCAGTCAACCAACGGATGATTTCATCGACTTCTTCTTTTGTTCGTCCTTTTTTCTCTGCTTTTTTTACATACAGGGGATAGATTTTTGAAAAACTCATTTGGTAAATCCGGGGTTTGCTCATCATGGATTCTCCTTTTGCAATAGGATGGGATATCGGAGGGAAGTCCGTGTTGGAAACTGAAGAGAAAGAGGCCTGTGGGTTTAAAAAGCCAACCCTCCATACGCCTCTTTCACAACGGGATTATTTGTTTTTCAGCATGGAGATATATTTGCTTACCACGTGATACACATATTCCTGGCAGGCTTCAGCGGTATCGGGGTTGTATTTACCCGCGTTTGTCTTATTGTTGGACAAAATCCGGATGCCCAAAAACGGAACATCATAGGCATCGGCAATTTGCGCGGCGGAGGCACCTTCCATCTCCTCGACGGAGGTTCCGTATTTTTCATGATACCATTGGATCCGGTCCATCTCATTGTTCCAAAGGTCGGCCGAACCGATGGTGCCTTCCACCACTTTGCCGTTTTTGTATTGGTTTTTGACGGCCAGAGCGGCTTTCAGCAATTCCGGATGGCCTTCATAATAACGGATTTTTTCCGCATTTTTGTCTTCCCCGGCACTTCCTTCCGAAGCCATCAGGTCCATCGGTTTCCATGTGGATGGATCGGTTCCTTCGCCTTCTTCTTTGTCCGTGGTTTTAAACGACCCGATGTGAGTCACCCTTTTTCCCAGGACAATGTCAAAAACATGAAGGCCGGGGTCGTGTCCGCCGGAGGTTCCCTGGTTGATGATGGCAACCGGTTGGTACTTCTCAATGGCCAAGGCAGTGGCAGCCGCCGTGTTTTCCATGCCTTTTCCGGTTTTTACGACAATCACCGGATATTGGTTCAGGGTTCCTTTATAAAAAACAAAGTTTCCCGATTTTTCGGTTTGCACGTTTTCCAGGCGGTTGGCCAGTTTTTCCGCTTCAATGGGCATGGCGCCTTGGATGATGACGGGTTTTTCCGGGTTTCGGGGGGACTGAGAGGTTTCTTGTTGCGGCTTTGTGCCACATCCTGCAATCAATAAAATCATGAAGGAAAAAACAAAAATAAGTGCAGGGGAAACCCGTTGCAGAGGCCCGAATTTTTTCATTGATTCACGCTCCTTTTCCACGAAACGATCTGGAGGTATTATGAACTGCACCAAGGCAAATCATTCACTCCACTATCATAGGATGAACCATTTTAAAAAACAAGAAGAACTGTTCATTCCAAGGGGCAGGGAAGATGGCCAAAGGGGATCCTTTCGGGCGGCTTCCGGGAGCCGGAAGCAGGAGAACCGGAAAGGGAACTCCCTTGCCCCAAAGGAGTTCCCTTTGATTCCTCACGAAGCATGGCCGATTTGTTTCAGCCACGCAAACGTATTTTCAGCGGAGAAACAGCGCATTCCCTCTTTGACAAGGAAATCGGCTTTCTGGAAACGGTCAGGCAAAGGCTTTTCCGTCAAGTAAGGAATCGCCACACAATACATCCCGGCCCTTTGGCGGCCTCAACCCCGTATGGGGAATCCTCCACCACCAAACAGCATTCCGGACAGATGGCAAGCTGTCTGGCGGCTTCCAAAAACACATCCGGTTCCGGCTTGCCTTTTTTACATCTTCCGAAGAAACCACCGCATCGAAGAAAGCGGACAACCGGGTCACGGACAAGATCTCCTCAATGATGTCCGGAGAAGACCCCGAAGCCAGGGCCAATTTCATTTTGTTCTCTTGAAGGATGTGCAAAAACTTTTTCATTTCGGGAAAAACATGTGTTTTTTCTTTGCAATCTCTAAATAAATTTTGTTCTTTTTCGCGATCAACACTTTGACGGGATCCGAAAAAGCGTACGTTTTATTCAAGTCTTCCAGCATTTCTTTTGTGCTGATGCCCACATACCGCTTTTTTATTTCAAAGTCAAAACCGGTGATCCCGTATTCCACCAGCAATTTTTTCTCTGCTTCAAAATAGTTGGGTTCGCTGTCAATCAGCGTGCCATCCAAATCAAAGATCACCGCTTGAATCTCCGACATTGGCATCTCCCTCCTCACGGTATGAAACAAAAAATCGAGAGCCGGTTGCATCATTAAATTCTTTTCAGGCGAAGGTTTTCCTGTGTGAAACATCGGTGTTTGCTCTGTGGGAAAGCAGGAATACCTTCGTGATTTTTCGGGGATTTATTAAGTAAAATGCAGCTAAAAGGAGATTGCTTTTCGCCATGTTTGACGCGTTTTATGCTCTTTCCCCGGTGATGAAGGCTTTGATTGCTACGTTGTTCACCTGGTTCATGACCGCATTGGGAGCTTCCTTGGTTTTTTTTACTAAGAGATTCAATGAAAAGTTGTTGGACGGCATGTTGGGGTTTGCAGGAGGAGTGATGATTGCCGCCAGTTATTGGTCGCTGTTGGCCCCGGCCATTGAAATGTCCCGCGGCCATGCGATTGCCGATTGGTTCCCGGCGGCAACCGGCTTTATGGCCGGCGGGATTTTTTTGGGGGCCATCGATAAAATATTGCCCCATCTCCATCCAAACGCGCCTATTGCCGAAGCGGAAGGTTATCTGTCAAAGGAAGTGAAAAAAAGTACCTTGTTGGTGCTTGCCATCACGTTGCACAATATTCCCGAAGGACTGGCGGTGGGGGTTGCTTTCGGCTCCATCACAGGCGGGGGAACGGAAGCGTCCCTGGCAGCCGCCGTGTCGCTTGCCGTCGGAATCGGAATCCAAAATTTCCCCGAAGGAATTGCGGTTTCCATGCCGCTCAGGGGAGAAGGAATGTCCCGCAGAAAAAGTTTTTTTTACGGACAGTTTTCGGGGATGGTTGAACCCGTTGCCGCCGTCATCGGCGCATTGTTTGTCACGTTCATCGGGGTGCTGTTGCCCTATGCTTTAAGTTTTGCAGCGGGAGCGATGATTTTCGTGGTGGTCGAAGAAGTGATTCCCAGCTCGCAAGAAAGAGGGAATAAAGACCTGGCCTCCATGAGCTTGATGGCCGGTTTTGTTGTGATGATGATTTTGGATGTTGCTTTCGGCTGAGTCCGGATGCTTGCCCGGGATCCAAAGAGGTTGGATCCGTTTTTCTTTCCGGAGGCAATCGGCTGTTCTTCCCCCGGTTTTGGTTTTTTCTCATGCTTCTTTGTCAACAATGAAGAAAAAGAGAAGTTCGGACAAAGGAGCAAACCACCGGTGGCACAAATTTTTTACTGGGATGAATGGCAGATTAAAAGAGAGGAACAAATCCGGTTAAAGGCATTGAATCGGTTTCCCTGGTCCCAATTGAAAAAAATCAAGGAAGATTTTGTGGACCCGTTTACCCATTATTGGCCCGAGTCAAGCAAAATTATGCTGTTGGAATTGGTGTACCGCATGGTTTTTGAAGCGTATGCGGCCGGGATGATCGAGCGGAAAAAGGCGGGGAGGCAAAAAGTGACGTTTTCCCAACCGTTTGACGCTGCTTCCCGGACTTCCCACTGCAACCAACCGGAAGAGAAAACGATTTTTCTGTCCGAATCGCTTTGCCTGATCGTCACCCAAAACGACCCGGTGGATGTTTTTATCACCAACCGCGAAAAAATATGCAGCCAATTGACGGATCAGCTGGTGAAGGAATTTTCCATCTTCCGGTGGATGGATGAATGGAATGTGCAATCGGTGATGATTTTGCTGGAAGAATTGAGCCGCATTTGGTTCCAGAAAGGCTGGAGCGAGTGAGCGATGGTTTGTACATATCTGTCCGTTTCGTCCATATACATGAAGATAGACAGGTTTAAGTAAGTGAGGCGAAATGGATGGGAAAATGGTTGAAAGAACACGGGATGTGGGCGGGAATCATTCTGCTTTTGCTCCTGTTGCCGGCTTTGTTTTTCATGTTGAAAAATCTCATCGTATCCACATGGTCCATGCCGTTGAACGGCAAAGTCATTGTATTGGATGCCGGGCACGGGGGAGCGGACGGGGGAGCGGTCAGCAAAACCGGGATCATTGAAAAAGACATCACGTTGCAAATGGTTTTGTATTTGCGGGATTATTTGCAAGAAGCAGGGGCTTTGGTTTATCTGACCCGGGAGAGTGACCGGGATCTGGCTTCCCCGGACACTGACAGGCTCCGTTCCCGGAAAGCAGAGGATCTCATGCGCCGGATTCATTTGGTCAAAGAGAAAAAAGCGGATGCTTTGATCAGCATTCATTTGAATGCCATTCCTTCACCCAAATGGTCAGGGGCCCAAACGTTTTATCATCCGGCGAAAGAAGAAAACAAAAGGCTGGCAGCTTTTATCCAGTCTGAGCTGATGAAACAGCTGGGAAACACCAAACGTCTGGCGAAACAAAAAGGGGATGTGTATATTTTGAATCATTCCCCGGTTCCGACGGCTTTGGTCGAGGTTGGGTTTTTGTCCAACCCCGCGGAGGCCGAACTTTTGTCGCAACCGGAGTATCAAAAGAAAGTGGCGGCATCCATTTATCTGGGGATTCTCCAATATTACACAGGGAAAGAACCGCCTCCAATCGTTGATCAGTAGTGTGTTATAATGGATAAGAAATCGCTTTCGATTGAGGTGTCAGCCATGCTAACCCAGGAAAAAATATTAGAAGCATTAAAAAATGTGAAAGATCCTGAAATTAACCGAAGCCTTGTCGAGTTGGACATGATTCGAAATATCCGGATAAGAGGGAAAGAAGTTTCGCTGGATGTGGTTTTGACCATTCAGGGTTGCCCTTTGAAATTTAAAATCCAGGAAGATGTGGAGAAGGCCATTTACCAGCTGGGAGCCGAAAAAGTGAATGTGCGCTTCGGATCGATGACGGATGAAGAACGGCAAAAACTGGCGGCTAGTTTGCATCAGGAAGGACAAAAAAACCGCCAAAGCCAGGTTCCCCCGTTGTTGGATCCTTCCTCCAACACACAGTTTATCGCCGTGGCCAGCGGAAAAGGCGGAGTGGGAAAATCGACCGTGACCGTGAATCTGGCCGTGGCTTTGGCCCGGAAAGGGAAAAAAGTGGGTATTATTGATGCCGATATATACGGATTCAGCGTTCCGGACATGATGGGCATCGAAACGCGTCCCGTGGTGATTGGCGAGATGATTTTGCCCGTGGAACGTTTCGGCGTGAAAGTCATGTCCATGGGATTTTTTGTTCAAGACAATTCACCGGTGGTTTGGCGCGGACCCATGTTGGGGAAAATGCTGAGAAACTTCTTCAGTGAAGTTTACTGGGGAGACCTGGATTATTTGTTGATCGATTTGCCTCCGGGAACAGGGGACGTGGCGCTGGATATTCACCAAATGATTCCGCAAAGCAAAGAAATCCTTGTGACGACTCCCCATGCAACGGCGGCGTTTGTTGCCGCACGGGCAGGCGCCATGGCACTGAATACGACCAAACATGAACTTCTCGGTGTCGTGGAGAACATGTCCTGGTATCAAAATAAATACGGGGAGCGGGAATACGTCTTCGGCCACGGCGGAGGCAAGAAGTTGGCCGAAGAGTTAAAAGTGGATCTGTTGGCCCAGATTCCGCTCGGGGCTCCGGAGTCCAAAGACATGGATGATCCGGATTTTGCCCCGGCGATCTATGATGCCGATCACCCCAATGGCAAAAGATATGAGGAATTGGCGGAAAAATTGTTGGAAAAAGCACCGGTCGCTGGATGACGGGAGGCGGTTTTCACCGCCTCTTCATTTTCATTATTGGGACTGTCCGCCTTCCTGATTGCCGCCGCCACCTTGTTCGCTTCCGCCTTCACCGCCGCCTTCCTGTCCGCCCTGTTTCTTGCTTTGGGCTTGTTTGAGTTGTTCACCCAGCTTTTTCTGGATGCTCGGCACTTGAATCAGTTCTTCCATGATTTTTTTGGTTTCTTCCCGGTATTGTTGGCTTTTCAGGATTTGCAGGATCTGATTGGACATTTGCGGATCTTTGAAGATCTCGATCAGCATTTTTTGATATTCCGGATCTTTCAACAAGATTTTCATCAGCTTTTTGTTTTGTTCTTCCGTGACCTGAAACAGATTGTTGGCCACTTCCGGCTTTTGTAAAATGGTTTCCCACTCTTTTTTGGTTTTGGCATCGGTAAGGGATTGGGCGAGAGCCTTTTCCATTTCTTGCGATTCCATCATGATTTTTTGTTTGAATTCCGGCTCCTGCATCAGATCCTCCAGCACTTTTTTCCCTTCTCCTGTATGCAAAACGTCCAGCGTGATTTCCTTGATTTTTTGATAATCCGGTTCGGATGGCTGGGACTGATTGGAACTGCATGATACGACCATCAATACAGGGACAATGATGGCAACGATCCATTTTATCTTCTGCATCTTCTTTGATCCTCCGTTTCGCGAGCTTACTCTTTTTTAATATGCGAGTTTGCCGGTGGCTTTATGCCTGACTGTCAAATCAGGATCAATTTTGGTACAATCGGTTAAGAAAATAAAACAGGAGAGACCGCTATGACTTTAAGGAAATTGATTTATTGGTTTTTCTCGACACTGATCCTCGGATGTGTTACGGCAATTATTTTGGGTTTTCTTTTTGAACAGGCGGCGGGGGAAGTGTTGTTCGGTTCTTTGACCAGTCAGCTTTTGCTCGGTTTGACCTTGGCGGCCGTCGCGGAACTCGGCTTCTTTGCCTATCTGGTGTTTAACTGGTTGGCCAAGGGGTTGTTGCGAAAGAAAACGGTTTATGATACGGTGATGCTTTTGTTGATCCTGATTCTGATCGGGAATTTGCTGTACTTGAATTTTGCAAAATATCAGGGAGAAGAATTTTGGCTTCACTTGCTTGTTCCCACGATCATTGTTTTGTCGGCCATCCTGATCGCCGGCCTGAAACAAAAGTGGACGAATCAAAGCGCATACATACCAACGCTTTTTTTTGTCATCGCCGCAACAACGATTGAAGCGATTCCTTCCATCAATCCCAAGAAAGGGGAAGTCCCGCTTCTGATCATGATGCACACGGTGTTGGTCCTTTTGGTTTGCAATGCATGGCAAATTTTGCAGCTGCACCGGTGGGTGCAACCGTCTTCCGCCGAAAAGGAGAAGAAGGGGAAGTCCGCCAAGAGCAAGAAGGCCGGTACAAAAAATGCCCGTAAACCGAAAAAGAAAAAATAAAGGAGTCGGTTGCCGTTCAAACGAACGGAATCGACTCTTTTTTCGTGGGGAAAACGCTGATCTTATGCTATGCTTATGTAGGTGCAACGTTATTCAACGGATTGGGTATCCACCTCGGAGCCGGAGATCAATTCGGACACTGTGACAAATTCATATCCTTTTGACCGCAATCCGTCAATGATTTCCGGCAAGGCTTCGTGGGTTTGGCGACAAGAATCGCTGGCGTGCAACAAAACGATGTCTCCGGGATGGGCTTTGGATAAAACCCGATTGACAATTTCATCTTTGCCCGGATTCATCCAGTCACGGGAATCGGTGTCCCATTGAATGGTTTTATAACCGAGACTGTCGGCAATTTTGAGGACCCTTTTATCAAAGTCCCCGTTCGGGAACCGGATCAGATTCGGTTTTTTGCCTGTGGCTTTTTGCAAAATCTGGTCTGCTTTTAAAATTTGAGTGCGAATTTGTTCTTCGTTGTATTCGCTGTAGTTATCATGCCGGTGACCGTGGCTTCCGATTTCATACCCCATGTTCACAATCCGTTTGACCAGGTCGGGATGGCTTTCCGCCCACGGAGAAGATAAGAAGAACGTCGCTTTTTTCAGCCCTTTTTGTTCCAAAACGTCCAAAATGGGGCCGGTGCGTTCTTCCCCCCAACTGATATCAAAGGTTAAGGCGATTTGTTTTTTATTTGTATCGACGCTGTAAATCGCAGACGGGCCCGGATCCAGCGGCACAAAGACCTGAATGTTTTTGTTTTCCGCATAAAAGATCCCGGCTGCAAAGAATAGAACAAGAAGGATAAGAATACTCCGTTTCAGACGTTTGCCTGAAAGAACAAGAAAAAAATTCATTGTGTCGGTCCCTCCCCCGAATCAACATCTATCCTTAATGTATGCGTGAGGACGAGGGTTATGATTGTTTGTCCATAAAAAGGAGTGGAATTATGAAAAAGTGGTGGTCCGCCATTCGCGCAGAAAGAAGATATTTTACGATGATGGCTGTCGTGTTTGTCACCAGTGCCGTGACCGGTTACTTCCAAGGGGATTCGTTGACAACCTTTCTGAAACAAGCCGGGGTGTTTGAGGAAATTGAAAAAGTGGTGCTATCCATTCAAAGCCAGCCGACGTTTTTGAATGCATTTGTCTCGATCTTCCTGAATAACTTGTTTGCCACGATGATGATCATTTTACTCGGCGCTTTGTTTTTCGGGATCTATCCTTTTTCAGCCATGCTGATGAACGGAATGCTGCTGGGAACCACCCTTCACATCGCATCCCATACTTCCGGACAAAACCCCTGGGCCATCTTTGTTCAGTCGATCCTGCCCCATGGTATTATGGAATTGCCGGCGTTGTTTATGGCCGCCGGTTTGGGGATTCATTTGGGAATGGCAGTGTTGCGGCGGGTTTTATCGGTCTTTTCAAGCGAACGGATGCAGGCCAGCATTGCGGAATGGAAAAGGATTCGCAGCCGGCTGGTGCCCAATCTTACAGCCATTGTGGTGCTGCTGTTTTTTGCGGCCATTGTTGAAGCGGCCTTGATTATATATGGAATGTCCTAGGAGGAATGAAAATGAAAGTGAATGTGACATGGCAAGGTAAAATGCGGTTTGAAACGGAAACGCCGTCAGGACATACGGTGACAATGGATGCTGCACCGGAAGTCGGCGGGGAAAACAAAGGCCCGCGTCCGACTGAAATGGTTTTGTCGGCAGTTGGAACCTGTTCCGCGATTGATATTGTCGATATTCTGCGGAAGATGCGTTTGAATGTGGAAGGATTTGCAATGGAGGTGGAAGGGGAACGGGCAGAAGATCATCCCCGTCGCTTCACCAACGTGCACATGCATTATGTGTTAAAAGGGGATCTTCCCGAAGAAAAAGTCCGCCGGGCTGTCCGGCTTTCCGTTGAGAAGTATTGCTCGGTTTCCAACTCATTAAATGCCCGTATTACTTCCAGCTTTGAAATCAACGGGAAAAGATATGAAATGGATTGATCCGGCTGCTTGGTCGCGGGGATTTTGGGTTCCCCGCGATTTTTTCGATTTTATTTTAAAAAAAGTGTTGACTTGTGTCGGAGAAGATGATAGTATCGTATTTGTCGCCGCGTGAGAGCGACACAAACAAAACGAAATGAAGTGTTCCTTGAAAACTGAAGAGTGAAGACATGACTCGTTAATTCTTGAGAGTACACATCAAACTTTTTTGGAGAGTTTGATCCTGGCTCAGGATGAACGCTGGCGGCGTGCCTAATACATGCAAGTCGAGCGGGAGAATCATCCTCCGGGATGAGGATCCAGCGGCGAACGGGTGAGTAACACGTGGGCAACCTGCCCGCAAGACCGGGATAACTCCGGGAAACCGGGGCTAATACCGGATAGGCCTTTTCCCTGCATGGGGAAAAGGGGAAAGGCGGCTTCGGCTGTCACTTGCGGATGGGCCCGCGGCGCATTAGCTGGTTGGTGAGGTAACGGCTCACCAAGGCGACGATGCGTAGCCGACCTGAGAGGGTGATCGGCCAC
Source organism: Thermoactinomyces sp. CICC 23799 (assembly GCF_016055145.1). Lineage (NCBI taxonomy): Bacteria > Bacillati > Bacillota > Bacilli > Caryophanales > Thermoactinomycetaceae > Thermoactinomyces > Thermoactinomyces sp. CICC 23799. The sequence goes on from NZ_JAECVV010000003.1 coordinate 133,287, forward strand.
ACTGGGACTGAGACACGGCCCAGACTCCTACGGGAGGCAGCAGTAGGGAATTTTCCGCAATGGGCGAAAGCCTGACGGAGCAACGCCGCGTGAGTGAGGACGGCCTTCGGGTTGTAAAACTCTGTTCTTGAGGAAGAATTCCTTCCAGGCGAACAGCCTGGGAGGTTGACGGTACTCAAGGAGAAAGCCCCGGCTAACTACGTGCCAGCAGCCGCGGTAATACGTAGGGGGCGAGCGTTATCCGGAATTATTGGGCGTAAAGCGCGCGCAGGCGGCCGGTTAAGTCAGGTGTGAAAGGCTGCGGCTCAACCGCAGAGCGGCACCTGAAACTGGTCGGCTTGAGTGCAGGAGAGGGGAGCGGAATTCCCGGTGTAGCGGTGGAATGCGTAGAGATCGGGAGGAACACCAGTGGCGAAGGCGGCTCTCTGGCCTGTAACTGACGCTGAGGCGCGAAAGCGTGGGGAGCAAACAGGATTAGATACCCTGGTAGTCCACGCCGTAAACGATGAGTGCTAGGTGTTGGGGGGCTACGCCCCTCAGTGCCGAAGGTAACCCATTAAGCACTCCGCCTGGGGAGTACGGCCGCAAGGCTGAAACTCAAAGGAATTGACGGGGGCCCGCACAAGCGGTGGAGCATGTGGTTTAATTCGAAGCAACGCGAAGAACCTTACCAGGGCTTGACATCCCGCTGACCCCTCCAGAGATGGAGGTTTCCTTCGGGACAGCGGTGACAGGTGGTGCATGGTTGTCGTCAGCTCGTGTCGTGAGATGTTGGGTTCAGTCCCGCAACGAGCGCAACCCTTGTCGTTAGTTGCCAGCACTTCGGGTGGGCACTCTAACGAGACAGCCGGTGAAAGCCGGAGGAAGGTGGGGATGACGTCAAATCATCATGCCCCTTATGTCCTGGGCTACACACGTGCTACAATGGCTGGTACAAAGGGCAGCGAACCCGCGAGGGGGAGCCAATCCCAAAAAGCCAGTCTCAGTTCGGATCGCAGGCTGCAACTCGCCTGCGTGAAGCCGGAATCGCTAGTAATCGCGGATCAGCATGCCGCGGTGAATACGTTCCCGGGCCTTGTACACACCGCCCGTCACACCACGAGAGTCTGCAACACCCGAAGTCGGTGAGGCAACCTTTTAGGAGCCAGCCGCCGAAGGTGGGGCAGATGATTGGGGTGAAGTCGTAACAAGGTATCCCTACCGGAAGGTGGGGATGGATCACCTCCTTTCTAAGGAGCTCATTTCGAGCAAAAACGATTTTTTCAAAGAGTCATGTCTCACACTCTTTGGTTTTCAGGGAACACTGGGAAAAGCCCCGCAGACATAGTCTGCGGGGCTTTCCTTACATCATGAGACCCAAAAAGGGTTTTCTTTTTCCAGCAGATGGATAAACGCAGGAATCAACAGCCCATAATACGGTTCCGGTTGAAAGGGCAGATCCTTTTCAATCCACAAGGTCCCGTATCCGGATTCAAAAGCCAGTTCCTGGCAATGTTTGGCCGTCTGCACGGGCAAAATGGTCAAGGTGTACGGATGAAGCGTGGGTATCAGAGAGCATAAAACATATTGCAGGGGTTCCAAATAATGGTTGGCTAATTGAAAGAAAAAACGGACATAAGGATGGCTGACCGGGTCCGAAGAAGCGAAATGGCTTTCGTTCCATTTGCCGTCACGGATCACCCATGCAAACCGTTTGGACTTTTTGGCGTGTTTGGTGCTGAACCAGGCGGAGATGAGGGATTCGTCGAATGTGAAAATCAAATTTCGCTGTTTCAAAGAGTGAATCAATGCAAACCAGGGAAGATTACTAAGAGGGACGGAATCCATCATCATCGTGGTTAATAAATATTCTTTGGGATTTTTTATGCAAAAATTGACTTCTTCGACCAAGGTTGGATCATTGGGAAGCAAAAAATGCGCAAGATCCAAAAGTTTTTCAGGCTGATATTGCATAGCGACTCCCCCACCACAAGATATCGAACATATGTTCTGGGATCATTATAAAAAAAGATTGAATCAGGAACAAGGGGAAATGTGAAATTAACCATAAAGAGGTTTGACGGGGGGAGTCCGGGTGGAAAGGTTCATATGGTGACAAAAGAAACATCAATCAAAGGGAGTCTGGTAACATGAATATTTTGCTCCTTGGCGCCAATGGAAAAATCGGCAGGAAATTGGTATCGCTGTTGAAAGAAACGCCTCATCACCTCCGGGCGATGGTCCGCAAAGAAGAACAAGTGCCGGTCATTCAAAGACTGGGCGCGGATGAGGTGGTCATCGGCGATTTGGAAAAAGATTTTTCCCATTGGGCAGAGGGTATGGACGCAATCATATTTTCAGCCGGTTCAGGCGGTCACACCGGTCCGGATAAAACCATTTTGGTGGACCTGGACGGGGCCTTCAAGGCAATTGAGGCTGCTGAACAGCATCAAGTCGGTCGGTTTGTGATGATCAGTTCCATCGGGGCGGATCAACCGGAAAAAGGGCCGGATTCCATCCGCCATTATCTGGTTGCCAAAAAAAGGGCAGATGAACGATTGCGCAACAGTTCCCTCAATTACACCATCATTCGCCCCGGAGCCTTGACAAACGACCCGGCCAAAGGTACGGTCTTGCTCCGTGAACATATCGATCAACCGGCTTCCATTCCGAGGGCTGATGTGGCGAGAGTCGTGGGGGAAGCATTGGAACATGAAAATACTTATCGCCGTTCGTTTGATCTGGTCACAGGGGATCAACCGATTCAAGAGGCTTTAAATAACTTGTGACCCAAAGAAAAGCGCCGGAGTGTGAGCATTCCGGCGCTTACTTGTTTATTCAAAAATCAAATGAAAAATTTAAATCAAAATTATTGATTCCTTAAAAATTATATGCTAAATTAAAGAAACTGATGAAAACTGAATAAACGGATCAGATTCTCTTATCCAGAGAGGTGGAGGGACAGGCCCGAGGAAGCCTCGGCAACCATCTGCTTGAAGCAGAAAGGTGCCAATTCCTGCAGGACACGGAGCGGTTCTGACAGATGAGAGAAGGTGATAATGATAGATCGATTTATCCCTTTTTGCATCTGTGCAGAAAGGGATTTTTTTCATTACCCGGCATAAACGGGCGGGTACCGCTGTATGGTAAAGCATCATTGATTGAGGGATGGTGATGGCAAGTGGCAACCGATCGGGAGTATATCATTGCGACCTATCTGATTCAGGGGAAGCATGATTTCCACAAAAAAGCCAAAAGCATTGCTGTCGGTTTGACGGCGGGAACTTGGACGGAGTTGCCGGAGACCCGGAAAAAACAGATGGCGGCCCATCTCGGTGAAGTGATTGAGGTGACCGGGCTGGCACCGGGAAAGGACGGAGAACCGCGTGCCCTTTGCAAAATCGGGTATCCGCTCCGCAATCTGACACCGGATTTTCCCGCTCTTTTGACCACGGTGTTCGGCAAGTTGTCTTTGGACGGAAAAATCAAGTGCTTGGATATTGAAGCACCCGATTCGTTTTTGGACGCGTTTCCCGGCCCCAAATTCGGAATCGAAGGCATCCGCCAAAAGTTGGATGTATCCGGCCGTCCGCTGTTGATGAGCATTTTTAAACAATGCATCGGCATGACATTGGATGAGTTGGAGGAAGCTTATCAACAACAATTGGATGGCGGGGTGGATCTGGTCAAAGATGATGAGATTTTCTTCCGGGAGGATTATGCACCTGCCGAAGAAAGAGTCCGCATTTTCAAAAGGATCAACCGGGAGAAGGAAGAACGGACCGGGAAAAAAACTTGGTATGCGGTCAACCTGACCGGCCCGGTGACACAACTGGCCGACAAAGCCAAGCGTTTGGCAGAACAAGGGGCGGACTGTTTCCTCTTAAACGCGGTTCCTTACGGGCTGGATATTCTCCACCGGTTGGCAGAGGATCCCGATATCCATGTGCCGGTCATGGCTCACCCGGCTTTTGCGGGAGCGGTTTGCGCCTCTGATGATTACGGTTTGAGTTCGCCGCTGCTGTTGGGAAAATTGTTGCGATGGGCAGGGGCGGACATGGTGTTGTATCCTTCGCCTTATGGTTCGGTGGCCATGCCGAAAGAGGATGCGCTCCAAGTGGCTGAAAACTTGCGTCAACCTTCCACCGTTCACCGGCCATCCCTACCGGCCCCGTCGGCAGGCATTCATCCGGGGTTGGTACCGGCCATGGTGCGGGATTTTGGAACGGATCTCATTGTCAATGCAGGCGGGGGCATTCACGGCCATCCGCAAGGCTCGACGGCAGGGGGAAAAGCATTTGTCGAAGCGATCGGCGCTGCGGTAAAAGGGCGTCCGTTGGAAGAAGCGGCCCAAGATTCCCCGGAATTAAAGCAGGCGTTGGACAAATGGGGGAGTATCACATGACGTCTTCGTTGAAACAGGTGATTTTCTGTGATTTTGACGGAACAATCACCAATCAGGATAACATCGTCAACCTTTTCAAGCATTTTGACCCGCCCGGCTGGGAAGCGCTGAAAGACGACATCCTCGCCCGGCGCATCAGTATCCGGCAGGGGGTGGGGCAAATGTTTTCGCTTCTTTCCACGGCAAAAAAAGAAGAGATTGTGCGTTACGCCGTGGATCAGGCGGAAATCCGCCCCGGGTTTGAAGATTTCATCCGCTTTTGCCGGGCAAATGATATCCGGCTGTTGATCACCAGCGGAGGGATCGACTTCTTCGTGTACCCGATTTTGACCCGCTTTGCGATTCCCGCTGAAGACATTTTTTGCAATGGCAGTGATTTCAGCGGGGAGACAATTCGCATTGTCTGGCCGCATCCCTGTGACGAGCATTGTGACGGGGACTGCGGCATGTGCAAAACCAGTGTGATCCGTTCTTATGATGAAAAGGAGTATGAACGGATTGTGATCGGAGACAGCATTACCGATTTGGCCGCTGCCAAACTGGCTGATTTTACGATTGCCCGGGACTTTTTGCTGGAACAATGCCGTAAGCAGGGGCTGAATCACCAGCCTTTTGACACGTTTTATGATGTGATCGAAATTTTGAGCCATCATCGGGGCCATGGGAGGTGCAAACAATTTGACACGACTGGAACATCCTGAACGGATCCGGGTGGAAATGGAAAAGGTGGAAGAGGCTTTTGAGGAATTGCGAAAGATCAAAGAGCTTTTTGCCCGTCGGGGATGGTTTCCGGCCACCAGCGGAAACCTTTCGGTCCGGATGGACGTCCAAGAGGGGGAGCCGGATCTGATTGCGATTACGGCCAGCGGAAAAGATAAGACCGTCCATACCCCGGAGGATTTTTTGCTGGTGGACCGGGAGGGGAAACCGGCGTTTCCGACCCGGCTTAAACCTTCGGCTGAGACTTTGGTTCACACGGCGATTTATCAAAAAATAAAAGACTGCCGTGCAATCTTCCATATTCATACTGTTCATAATAATCTCATTTCGGAGCAGTGCGGGGATGCCGGGTATGTTTCTTTTTCAGGGCATGAAATTATCAAGGCGTTGAACATCTGGGAGGAAGGAGCCGTGATCCGGGTGCCGATTGTCCCCAATCATGCCTCGATTCCCGACTTGGCCCAAGCAGTCCGCGAAGTGACCGACCCGCGGGTTCCTGCGGTTTTGATCCGCAATCACGGTATTTATGCATGGGGTGACAGCATATTTGCTGCCAAACGTCATTTGGAAGCTTTTGAGTTTTTGTTTGAGTATCAGGTGAAGCTTCAGCTTTTAAATCAATAGACCGACGGAAAGGGGTTTTTCACATGGCGCAAATTTACATCAGAAATTCGGGAAAACGGTTGGAATCAGAAGAAGTCCGTTCCTTTCTCGAAGAACAGGGCGTGTTGTATGAACAATGGCCGACAGAGAAACTTCCGGAACATCTCAGGGAAAAGTTTGTGTTGAATGAGGAAGAGCAAGAAGAGATTCTCAAGGCCTACCAAGAGGAAATCCAATCGCTCGCCAAGCGAAACGGCTATGTCCAATGGGATGTGGTGGCGTTGTCCGAAGCGACTGAAAATCTGGATGAGCTTTTGAAGAAGTTTGAAAATGTGCATACCCATTCGGAAGACGAAGTGCGGGCCATCGTCTCGGGAAACGGGATTTTCACGATTAAAGGAAAAGAAGGAACCGGTTATTTTGATGTGGAGCTTTCTCCCGGAGATGTGATCTCCGTGCCGGAAAACACCCCTCACTTTTTCACGTTGATGGAGAACCGGAAAGTGGTGGCCGTGCGTCTGTTTATCGATCCGTCCGGATGGGTGGCTCATCCTTATCAAGATCCGGAGTTCACGGCTTGACGGTGTCTCGCCCTGTGTGCGGGACTTCCCGGAGGAAGGAGGAAACAACCGATGTTTGAAAATTATAAACCTTTGACGGAAGAAGATGCGGTGCAATATGCCCGCTCGAAAAAAGAATGGTTTGCCCCCGGTGCAGAGCTGGACTGCAGGGAAATCGGCGACGGAAATCTCAATTTGGTCTTTCGCATTGCTGACCGTTCGTCCGGACGGAGCCTCATCTTCAAACAGGCGCTTCCGTATGCCAGGGTGGTCGGGGAGTCATGGCCGTTGACGCTGGAGCGGTCCCGCATCGAGGCAGAAGCCTTGAAGCTGGCGGCCCGACGGGTGCCGGATTTGGTGCCTCGCGTTTATTTCTACGATGATCAATTGGCTTTGACCGTGATGGAAGACTTGTCCGATCACATCATTTTGCGGAAAGGGCTGATCAAAGGAGAGGTGTATCCCCGGTTGGCGGAGGATTTGGCGGAATATCTGGCTCAAACGCTCTTTTTCACTTCGGAATACTACCTGGATGTCAGGGAAAAAAAGGAGAAGGTCCGCCGCTTCATCAATCCGGAAATGTGTAAGATCACGGAGGATTTGGTGTTTACTGATCCTTATTATGATGCCGAAACCAATTCATTCAACTCTTTGATCCGGGAAACGGTGGAAGCGATTTGGAACGATGCCCGCCTGAAAAAAGAAATTGCCCATTTGAAAGAAAGTTTTATGACCCGGGCACAAGCTTTGCTGCACGGGGATCTTCACACCGGTTCCGTCATGGTGAAAAAAGACAGCACCAAAGTGATTGATCCGGAATTTGCTTACTACGGGCCCATCGGCTTTGACGTGGGGGCTGTGATCGCCAATCTCTTCCTTTCTTTTGTTTCCCATGAAGCGCACACCCGGGACCGGAAGCAGAGGGAAACCTACCAAAACTGGCTGCTGGAAACCGCCGAAAAAATTTGGAGCGGCTTTGAACAAACGTTTCGGGCACTTTGGAAAGAGCATGTCAAAGATGAAATGTGGTCCGTACCGGGCTATGTGGATGATGTATTGTACCAGGTGCTTCAGGATGCGGCGGGCTTTGCCGGTTGTAAAATGATGCGGCGTGTGATTGGTTTGGCTCCCGTGGTGGATTTGGAATCGATCGAAGACACGGCTGTCCGCGCCGAAGCGGAAACCAGGGCTTTGGAAATCGGGCGGCAATTGGTGCTGCAGCGTCATTTGGTACATTCAGCGGCTGACCTGATCCGGATTGCCCGGGAAGCCGGGGAAGGGTTGACGGTGAAATGAAGCAGGATTACACAATTCCCCATCCGCAATCGGTTTTTTGGGAAAACGACCATCTGGTTTTGCTGGATCAAAGAAAGCTTCCCCGTGAAACCGTTTATTTGCACCTTTATACCCCGGAAGAGGTTTGGGATGCGATTGTCACATTGGCTGTGCGGGGGGCGCCGGCCATCGGCATCGCCGCTGTTTACGGTTTGTATCTCGGCGTGCGCCACGTCACCGGGCGGGAAGAAATATTCTTCTCCGAGCTGGAACGGATGGTTGACTATTTGAGTTCGGCCAGGCCGACCGCGGTGAATTTGTCATGGGCCTTAAACCGGGTGAAAACCAAGGTGGAATCGTTCAAAGGGAGACCGGTATCCGTTTTGAGGCAGGCAGTATGGGAAGAAGCGAAAGCCATTCATGAAGAGGATGTGAGGGTGTGCCGGAAAATCGGGGAGCATCTGCTGCCTTTTTTGCACGACGGCATGGGCATCCTCACTCACTGCAATGCCGGAGGGCTGGCCACCGGTGCGTACGGGACCGCCTTGGCTCCGCTGTATCTCGCCCGGGAGAAGGGATGGAACCTCAAAGTGTATGCCGACGAGACACGGCCGGTGTTGCAGGGATCGCGGCTGACCGCCTATGAGTTGATGCAGGCGGGAATTGACGTCACACTGATTTGTGACAATATGGCGGGGGCCGTGATGAAACAAGAAAAGATTCAGGCGGTCATTGTCGGAACGGACCGGGTTGCGGCCAACGGGGATGTTGCCAACAAAATCGGTACGTACAGCTTGGCTGTCCTGGCCAGGGCTCACCAAATCCCTTTTTATGTGGCAGCCCCTTCTTCATCGATTGACTTGGCGACGGAAACGGGCGACGGGATCCCGATTGAAGAGAGGCCGGCGGAGGAAATCGTGAGCGGCTGGGGCAAGCCGACTGCTCCCGAAGGGGTCCGTGTCTATAATCCCGCTTTTGATGTGACGCCCGCGGAGTATGTCACCGCGATCATCACGGAGTACGGTGTGATCCGTCCGCCCTACCGGGAAAATTTAAGAAAATGTCTTCGGCAAACGATGACGGTATAAACAAACATTTGAAAAAGGGAATTTCATGTCGGATGAAAAAGGCGCCGGTGAAAAACCGGCGCTTTTTTATGATGAAGATTCAGGGGAGAGGAGAACTCCCAATTCTTGAATGACGGTGGTGAAGGGGACCGTTTCGTCATAAATGCCGTGAATTTCGCCCTCCGGTGTGATCAGGACATCGGTGGGAACCGAGGAGAGACGGTAAGCATCGTAGGTCCGGGTGCCATGGTCGCGCAGCACCGGAAAATGAAAACCGGCTTCTTTGACAAATTGGTATACCCGGTCCGGATCGGGTTCGCGCCCGGAGACATGGATCGTGAGAAAAGCGACCTGGTTGGTTTTTAAAGATCGGTAAAAAATTTCTTTTTTGGCCAGGGCCTCCTGGCAAGCCGCACACCAGGTCGTCCAAAACTCAAGCCAGACTATCCGGCCCTGGTAATCGCTCAGTTGATGGATGTTTCCGTTTAAATCGGGAAGGGAAAAATCGGGTGCTTTCATCGGTCATGAACTCCTTTGCGTAAGGATGCCGGTTAAAAATGGCGCTGAAAGATCCGGGCAGTTCGGGATCCCGGTTCCAAAAGGAAGAAGATCCGCCCGGCGAATCCGGTCACTCACCGGTGATGTAGCCGGCTTTCAAGGCGTACAAAAAGGTGATGAAAAAAATGACCAGGTTGGGATACATGATTTTTTTTCCAAACTTTTCACTGACGGGCCACACCCGGTGCCGGGACCGGGGGGATGGAAAAACCAAAGGTTCATAAGTCATCATGATCCATAAAGATTGCGAAAACACGGACATCATTTTGGCGTCGAAAGTGGGAACGAAGATCACATGGAGAACGGTCACGGCAAGCGATACATACAGCATGATTTTCATGGTCAAAAACGCTTTTTCCCGAAACCGGGTATCCAAAAGAAAGAAACAAACATAATGGATGACACCACATAAAATCAAAAGAAGGATTTGCAATGCCAACATTTCGATCATCAGACAAATCTCCTTGCTTGCATGGATTATACATAAGTAGGAATTAATAATAACAAAAGTTCGAAAAGAATCGAAGGACCACCGGAGAACTTTTTCCCGATTCAAATGCGGATCAGAACCAGTCCGGCAAACAACAGGATCAAAGACACGGATTGCATCAGCGATAAGCGTTCACGAAAAACCAGGATGGATAGCAGCGCAACCACCAGGCTGTTTGTGGAAAAGATCGGGGCAATGATGGATGCAGGGCCAAGATCCAGAGCGATGGCATAGAGTTGCATTCCGGCAAATGAAAAAAATCCTGCTCCCAACCCCCAGACCATTCCCGTGAGACGGCTTTTTTGGCAAAACCCGGCCGGCGACACCTTGCGGAGAATTTGCCATGTGAACCAAACCCATCCGAATAAATAGCTGATCAACAAAATGGATGTGTTGGAAAGATTCATTTCTTCCGTAATCTTTAATCCGCCGTTTCTGAAAAAGAACAACAACATGGCCAGGAAAATCAGCAGATACCAGCGCCTGTTTTGGATCCGTAAGTTTTCATTGGGGTCCACCGGCAACAGCATGATGGCTGAAATCAACAGAAATGCACCGGCCGCTTCGGTTACCGTGATGCTCTCGCCGTAAACGAGCATGGCCATGGCCATGGTTAAAAGGATGTTCGCATTGGCCAAAGGAGATGTAAGGCTGGCAGGGCCGATCAAAAGGGCTTTCATAAATAACAGGTTTCCAAAAGCCGAACCGATCCCCACCAAAGTTCCGGCCACGAGGTTGAGCCATGTGAACCGGATATCACAGGTTTTAACCGCCCACCAACCAAAACCGAGGGAGCCGGTCAAGTATAATCCCCATAACAAAAAGTCATCATCCCCGCTTCGGGCTGAACTGACTTTCATCAAAAATCCGGACAACCCGAAAGTAACGGCACTGGCCAGTGAGATGAGAAACCAGGTACTCATACAGGTTAACCCTTTCTGTTATGATATAAACTTTTATTATTATCGCATTTTTTGTTGATGAAGTTTACAGATAATAATTTAAGTGTGAAACACCAAAACGGTGAAACAAGGATCAATGAGGACGGATGGCGGGGAAAGAGCGGTGATCAATCAAATGAAAAGAAACGGGGAAAGGACACCATGGACTCCGCATGCAGGGAGTCCATGGGATTAAGCATGAGCTTCTTCTTTGGTTTTGCCGGTTTGGTTTTCAAATTCCAGCAAAAGCTCGTTCAATGTCATTTGGTCATCCAAATACAATTGAACAAGTTCCAAAAATAACGTGTGGGCTTCATCCGGAAGCTCCAATATTTGAATCAGTTCATTAAACGGATCAAAGTCACGGGCTAAAATATGTACGCTGCTGGCTTGAAAGATCTTTTCCAAATGAATCGTTTTTCCATAAATTTCTTTGACCATGCGTAAGATGATGCCGATCAATTGTAGTTTTTGCTGATCCATTTTCATTTCCTTTCTGTTATAAAAAAGCTTTCTCAATATTGGTTCAAGATCTTACTCTATTTTAAAATAATATATTTCTTAATGTAAAGATAATAACTGTAGTTACAGAAACAGATTTGAATATTTGTATATTTTTCTTTTTCTCTGGAAAACTAGTCCTGGAAGGAGAGATGAATGATGCAAGAAAACTTTGTCAAGCAATCCCTGACGGATTATAAAAAAGGAATCGGCCAACTCCAAGAGCAACTTCCGCATGTGGTGGAAACGTACAACGCGTTCACGGAAGCTTGCTTTCAAGACGGCGCCCTGTCCAAGAAGGAAAAACATTTGATCGCGCTGGCACTCGGCGTTTATACGAATGATGAATACTGCATTGTTTATCACACCAAGGGAGCCTGTGACCAGGGAGCCAGCGCACAAGAGGTGCTGGAAGCGGCATGTGTAAGCAGTGCCTTCGGAGGGGGAATGGCGATGTCACAAGCTGCCACGCTGGTCCAACAAAACCTCTCCCAGATTCAGGGGCAAAACCTCTCCCACTAAGGTTGACAATCCGGCAAATCGCCGGATTGTTTTTTAATGGCCGTAATATTTCAAGGATCAGCGGCGATGTTATAAAATAAGGTTAAGGAATGGATAAAAGAGTGATAAGAGCGTTGACAGCGGTTTCGGGAACAAGATAACATGGTTGGGGAACTGTTATCATTACAAAAAAGAGAAAAGATTTTGACGGGAAATCGGGCTTATCTTTATCACTCTGTGGTAATGGCCGGAGGGATTACCAAGAGTAAGGGAGTTTTTGCTTATGCAGAAACGGGATCAAAACAATTATTTATTTTCACGCGAGATTACTCCTTACATTATTCCGAAGGAAAAGGTTGTTGTTGTCCACACAGACTGGTCACTGGAGCGCGCTTTATTGGTACTGACCCGCAAGGGAACCAATTCGGTGCCCGTGGTGAATGATCAGGAACAAGTCGAGGGGATCATCAGCAAAACCGACATTCTGGATTTTATGTTAAAGATCAGCCAAGGTAACGAAATTGATTTTTCGCAATTGAAAGGATATACGGTTAATGAAGCGATGAATAAAAATCATTCAGGTATTTTGGCCAATTCCATTTTTTCGTTTGCTTTCGAAGTGCTGATCAACCGTCCCTACATCCCGATCATTGATTTGAAAGGGAAGTTGGTGGGCATTTTGACGAGAAAAGTGATCATGGAACAAGTGATTAACTATTTTAAAGAAGAATATATGATGATGAACAAACTGCAGGGTTCCTGAAAAGTTTTACCAATGAAAAACACCGCCTGACGGGCGGTGTTTTGCCGTTTTATATCTCATCCTGATTCAGGTTGCTTTTGAATGGAATCATACAAAGATGAATGAATGAAGCCTTGTTCATTTGTTTATCATTACACATAGTCATACAGTCCTATTGATCCAGAGACTTGTTTACAGGCCTTTGCTCAAAGAGGTCGGTCAACAAATGGTTTTTGTGACATTGCTGGAAAAACAGCGCCAATTCATCCCATTGCTTTGCATCTTTGGCTTTGCCCGTGATTTGCGCGGTGAGTTTGACATACTGCAACCAGCCGAACAAAGTGAACGGGATTAAAGGGATGTTGAAATCTTCCTCATAGGATTGGATCAAAAGCATTTTTAATTCTTCGTAGATCTGTTTTCTTTCCTGGTTTGTTTTTTCTTCGGACGGGTGTGAAACGGAGAGGATGTGGCGATGTTTTTTCCAAAGCTGCAGCAATTTTTTTTTAAGGAAGCTGTTCAAATACCGTTCTTGATCTTTTTTTTTCAGGGGTATGCTGAAGTTTGACGGCTCTTCGGAAATGATCACGTTGCCAAATAAAAAAGACCGTTGCTTTTTGGTTTTGTATTGTGTGTCTGTGGCAGGTTTGGTGTAAATTCCGATCGGAGAGCTGAGAGATGGGGGCATACAAGATGGTTCTTTCGAAACCCTGTAAGTGCTTTTTTCCATAAAAATTCCTCCTACCAACGCGCTTATTCAAAAAGGTGCGGAAATAAAAAAAGATGATCAACCTGATGATGGCAGAAAAAATCTCCCGAGGCAAAATATTTCGATGAATTCCGAAAAAAACCTCCTAAAGATATTTTGCCTGAAAACGGGCTGAAAAGCAAGGGAAAATTAAAGATTTCGGGGGCATTTGCGGGAAAATGCGACAATTTTGAAAGGGTTTGCATCCGTTTTCCGTTTTCCGGAGAATGAAGTTTCATGTGCGGCGATGAAATGTTATATTTATGAGTAGTTTTGTGCTCATGAAGAAAAAATACCAATAACTTCACATTGAAAGAACAGGACTGAAACCGCACGATTTCCAATCTTCACTTGATATACCCCAGATCGTGAAGTAAAATGAAATGAGAATCAGGTGATAATCACTTTAATTTAGGGTGATTGTCTGATTGGTTTTTCTTTTCACGCCGTCCACACGGGCGGTGTTGAGGGAATATCTCCGGTTGATGACAACCCGTTGCGGTTCAGGAGATAAACAAGGGCAAAAGACATGATGGAGGATGAGACTATGTCGACAGCACCAAAATTGATAATAAAGGATTTGCATGCATCCGTGGATGGGAAAGAAATCCTGAAAGGCGTCAATTTGGAAGTCAATGGCGGAGAAGTTCATGCGATCATGGGTCCGAACGGGACCGGTAAGAGCACCCTGGCTTCCGCTTTGATGGGTCATCCGCGTTACGAGGTCACCCAAGGGAGCGTCACGCTCGACGGGAAAGATGTTTTGGAAATGGAAGTGGATGAAAGGGCGCGTGCCGGCTTGTTCCTGGCGATGCAATATCCGGCTGAAGTAAGCGGCGTGACCAACTCCGACTTCATCCGCAGCGCCATTAACGCCAAAAACGGGGAAGGCAAAGAAATTTCGCTGATGAAGTTCATCCGTGAAATGGATAAAAAAATGGAAATTCTTGAAATGGATGAGAAGTTTGCCACCCGTTACCTGAACGAAGGTTTCTCCGGCGGGGAGAAAAAACGGAACGAAATTTTGCAAATGATGATGTTGAAACCCCGCATTGCCATCTTGGATGAGGTGGACTCCGGACTCGATATTGACGCGTTGAAAGTCGTGTCCAAAGGGGTTAACTCGATGCTGAGCCCGGAATTGGGCGTGATTGTGATCACCCACTATCAACGCCTGTTGAATTACATCAAACCGGACCATGTCCATGTCTTTATGCAAGGACGGATTGTGAAATCAGGAGGGCCGGAACTGGCTGAACGTTTGGAAGCAGAAGGTTACGACTGGGTGAAAGAAGAGTTGGGCATTGAAGACGAAACCGTTGGTCAAAAGGCGTAAGGTTGGTGATTTTGGATGAGTACAGATACCCGATTGCTTTTTGATGAAAATGTTGTAACGGAAGTATCCCAAAAGAATCAGGAACCGGCCTGGATGCTTCAAAGTCGTTTGGATGCACTCAAAAAAGCTGCCCAACTTCCACTGCCCAAAGTACAACAAACCAACATCAGCCGTTGGAACTTCACCGGGTTTGAACCCTTCCGGGAAGAGGCTCCCGTCCAATCTTTGGATGAACTCCCGGAAGGCGTCAAAGAGTTTGTGTTTGGCGAACAGCCCAGTGTGGTGGTGCAAAAAAACGCCAGTGTCATTTTCAAGCAACTGTCCGCGGAATTGAGTGAAAAAGGCGTGGTCTTCACGGACCTGGGCACGGCCGCCAAAGAATATGAGCCGTTGATCAAAAAATACTTCATGACGGACGGGGTGAAGAAAGACGAACATCGTCTGACCGCCATTCATGCTGCGCTTTACAGCGGCGGGGTGTTCTTGTTTGTACCGAAGAATGTGGATGTGCAAATTCCGTTGAACGGATTATTCTGGTTGTCCGGTGAAGGGGCTGCCCTTCTGCCTCATATTCTGATCGTTGCCGAAGAAGGAAGCCGTGTTGATTTTGTGGCCAACTTTATTTCGGATCCGGATGAACCGGGGGCCATGAACAACAGCGTCATCGAGGCATTTGTCGGGGCACAGGCAAAAGTCCGGGTGACCACAATCAGCAACCTGGGTGCTTCTGCGGTGAATGTGGTTTACCGTCGTTCACTGGTCGACCGGGACGGCCATTTGGAATGGATTATCGCGGATTTGAGCGACGGAAAGGTTGTCTCCGACAATACTACCCATCTCAAAGGGGAAGGCAGCCGGGCCGATGTGAAGGCGGTTGTGCTCGGAACAGGTGAGATGAGTGCCAATGTGACGTCATCGGTTTACCATTGGAACCGGCATACCGAAAGCTTTATCAATGCCCGTTCCGTCATGACGGATAAAGCCTCGAGCATTTTGAACAGTATTACCAAAATCGAAAAAGGTGCCAGCAAATCGGACGGGCAACAATCCGGAAAAGTGTTGATGCTTCATCCGGAAGCGCGCGGGGACGCCAACCCCATTTTGTTGATCGATGAAAACGACGTCGTCGCCGGACACGCGGCAAGCGTGGGAAAAGTGGATCCCCTGCAAATGTATTACCTCATGTCGCGTGGAATTCCCAAAAGGGAAGCAGAGAAACTGATTATCCACGGTTTCCTGGATGCAATCATTTCGGATATTCCGTCAGAATTATTGCGTGAACAGATTCATCGGCTGATTGAAAGGAAAATCAAATCATGAATGAATTCCGCAAAGACTTTCCCATATTGGATCAGGAAGTAAACGGCCACCCGTTGGTTTATTTGGACAGTGCTGCAACATCACAAAAACCGTTTCAAGTGATTGAAGCGGTGGAAGCCTATTATAAAAAGGACAACTCCAATGTGCACCGCGGTGTCCACACATTGGGTTCCAGAGCGACGGATGCCTATGAAGGAGCCCGTGAAAAGGTACGCCGTTTCATCAATGCGGATTCAACCAAAGAGATTGTCTTCACCAGAGGAACCACCACATCGCTGAATCTGGTCGCAAGAAGTTTTGCCACTTCCGTGCTGAATCCGGAGGACGAGATTTTGATCACTCCGGCTGAACATCACAGTAATTTGATTCCGTGGCAGCAAGTGGCCAAATGGACCGGAGCGCGGTTAAAATATTTTCCGCTCAAAGAAGACGGCTCCCTGACGATGGATTTGGTGCGCCAAGCCGTGACCGACAAAACCAGGATCATTGCCATCCAGCAAGTGTCCAACGTGTTGGGAACGGTTCATCCCATCAAAGAAATCGCGGAGTACATCCATCAAAAAGGCGGATATATCGTGGTGGACGGCGCGCAAAGCATTCCCCACATCAAAGTGGATGTCAAGGATTTGGATGTGGATTTCTTCGCTTTCTCCGGACACAAGATGTGCGGTCCGACCGGAATCGGCGTTTTGTACGGCCGGGAGCATTTGCTGAATGAAATGGAACCCATCGAATACGGTGGCGAAATGATTGATCATGTGGGCGATTATGAGTCGACATGGAAAGAGCTGCCCTGGAAATTTGAAGGGGGAACTCCCATTATTGCCGGAGCGGTCGGACTCGGTGCGGCCATTGATTATCTGGAATCCATCGGCATGGACCGGATCGAAGAGCACGATCGCAAACTGGCTGCTTATGCTTATGACAAGTTGCAACAGATTGACGGAATCACCATTTACGGCCCCAAAGAAGGGCGGATCGGGTTGGTTACTTTCAATTTGGGTGAAGTGCACCCGCATGATGTCGCAACCGTCTTGGACGCGGAAGGAATTGCCGTCAGGGCGGGGCATCATTGCTGCCAGCCGCTGATGCGCTGGTTGAAAGTACCGGCAACAGCAAGAGCCAGCTTTTATTTGTACAATGATGAATCGGACATCGACCGGTTGGCGGAAGGTTTAATCAAAACGAAGGAGTATTTTGGCCATGTCTTTGGATGATCTGTATCGTCGCGTGATTTTGGAACACTATCAAAAACCGAAGAATCGGGGCAGAATTGAAGACGGAGCAATAACCATCGATCTGAACAACCCGACTTGTGGTGACAAAATCTCTTTGCAGATGCGGATTGAAGACGGCCGGGTCCAAGACGCGAAGTTTTTGGGGGAAGGTTGTTCCATCAGCCTGGCCTCCGCTTCCATGATGACCGAAGCGGTCAAAGGATTGACCGTGGAAGAATCGCTGGAACTGGTTGATCTGTTTTCCCGGATGATGCAAGGAGAAGAAGTCGATCTGGATAAATTTCCGCTGGAAGACATTGAAGCGCTGACCGGCGTTGCAAAATTTCCGGCACGCATCAAATGTGCGACCTTAGCGTGGAAAGCACTTGAAAAAGGGATGAATGAATATCGCGAATCTAAATCATAAGGAGGAGAAAACCGTGACGACAAACAACCAATTGCCGGATCTGTCGGATTACAAGTACGGTTTTCACGATAAGGATGTCTCGGTTTTCCGTTCGAAAAAAGGGCTGAGCCGGGAAGTGGTGGAAGAGATTTCCCGCATGAAAGGTGAACCGGACTGGATGCTCAAGTTTCGCTTGAAAGCATTGGAGCAGTTTTACAAAATGCCGTTGCCCAATGCCGAAAACAGCCAATGGTTTTCCCTTTTGCCCGGAAAACTGGACGATCTCGACTTTGATGATATCACTTATTATGTAAAACCGTCTGAACGCCAAGGAAGATCTTGGGACGAAGTACCGGATGAAATTAAACAAACGTTTGATAAACTGGGAATTCCAGAAGCTGAACAGAAATTCCTGGCCGGGGTTTCTGCACAGTATGAATCGGAAGTGGTTTATCACAACATGCAAAAAGAGCTTGAAGAGCAAGGCGTGATCTTTTGTGACACCGACACAGCCGTTCGTGAGTATCCGGAGCTGTTAAAAGAGTATTTCGGAACGGTGGTTCCGCCTTCGGACAACAAATTTGCCGCATTGAACAGTGCCGTGTGGAGCGGCGGAAGCTTTATTTATGTTCCAAAGGGAGTGCGTTGTGAAGTTCCGCTTCAGGCATACTTCCGGATCAATTCGCAAAACATGGGACAATTTGAACGGACTCTCATCATTGTCGACGAAGATGCTTTTGTCCATTATGTCGAAGGTTGCACGGCTCCGATCTACAGCACGGATTCGTTGCACAGTGCGGTGGTGGAAATTATCGTGAAAGACAATGCCCGCTGCCGTTACACGACCATCCAAAACTGGTCTCCCAATGTTTACAACCTGGTAACCAAACGGGCAGTTGCTTATAAAGGGGCACACATGGAATGGGTGGACGGCAACATCGGAAGCAAGCTGACGATGAAATATCCGGCTGTCATCATGAAAGGCGAAGGGGCCAAAGCGGATGTGTTGTCCATTGCCGTGGCAGGAAAAGGGCAACATCAGGATGCCGGGGCAAAAGTCGTGGCACTGGCACCAAACTGTACTTCCACGATTGTTTCCAAATCCATCAGCAAACAAGGTGGAAAAGTCACCTACCGCGGTTTGTCCAGCTTTGGAAAAAATGCAACGGGATCCAAAGCCAATGTGAAATGCGATACCTTGATTTTGGATAACGAGTCGACTTCGGATACGATTCCTTACAATGAAATCAAAAATGATGATGTGGTGTTGGAACACGAGGCAACCGTATCCAAAGTGAGTGAAGAGCAATTGTTCTACCTGATGAGCCGCGGGTTGACCGAAGACGAAGCCACACAAATGATCATCATGGGCTTCATTGAACCTTTCACCAAAGAATTGCCCATGGAATATGCGGTGGAAATGAACCGGTTAATCCGTTACGAGATGGAAGGCTCCATTGGTTGATCCCGGATCAAACCTGCCACAACTTTAGGTGGCAGGTTTTTTTATGGAAAATGGCTTTTATAAAAAAATCCCCCTTTGGAAAAAGGGGGATTTTTTTGTTTAGTGAATGAACCATTTGGCCACCGGGTACTCAAAGTACTTCTCTTTCCATGCGTAAACCATTCCCTTGACCGGATAATAAAGACCCATGATGGAAAACATAACAAGAAATGGAATACCGATCAAAACAAACGAAAACACAAAAGAGACGGAAATCAGCAGCCAGAACACGGCATGAAACACAATGGCCTGCAGTGACAGACGTTTCAAATCCCGATCTTTAAAGATGAGATAGACAATGAGCGGGAGAAGCACGGGAGCAAACCAAGTGCTTGCATGAACCAAAATTTTGATGCCTTTCTTATCCAAAAACAAAACCTCCACAACATAACAATGTTTCATTATAAAGATTCCCGGCCTCAAGGCATTTAAAACCTGTTTCTTTATCCCCCAAAACCCAAAAACCCGGTACACATGCTTACCGCATCATCCTGAGCGGGAAAAGCGGCACGAATTCTTTGCGGAAAACGTTTGGCTCTTATGAACGAGGTTTGCCCTTCTCTCCAAAAGTATTTCAATATCACTCCACCCTTTCTGAAGACCTCAAATGCCTTGGAATTTCAAAGGATGAAAAGATCCGGGCCGAAATCGACTGCTGTGAAAAAGCCAAATGCAACATACAACAAAACATGAACAGAGAGGGGAATCCGAATTGGATCAACTCAAACAGATCGGAAAAGAAGTCCTTTTATCAATTCTTCCCATGACGGCAGTGATTTTTTTGTTGCAATTCACGGTCATTGGTTTGCCTGTTGAAGTGTTTTTGCAGTTTTTAACCGGCGTGGTCATGGTGGGATTGGGATTGTTCTTGTTTTTTGTCGGGGTGGACATCGGGTTGCTTCCCATCGGTGAAATGATCGGCTCTTCCATGTCAAAGTCCGGGAAACTGAGTGTGGTAGTTTTCATCAGTGTGGTTTTGGGGTTTGCCGCCACGGTGGCTGAGCCGGATGTGATTGTCCTTGCTTCTCAAGTGGATATGGTGACCGGCGGAACGATTCCCAAAGGCATTTTGATTTCCACCGTGGCATTGGGTGTGGGTATGACGGTGGGAATTGCCATGCTTCGCATGATCTTCAACATCCCGATTCTGTATCTGTTGATGGGAGGTTACGCCATTATTTTTGTGCTTTCATTATTTGCTCCCACCGAATTTGTTCCGGTCGCACTGGACTCCGGCGGTGTCACCACCGGTCCGATGACGGTTCCCTTTATCATGGCATTGGGTGTGGGCGTGGCTTCCGTCCTGGGCGGTAAAAGTGCCTCCACGGATGGTTTCGGGTTGGTTGCATTGGCTTCGGTCGGCCCGGTGCTTTCCGTATTGTTGTTAGGGGTGGTGTATGCATGATCAATCCATTGCACGGACTGACAGATGCCATGGTTGAAGTGGCCCTTGCATTGTCTCCTTTGTTTGTGATCTTCTTGCTCTTTCAGTTCTTTTATTTAAAACTTCCTTGGCGCAAAGTGGGGAATATTGCCGTTGGATTTATCATTACTTTCTTGGGATTGGTCTTCTTTTTACAAGGGGTGCATATCGGCTTTATGCCCGTCGGTGAACAGATGGGCTTGATTCTCGGGGATCTTTCGTATAACTGGATTCTTGTTCCCATCGGGCTGTTTCTCGGATTTGCTGCCACTTTTGCAGAGCCGGCCGTAAGAATTTTGAACCAGCAGGTGGACAAAGTGTCGACCGGATCCATTCCGGAAAAGGTCATGTTATATACTGTATCCATCGGGGTTGCCGTATCGGTGGCTTTGTCCATGTTACGGGTCCTTGCTGGAATTCCTTTGTGGTACTTTATTATTCCGGGATACTTGTTGGTGTTTTTGTTGGCCCGCTTCTCAAAAGACAGTTTCACAGCGATTGCGTTTGATTCGGGAGGGGTTGCCACCGGTCCCATGACCGTGACTTTCATTTTGTCCATGGTTGTTGGCGTGGCCACCGTCATTGAGGGGCGGAACCCTTTGATGGAAGGGTTCGGCATGGTTTCGCTGGTGGCACTGGCTCCGATCCTTTCTGTATTGGTTCTGGGGATTTTATACAGAAGGAAGGAGAAAGAAAATGAGCAAAGTACCTGATCACAAATTAATTGTCACGGTGGTGAAAAAAGGGCTGGCGAAAAGGGTGGTGAGAGCCTCCAAACAAGCCGGGGCCGAAGGAGGAACGGTGATGTTCGCCAGGGGCAGCGGAATCCGTGAGTGCGTGTCGTTTCTGGGCATTCACATTGAACCGGAGAAAGAAGTGATTTTGACCTTGGTTCCCGAAGAGAAGCTGCAACCGATTTTGAAAGCGGTGAAAGAAGCGGGGCGGCTCGACCGGCCGGGAAACGGGATCGGTTTTGTCATGGATACGAAAAAAATCGCCGGGATTTCCCATTTGTTTGAACCCGGATCCCGTAAGGAGGACGAAAACAATGACTCAACCGGACATTGAATATGATTTGATTGTGACCATCGTGAACAAAGGGTTTGCACAAGAGGTCGTGGAAGCTTCCAAAAAGGCAGGCGCCGAAGGGGGCACCATCCTGCAGGGACGCGGTACTGGAATCCGCGAAAAAGCCAAGTTGTTCAATATTGTCATCGAACCGGAAAAAGAAGTGATTCTGACGCTGATTGACCGCAAAAAAACTGAACGGGTCCTGGATGCGATCATGAAAAGCGGCCAATTGGACAAACCCGGAAAAGGAATCGCTTTTGTCATGAAAGTGGAGCACACGGTCGGAATCAACCACATTCCTGCTGATTGTTTCTGATTACCGGAAAAGATCGCGATGTTTAGGTGGAACGCCCTGATCCGGCGTTATTTCACAAACGCGGCAACGATCGATTAATGATTGAGGAGCGATAAAAAGAGGCTGCCTGGACGGAGATGAGCGGGCAGCCTTTGTTCGTTTGCAGCCTGATGCCAAAAAGCACACCACCGTCCGGCATGATGTGCTTTCAAGAAACCGGACGGGCCGGAAAAAATTCGCTATTTTAATGGATAAACCATTTGGCAACAGGGTATTCATATGGTTTTTCCCACCAGGCATAAGCAATTCCCTTGACCGGGAAATAGATCAACATGATGCCGAAAATAATGGCAAAAGGAACTCCGATGATTAGAAAGGAAAGAACTTTGGAGATGAAAAACAACGGCAAGAAAATGGCATGAAAGACAAGAGCTTGTAAAGACAATCGTTTGACGTCCCGGTCCTTTACGATTAACCAAGTAATCAGCGGGAGAAGAACCGGTGCAAACCAAGTGCTTGCATGAATCAGGATTTTAATCAGCTTATTCAACGATGCAACCTCCATAACATAACATTGTTCTATTATATAGTACCCTGAGATGATCAAAAGGTAAACCTTTCTTTTCGATTTTGGGCTAAAAAAAAACATCCTCATCAGAGGATGTCATCATGTTTGCGGGCGGTTGCCCAGGTGTTCCAGGTATTTGGTCATGACTGAAACGGCGACGGGAATCGCTTCATCCCGGGGTTCCATTTGGGGATGGTGCAATCCGTACGGGGTCTCCACCCCCAGCCAAAACATAAAGCCGGGGATTTCATTTAAAAAGTAGCCAAAATCTTCTCCGGCCATCGATTCATCGCATTGCACGAGCTCGTAAGGGGTATGTTTGTCGACAAACTCCATGAAGGATTTTGTCCATTTTTCATCATTGTAGACTTGGCAGTAGTTGCATCCCCAATCGATGTCCGCCCGGCATTGAAAGCCGGTTTCGATGCCCCGGACCAATTCCCGGATCCGGCTTTTGACCAAATTCATGGACTCGATGGATTTGGTGCGGATGGTTCCTTCCAGACGCGCATGGTCCGCAATAATGTTTTGTTTCGTTCCGGCTTCGATTTTTCCGATCGTGATGATGGCGGCATCCAAAGGATCCAAATTGCGGGAAACAATGGTTTGAAGTTGTTGGACCAGTTGGGCACAGGCGATGACCATGTCATTGGCCAGATGGGGACGGGCTGCATGGCCGCCGGTCCCGTGAAGATCGATGAAAAGTTCCGATGTATTGGCAAAGAGCAACCCCGGACGCAAGGCAATGGTTCCGACCGGATATTCCGGAGCGACATGAAGCGCAAAGATGACATCCGGTCTCCATTCATTAAATTCGGGGCTTTTTAACATCGGCAAAGCGCCTCCGGGCCCTTCTTCCGCCGGCTGGAAAATGAACAGTAGGTCATCATCCGTCTCATGATGGACAAAATGCGTTAAAATGCCCAAAGCGATTGCCATGTGCATGTCGTGCCCGCATGCGTGCATATAACCTTCGTGAAGCGAGCCGAAGGGATAGGAAGTTTGTTCTTCCATCGGGAGCCCGTCCATATCCGTCCGGTAACCGATGCATTTTTTCGGGTTTTTCCCGGGAACTTTCACCAAAATGCCCGTTTTCCAAGTGCGAATGATCCGCCGGTGTTCTGGCAAGGTTTCCAGATAATTCAACAGATGCTGTTGGGTTTTGAATTCCTGAAAGCCGGGTTCCGGAATTTGATGCAACTGATGCCGCAATTCGATAAAAGGCGAAGCTTGCTTGACATCCAATCTGAACCCTCCTCTCATTGCTTTCTTGCTTGCAGGTGTTTGTTCAACGCGTTCATGAGGGTGTCAATTTCTTCTTCCGTCAGTGTCAGGGGAGGAAGCAGCCGCATCACGGTCCCGGCGGTGATATTGACCAAAATTCCGTCTTCCATCAGATTTTTTTGCAAAGATTGGAGCGCCTCCGGGGAAAGATTGGTCCGGATTCCGATCATCATGCCGCGTCCCCGGATGTTTTTAATCAGGGTTGGAAAGGTTTCTTTGAGTTCATGTAAACGGGACCACAGCAAACCGGCTGTTTTCTTTCCTTGTTCCAACATGCCTTGTTCCAATAAGACATCCAACACCGCATTTCCGAGGGCGGCGCTCAACGGGGAAGGGGCAAAGGTCGTTCCGTGATCCCCGGGTCGGAATTCATTTTGCAGTTTCTCGCCGGCGATGATTCCGCTCAGCGGCAAGCCGCCTCCGATCCCTTTTCCAAACAAAATCAAATCCGGTTTCAGTGAATAAGCCTGATAGGCGAAAAGGGTGCCCGTGCGCCCGAGCCCGGTTTGGATCTCGTCAACCAAGAAAAGCATTTCTTTGGATTGGCAGATCTGTTGAATGGTTTGCAGATATTCTTCCGTCAGCGGGATGATGCCCCCGGATCCCAAAATCGGTTCCACCAGAATGGCGGCGGGCCTGGCTTCTTCACAAACCCGGACCAATTCTTCCGGTTGGTTGGCTTCCACTTCATAAACCGGATAGTCAATCAGCGGATAATCCTGATACACCCCGGGTTGGCGGGTTAATTTTAAAGCGCCCAACGTACGGCCGTGGAAACTGTTTTTCATCACGACGATCCCTTTTTTGTCCGGTGCATGTTTCACCGACCATTTATGGACCAGCTTGATGGCTGCTTCGGTGGCTTCGGCTCCGGAATTGCCAAAATAAACCCGGCCGGTGCCGACGGTGTTTTGGACCAGCCGCTGAGCAAGGCGGATGGCCGGCGGATTGAGAAAAAGATTGGAGATGTGTAAAAAGCGGTGTCCCTGTTCATCCAACGCTTTCATCAAATGGGGATGGGAGTGCCCCAAAATATTGACGGCAAGGCCTGTGAACAGATCCAAATAGCGCTTTCCTTCCGTGTCGATCAACCAATTGTTTTCGGCCGCGGCAATGGTGACCGGCAGCCGCCGGACGGTTGGAAAAAGATACGTTTGATCCAGATGTTGCCAGTCTGACATACTTGTTCCTCCTGCAAATATAAAATGAGCTCCTGAATGGGGCCGGGATGTTTTAAAGTTCGCGCAATGCCTGAATCACTTCAGTTTTGGAACGGGTTTGGCTGTCAATGGATTTGATGACGCGTGCCGGGGTTCCTGCCACCACGCTGTTTGGGGGAACGTCTTTGGTCACGACCGCACCGGCGGCCACAACCGCTCCTTTTCCGACCCGGACCCCTTCCAGAATCACGGCATTGGCACCGATCACGACATCGTCTTCAATTACGACCGGTTTTGCAGAAGGAGGTTCAATCACGCCGGCAATCACGGCACCTGCGCCAATGTGGCAGTTTTTCCCGATGGTTCCGCGGCCGCCGACCACCACGTTCATATCGATCATGGTTCCTTCGCCAATGACGGCTCCGATATTAATCATGGCCCCCATCATAATGACTGCATTTTTCCCGATTTCCACATTTTCGCGGATGATGGCGCCCGGTTCAATCCGTGCCGGAATGTCTTTCAAATCCAAGAGAGGAATGGCCGAGTTTCGGCGGTCGTTTTCGATGACATAGTCTTCAATTTTATCTTTGTTTTCTTCAAGAATGGGTTGCAGTTCTTTCCAATCGCCGAAAACAACACCCACACCGTTTTGGATGAAAGTTTTGGCACCTTTAAAATCAATATGTTCCAAATCCCCTTTAATGTGTACTTTCACGGGAGTCTTTTTTTCGCTTTTTTGAATAAACTCAATGATTTGATGTGCATCCATTTCCTTCATTTGATACATCCTTTCTTTGTCGAAGGGTAAGGGGACACTTTTTTGTGTACCGTATCACATGAACAAAAGTATATCATATCTCCTCATTCATCGAAAACCGAAAGACTTAACGGCATTAAAAAAAGATCCTCTGAAGAGGATCCAATGCATGAATCTTCCAATTTTAAAGTCCGCCCGGCTCGCTTTGAAAAGGAGTTGCCAATCCGCCCGGTTCGCTTTGGGAGGGATCCGCTTCAATGGATAATCCACCCGGTTCGCTTTGAAAGGGAGCGATCAATCCGCCCGGTTCACTTTGAGCTGCATGAACCGCGGGACAGGCAAATCCGGTCAATCCCACTGCAGCAGCCACAACCCCGGAGAAAATAAATTTAGATGTTATTTTCATAATCCTCTACCTCCCATCTATTAAAACCTTTTTTTACATTATACATATTTCGCATGCAATTCTGAAATTCCTTTTCATCATATCCGTCATAACAGCGTGCCAAACTAAACCAAATTTTGAATTCTTTATCCTGATACTTATGTTTTTGAGTTATTTCAAGCGCTTTCTTATAAGTTAAAATTGCCTCATCCCTTTGGTCGCACATCAGGCACAAATCACCGAGAATAATGAGACTGGTGCTTAAGCGGGGAGCGTCGTTAAACTTTTCAGCCAACCTGATCGCCGTTTTTAACGTCTGGCTGGCCTCGTCGTTGCGGCCTTGTTTGATGTAGAGGATGCCCAGGCGGGTGTAAACCGTGGTCAGCCGCTGGTCAGGCGGGAATTTTCCTTCCAGTTTCAAAGCCATTTTGAACGAAGTTTCTGCCATTTCCCATTCTTTTTTCGCGGTGTAAACACTGCCGAGAACCGTCCACAAATCACACATGCTGTCATACTGCTTGTTGTTTCTCGAAATCTCGATGCCTTCTGTCGCATAATCGATGGCTTCATCCAACAAGCCGGACAAGCGGGAAAATTCGGCACGCAACCAATAGAAACTGAGCAGGGTGCTGATGTCGTTGATCTGGGGGATCATATCCCATATATCTTGAACCAGGCGCATCCCTTCGGTGATTCGTCCCATGCGCTGGAGGTAAACCCCTTTGTTGCGGTATAATAAATATTTGATGTGCTGATTATCTCCTGAGTCTTTAAATGCTTCGATGCCGTTGTTTGTCATTTCCAAGGCCTGTTCGATATTGTTTTGTTTGTAACGGATCAAGCCGAGCAAAAGGTAACTGGCTGCCTCCATATTGCTTTCTTTATAAGGGTTTTGCTGTGAAATGCGAAGGGCATTATACAAGGTTCGCTCAGCCTGTTTCCATTTTTGCTTGCTCATGTAGCATTCGCCTTTGTAATAGTATGCCTGGGCGATGAACGGGTTGTTTTCATCCAGATTAAGCGCATCCAGGCGTTTTAATGCTTCATCGATCAGGCCGATTCTTCGCAATGTGGCAATGGAGAGAAGTTCGAACTTAACTTTTTTTAATTTTTCTTGCTCTTTCATGAGCATTTCTGGTAATTTACGCATGGGGAGATTCAATTTTTCCAGAAGATATGAAATTTTCTCAGGACTCACATGAGCGACCCCACGCTCGATGTTGGAAACCGTCGCCGGTGATATGTTTTCATCGGCAAGGTCTTCCAATCTCAAACCGCGGTCTTTTCGAACCTTGCGAATCACTTCACCGATTTCGTGAAGGGCCAATTGTTTCAAACCGATCACCTCACAATCCGTTAATTATTATTATATTACACCTTTTTAAAAAAAATGGGAATGAGTGTTTTTTAAACTTCTTAAATATAAAAGGAAGTTTTTTGCGGGATTTTTAAATTTGTCACTACTAAAGCAGACGGGACAAGGAAATAAAAGTAAGAAGAAAAAGAAGGAGGTTTAAAAAAGCAGAAAAGACGAAAAAAAAATTAAAAAAAGGATTCCGGTGATCCAACCGTTGCAGTTGAAATAAAATGGTTCAGCTTTGGAGGTTAACATGGTGTTTTGGGAATTCATCAGGGAATTGAAACAACGGATCTTAAAAGAAAGGCTTTATGATCTTGCCGCCCAGTTGGCATATTACTTCTTGATGTCTTTGTTTCCGTTTTTATTGTTTACGGTAACCGTGCTGGCATACCTTCCCGTTTCCAGCGATAACATTCTGCGTTTGATCCGGCCTTTTGCGCCGGAAGATACGTATGTGCTTGTGGAGAACAATTTGCGGATCATATTGGATCAACAGCGGGGAGGAATTTTTTCGGTCAGTCTGATCGTCACGTTATATTTGGCTTCCATCGCTTTTCAGTCGGTTATCCGCATCTTGAATAATGCTTATCAGGTCAAACAAACCCGGCCGTTTTTCATCCAGTGGCTTTTGGGGATTGTTTTAATGATGGGGCTTTTGATCGCCATCACGGTTTCTTTGATTTTGCCGGTGTTTGGAAAGATCATCGGAGAGTTTGTGTTCGGTTTACTCGGGTTGAGTGACTTTTTTTATGAAGTATGGATTTGGCTGCGGTGGATTTTAAGCAGTTGTGTTCTGTTTCTGGTGTTTTTCTTTGTGTACAAATTTGCCCCCAACCGGAAAATCGGCACGATGGAAGCTTTGCCCGGGGCCGTTTTTTCGACGATCGGCTGGCAACTCAGTTCGCTGGCTTTTTCTTATTATGCTTCAATCAACAATTATTCACATATTTACGGAAATCTGGGTGCTATTATTGTATTGGTGGGATGGATATATTTGTCTGCGATGATATTGATATTAGGCGGGATGATTAATGCCACCTTTGGACAATTGAAAAAACGGGACAGATGGGAGAGTTGAAAGCTTATGCCGGATACAAAGGCATTTCGGATCGGATATGGGATCATTATTATATTATTGATTATTTTGCTGGCGAATCAAGTGAACTTTATTTTTCAGCCTTTGGTGGTGCTGGTGCAAACCTTGTTTTTTCCCTTTTTGCTGTCGGGGATTTTGTTTTATTTGTTCCGGCCGTTGGTCCGCTGGCTTGAGAAGAGAAAGATTCCCCGTACCATCTCCATTTTGTTGATTTACCTTGCCATTTTTGGCTTGTTGTTTTTGCTCGGCTCGTTGGTGGTACCGGTTCTTCAGGATCAGTTGACCCATTTAATCCAAAATTTGCCGGCGATCACGGATGCGGCCAAAGAAGAGTTAATCCGGTGGAGCCATCATCCGTGGGTGAGTGACAACCTGGATTGGAAGAAAATCATGACTTATGTAACCAACTATTTGAATTCCAGTTATAAAGCAATCGGCGCCAATGTCGCCAACTTTTTCCAGGTGCTCGCCAATATCGTGATGGTTTTTATCACGGTTCCCTTCATTCTTTATTTCATGTTAAAAGAAGGGGATCGCTTTCCCCATTTTATTTTGCAATGGCTCCCTGAAAAAGAACGGGATCAGGGATTGCGGATTTTGTCGGATATGGATTTTGCGCTCAGCTCATACATCAAGGGACAAATATTGGTGAGTGTTTGTGTCGGGGTTTTGGTTTACATCGGATATTTGATCATCGGCTTGGAGTATTCATTGATTTTGGCCATCATCACCATGTTTACCAACGTCATTCCGTTTCTCGGTCCGTTTCTCGGAACCATCCCCGCCGTGATTGTTGCATTGATCGATTCTCCGGGCATGGTGGTCAAAGTGCTGGTGGTCGCCATCGTTGCTCAACAGATTGAAGGGAATCTGGTTTCTCCGCTGGTGATGGGAAAAAGCTTGAACATTCATCCGTTGACCATTATCGTTTTGCTCTTGGTTGCCGGAAGCTTGGTCGGTTTTTTGGGGCTGTTGTTGGCGGTTCCGGTTTATGCCGTCGCGAAGGTGGTGTTGAGCCATCTGTACCGGTTCTTTCTGCTCCGGTGGCGCCAAAAAAGGGCGGAAGGGTGAGATTCAAATCAGTCCATCTTATGATGGGCTGATTTGAAAAAGATGAAAGAACCGCTATCTTTTTTCATATTGTAAAAGGAATAATTTAAATATTGTATAAAATATATTAATAATCACCAATCATTTGCCATCGATCCGTTGGGTTATTTCCATTTCTGATTCGCCATTCATCCAAAAAAAAGGGGGAAAAGGAATGGGAAAAGAATGGGATCCGACAGAAATCAAGATTGAATTACCCGACCCGGAATTCGAGGCGGGAATCAAAGAATTCGAGTTGACTCTCGATGAGGAATGTACTGAATTGGATATCGATATTTAAGCCGGTGGACCGCTCCGAGGAGCGGCTTTTTTATTTTTTGAAATGTAAATTCGAAAAAAATGAATTTTTCTGTTGTTATATAACAGAAACTGTGCTAATATAAATGTTGAAATCAGGATCTGTTATATAATAACAGGTGGCCAAAAATGGGGAGGAATCATGGAATGACTGAGCTGGTGTCAGAGGGAATCAGGGTTTCTAAAGAGGTGCCGCCCTTATATCGGGAAATCTTGTCCGACGATGCGTTGCAATTTATTGCCAAGTTGGCACGTGCTTTCACCCCGATGCGAGACAAACTGTTATTGAACAGGAAGGAAAGGCAGAAACGGTTGGATCAGGGGGAATTGCCGGATTTCTTGCCGGAGACCAAACACATTCGGGAAGGGGATTGGAAGATTGCCCCGTTGCCGGAGGATTTGAAGGACCGGCGGGTGGAGATCACCGGGCCGGCCGGGGACCGGAAATTGGTAATTAATGCGCTGAATTCCGGAGCCAACGTTTTTATGGCCGATTTTGAAGATGCCAATTCCCCGACCTGGAAAAACACCATTGGCGGTCAAATCCATTTGCGGGATGCGGTGAACGGGACCATTGAATATCGCAATCCGGACGGAAAAGAATACCGGCTGAAAGAGAACCCGGCTGTGTTGATCGTACGGCCGCGCGGATGGCATCTGGATGAGACGCGGATTTTGG
The DNA here is from genome assembly GCF_016055145.1 of Thermoactinomyces sp. CICC 23799. Lineage (NCBI taxonomy): Bacteria > Bacillati > Bacillota > Bacilli > Caryophanales > Thermoactinomycetaceae > Thermoactinomyces > Thermoactinomyces sp. CICC 23799. The sequence continues at coordinate 163,648 of NZ_JAECVV010000003.1, forward strand.
TGGATGGAAATCCGGTTCCGGGAGGATTGGTCGATTTCGGCCTCTACTTTTTCCACAATGCCAAAAAATTGATCGAAAAAGGGTCCGGTCCTTATTTTTATCTTCCCAAACTGGAGAGTCACTTGGAAGCGCGGTTGTGGAATGATGTCTTTTTGTTTGCCGAGCATGAGCTTTCCCTCCCGAAGGGAACGATCAAAGCCACGGTATTGATTGAAACCATCATGGCCGCATTTGAAATGGACGAAATTCTCTATGAATTGCGTGAGCATTCGGCGGGACTAAACTGCGGCCGTTGGGATTACATCTTCAGCTATCTGAAACGTTTGAGAAACCATGAAAATGTGATTCTGCCGGACCGGGAACGGGTGACCATGACCGTGCCCTTTATGCGGGCATACACCTTGCTGGCCATTCAAACCTGCCACCGCCGGAATGCCCCCTGCATCGGAGGAATGGCCGCACAGATTCCGATCAAACATGATGAAAGAGCCAATGCGGAAGCCATGAAAAAAGTGCGTTTGGATAAAGAGAGAGAAGCCAAAGACGGCCATGACGGGACCTGGGTGGCTCACCCCGGTTTGGTTCCGGTGGCAAGGGAAGTTTTTGATCAATATATGACTACCCCAAACCAAATTCACAAGAAGAGAGAAGATGTCAAGATCGAGGCGAAAGATCTGTTGGCCGTGCCGGAAGGCATGATCACGGAATATGGACTTCGGAAAAACATCCGGGTGGCCATGCAGTATCTGGAGGCATGGCTCAAAGGATCCGGAGCCGCTGCGATTGACCATTTGATGGAGGATGCCGCCACGGCGGAAATCTCCAGGGCGCAGGTTTGGCATTGGATCCGGCATGAAAAAGGAATTTTGTCCGACGGCCGGAAAATCAATGCGGAATTGGTCCGCCAGTGGATTGATCAGGAATTCAACAAATTGCGCAAGAATGCGCAGGATGACAGCGTGTTGAGCCAGGCAAAAGAAATATTTTCAGAATTGGTGTTCGAGGATGAATTCAGTGAATTTTTGACCCTGAATGCCTCCCGCTATCTGGATTGATTTCATCAAGAAGAAAGGATGAGCGTAATGACTCAACAACAAGAAGCGTTGGAATTAAAAAGAGATTGGGAAGAAAATCCGCGCTGGAAGGGAATCAAACGTCCGTATACGCCTGAACAAGTGCTGAAATTGCGGGGATCGGTGAAAATCGAATATACTTTGGCCCGCAGAGGGGCTGAGCGTTTGTGGAAATTAATGGAAGAAGAATCCTTTGTGCGCGCACTGGGTGCCTTGACGGGAAACCAAGCGGTCCAACAAGTGAAAGCCGGCTTGAAAGCCATTTATTTGAGCGGTTGGCAGGTTGCCGCCGATGCCAACCTGGCCGGACAAATGTATCCGGACCAAAGCTTGTATCCGGCCAACAGTGTTCCGCATGTGGTCAAACGCATTAACCAGGCTTTGCAAAGAGCTGATCAAATTGAGCATTCGGAAGGAAAAAGGGAAAGAGAATGGTTTGCCCCGATTGTGGCGGATGCCGAGGCCGGGTTCGGAGGGCCGTTGAATGTCTTCGAGTTGATGAAGGCGATGATTGAAGCCGGAGCCGCCGGGGTGCACTTTGAAGACCAGCTGGCCTCCGAGAAAAAATGCGGGCATTTGGGCGGAAAAGTGTTGACTCCGACACAACAAGCGATTCGCAACCTGATTGCAGCCCGCTTGGCAGCGGACGTTATGGGGGTTCCCACCATCTTGATTGCCCGGACCGACGCCAATGCCGCCAAATTGATCACCAGCGACATCGATCCCTATGATCATCCGTTCATCACCGGTGAGCGGTCTCCGGAAGGGTTTTATTACCTGAAAAACGGTCTGGACACCGCGATTGCAAGAGGATTGGCTTATGCTCCGTATGCCGACCTGATCTGGTGTGAAACGTCCGAGCCCAACCTGGAGGAAGCGCGCCGGTTTGCAGAAGCCATCCATGAAAAATATCCCGGCAAATGGCTGGCTTACAACTGCTCACCGTCTTTCAACTGGAAGAAAAAATTGGATGAAAAAACGATTTCCACCTTCCAGGAAGAGCTCGGGAAGATGGGCTATAAATTCCAATTCGTCACCCTGGCCGGCTTCCATTCACTCAACCACGGAATGTTTGAACTGGCCAAAGGCTACAGTGAAAGAGGAATGGCCGCTTACTCGGAATTGCAACAGGCGGAGTTTGCAAGTCAGGAAAAAGGCTATACGGCCGTCAAGCACCAGCGTGAAGTGGGCACCGGTTACTTTGACGAAGTATCCATGGTCATTTCGGGTGGAACTTCATCGACCACCGCTTTGAAAGAGTCGACCGAAGCAGAACAATTTACGACTTAATCCCAAAAAAGAAGGACCTGCTCCAAAGCAGGTCCTTTTTGACTGATTTTTTTTCACGGGGTGGAATCATCGGATGATTCAGTGTGGCCGTTTTCCTCGGTTTTGATCGTTTGATACACTTTTTGGATCATTTCTTCTTTCGTTTTCCAAAGTTTGGTCGACAAGTTCACATGATATTCTTCAGGGTTTAAGATCCGTAAATATTCTTCCCAAAACTGGGAAAGCTGTTCCCGGTGATAAGCGCGGATCTCGCTGAGTGAAGGGAGATCATAAACCAGTTTTCCGTTTTGAAAAATTGGTTTTAATAACGGAACCGCCTTAAAACGCTTCATTTTTTTGCGGCGGAACGTGTGAACCGGATGGAACAGCGTGAGCGGTTTGTTTTCATCGATTCGTTCATCGGTGAGTGTGAGCAAGTCACCGTGTGCTTTGTTTTTCCGGTCGAGAATCCGGTATACGTTTTTACGGCCCGGTGTCGTCACTTTGGCCGGATTGGAAGAAATTTTGATCGTGGGTTCCCACACCCCGTTTTCATAGCGGGAAACCATTTTATACACGGCTCCCAAGGCGGGGGTGTCATAAGCCGTGATCAGTTTGGTGCCGATTCCCCATGAATCCACTTTAGCCCCTTGCGATTTCAGGTTTAAAATCGTGAATTCATCCAAGTCGCTCGAGGCGACGATTTTTGTTTCCGTCAGTCCGGCTTCATCCAGCATCCGGCGGGCTTGCTTGGACAAATAAGCGAGATCCCCGCTGTCGATCCGGATTCCCTTCAGGGTTTTTCCTTGTTTTTTGAGTTCTTTTCCAACTTGGATGGCATGCGGAAGGCCGCTTCGCAAGGTGTTGTAAGTGTCCACCAAAAGTACACAATGGTCGGGAAATGCTTTGGCATAAGCGCGAAACGCTTCCAATTCGCTCGGGAAATCCTGAATCCATGCATGGGCGTGGGTTCCGCTGGTGGGGATGCCGAATTTTTTCCCGGCCAATGTGTTCGAGGTTGCATCAAAACCGGCCAGATAAGCGGCGCGGGCGCCCCAGATGGAAGCGTCTTTTTCCTGTGCACGCCGGGTCCCGAATTCCATGAGCTGTTCATCGGGTGCCACATGCCGGATTCTTGCCGCTTTGGTTGCGACCAGGCTTTGGAAGCCGATAAAATTGAGAAGCGCGGTTTCGATCAATTGCAATTCAATGATGGAGCCTTCGGCACGCAGCATGGGAACTCCCGGGAACGTAAGGGTTCCTTCCGGGAGGGCATAAATATTTCCGGTGAAACGAAAGTTTCTCAGGTAATCGAAAAACGCCGGGTCAAATGGTTCGTCAAAGGATTTGATATATTCAATGTCCTCTTCCGTAAAACGCAGATTCATCAAATAGTGAACGGCTCTTTCGAGCCCGGCGAAAACCGTATATCCGTTGCCGAAAGGAAGTTTGCGAAAATATAAATCAAATGCCCGCTGATGGTGGTGGGTTCCATTTTTAAAGTGGGCATACATCATTGTCAGTTGGTATTTGTCGGTGTGCAATGCTGAAATCTGTTCATTCATGGTGTAAACTCCTGTTCTACATTCATTCGATGATCTTAAACATGAGCGGAATGGCTTTGCGATCATGTATATAGTAAGCGCAAAATTGCATTTCTTTATCCTTTAAGGACATGATCCACAAGCTTTTGTTTGCAAAACTCCATGCAGACAGATCCCGGTTTGAGGGGTAGGCTTGAGTCAGCGGGTGTGAACGCATGACGCCCAGCCACTCCAATTGATTGGAACGGATTTGTTTAATGATGTCAAAATAGGCGCTGGGTTCCGGTTCCAATGAACAAGGTGTGCGGTTTTGGCTGGGAACGGGAAAAAAATGCGTGATGGTGGTGAGATGTCCCGCTAAAAAACCATACCCTTCGTCAGGGTATTTTTTATAGCAATACTCTTTGATTTGCTCTACGACATGCTGATGAATGGTATAATAGGACGGCATGAATCCGGCCCCCTCATCGGAATTTGCATTTAAAGGAGTCTGCCATTATTTTATATTTCTATAAATAGAAAGTCTATGCCGGATTTCAAAGCGGGAAGCCGCTTGCGCCCCTTTCCCCGTTTTTGGTTGCCGGCGGAGAGGGGGGTTCCGGATGCCTTTCATTTTTTTTGCTTTATACAAATGGTAAAATAAAAGATATTTAGTCTTTTGTTGAATTGGGGAAAGGCGGAGGAAAGATGAGCGAAATCATAAACCCGGTTCAGGTGGGTTTATGCGGGTGGGGCGACCATGACATCTATCCGCCCGGAACCCGGTCCCATGAGAAACTGGCCATTTATGCCGGTCATTTTCCGGTGGTTGAATTGGACAGTACATTCCATGCCATTGCCCCGCCGGACAGGATGGAGCGTTGGGCACAGGAAACACCGGTTTCTTTCCGGTTTGTGGTGAAGGCTTACCGGGAGCTGACCGGACATGGCCGCCTGGAGCGTGCTCCGGTCCGGACGTGGATGGAGCTGGTGGAGGAAATGAAAGATTCGGTGGAACCGTTGATCAAACATGGAAAATTGTCGATGTTGCTGTTTCAGTTTCCACCGTGGTTTGACTGCACCAAAAAGCATGTGAAATATATCCGGCGGGTTCGCGAAGCATTTCGTGATTATCCGGTGGCGATTGAGTTCCGGCATCAAAGCTGGTTTTTACCCCGGTTTAAATCTTCCACCCTTCGTTTTTTGCGGGAGGAAAAACTGATCCATACCATTTGCGATGAACCCCAGGCGGGGGAAGGATCGGTTCCTCCGGTTGTCGAAGTCACCCATCCGCAGCATGCCCTCATCCGCATGCACGGAAGGAATTTGGAAGGATGGAACAACACCGGGCAACCCAACTGGCGGGATGTGCGGTATGCGTACCGCTATTCGGACGAAGAATTGGATGAATGGAAACATATCATCGAGCAGTTAAAGCACCGGACAGGTCAGGTGACCGTGCTTTTCAACAACAACTCACAAGGGGACGCAGCCGGAAATGCCAAGCAGATGATTGGCAAACTGAATCTTACCTTTAGCGGACTGGCTCCGAGACAGCTGACTTTTTTCGAAGAGTTGTGAGAATGTCGCAGCCAAAAACAGGGGTGAGGGGATTTTCTTGAGCCGATTGAAACGAATTCATCTATTGCATACCAACGACTTGCACAGTCATTTGGATCAGGCCGGGAAGATTTACACGCAAGTGGATTTGTTGCAGAAGCAATTCGAAGAAAAAGGAGAACCGCATTTTCTTTTGGATATCGGGGACCATATGGACCGGTTCCGGTTGGAAACCGAAGGGACCGACGGCAGGGTCAACCGCGCTTTGCTGGAGAGAACCGGTTACGATATGGTTACTTTTGGCAACAATGAACTGTTGACCTTTTCCAAAGAACAATTGGGGATGTTGTATGATGATGCGCCTTTTTCGGTGGTGTCCACCAATGTTTTTGATGTAAACGGGGTGGAACGGCCGGATTGGATTGTTCCTTACGAATGGAAAGATGCCGGCGGCATCCGTGTGTGTTTTCTGGCGGCGACGATCCCTTATCCCCGGGTGTATGAAATGATGGGCTGGCAGGTGAAAAATCCTTTTGCCATCCTTGGGCAAATGGTTGAATCATTGCGCAACCAGGCGGACATCATTGTATTGCTTTCCCATTTGGGTTTGGGAAACGACCGGAAGCTGGCCGAACAAATTGACGGAATCGACATCATCATTGGCGCACATACCCATCACTTGCTGGAAAAAGCCGAGAAAGTGCGAAATACATATTTGGCTGCAGCGGGTAAATTCGGGCAGGCGGTCGGCCAAGTGACGGTTTTCTTTGATGAAACCACCCGGTCGGTTCAGGATGTAACCGCATGCTGCCATGATCTGGCAGGGCAGGTGCCTGATGAAAGCATCAATTTGTTGATTCGCCGCTACAAAGAGCGGGCCGAGCAAAACTTGGCCCAACCCGTTGCCCGTTTGGAGGAACCGCTCACCGTCGACTGGAATGCGGAGTCGCCTTTTGCCAATTTGTTGGCGGACAGTATCCGGGATTGGGTCGGGGCGGATGTGGCCTTGGTCAACAGCGGTCAATTATTGTGTGATTTGCCCAAAGGAACAGTTACCTTGGAAATGATTCACCAGACGTGTCCGCATCCGATTAATCCGGTGTTGGTTGAAATCAGCGGAAGGGATTTGAAAAATGCGCTGGAAGAGTCTCTGCTTTCAGAGTTTCAACAAAAACCGATCCGCGGTTTCGGCTTTCGCGGAGAAATTTTGGGGACCCTGAGTGTATCGGGAATCGAGGTGCGGTTTGACCCGAAGCGCAAGCCGTATCAAAAGATTACATCCATCCGGTTTGGGGAAAAAGGGGAATGGAAAGAAGAGGAAACCTATTTGGTGGGCATGATTGATATGTTTATATTCGGGGCCGGTTATCTGTCTTTAAAAAACGCGAGGTTAATCAAGTACTTTCTTCCTGAGTTTTTGCGGGATTTGCTGGCTTATCAGCTTAAGAAACCGGTGGCCGTCGAACGATGCAAAGAACGCAGGTTTTTCAAAGCCGGCAACTGAGAACGAACGTAAGTCCCATGAATTCAATAAGGATTTGGAGGTTGTTGCATGAGTTTTGTGGATGAAGTTTACGATTTGTATCGCGATCAATTAAATGATGATGAAGAAGATGCCGTGGCCATTGTACTCAGCATCCTGGAGGAGCAGTCCCGTGAACATATGATGCAGCTCATTGAGCAGATGGATGATGATGAAATCACGCAAATGCTGGGAGTTTATCTGGTCGAAATGTTGAAGCTGAAAATGGTTCAGGACGGGAAATTGCCCCGTTTGCGTTCGGTTTCCCCGGTCACCCGTTATCATTGATCCGGAAGATTTCCTCACATGCACCGTTTGTGGCACATACATTGTATAAAAACGGTTCGCATGAGGAGGGAATCGGATGATCCAATTGAAACCTTTGGATATTGAAGGAAAGCAAGTTTTGGGAATCGAAGTCAAATTGCCGAAAACAACCTTGTTGGTGATTACGACCGATAAAGGATATATTATGTGTGGTGCTTTGGATGTCGCGTTGTTAAATGAACGGCTTTCGGAGCGGAATATCATTGCGGCGCGGGCGCTGGGGGTCCGAACCTTGGAGCAGTTGTTGGATGCACCGCTGGAATCGGTCACGCATACGGCGGAGGAGAAAGGAATCAAGCCGGGGATGACCGGACGGCAAGCACTGCTGCGGATGATTTGAAAAAAGATGAAAAAAGCACTTTCCATTGGAAAGTGCTTTGTTGTCTGTGTTGAATCAGCGTACGGAGTTCAAACGTACGACATTGGCAGATTGGGGACCGCGGTCTCCTTCCACAATGTCGAATTCAACAGGTTCGCCTTCTTCAAGTGTTTTGAATCCTTCAGATTGAATGGCCGAATAATGAACAAATACATCTCCGCCGTCTTCGCGTTCAATGAATCCATAACCTTTTTCGGCGTTAAACCATTTCACTGTTCCCTTCATCTCAGGGCCTCCTTCTTTCCATTAAAAAGCGGCCAAACTCAAGCACTTGAAAACCTATTGTTTCGAAACAAGAGGCCACAAGATGAAACTTGACTTACGATACCAGCTTTTTAACTCATTATGTACCTAAGTTTACCACGTTGAGCGGGAAGTGGCAAGTTTTTTCCGTGTCATTCCAAAAGATGTTGGTATTTGGAAAGATCAATCTGTTTTTCTTTCAGTTTTTTGATGAGCCACTTGTGGTCCCGTTTCGGGGTGGCCAGAATATAACCGCGGATAATATATTCCTCATTTAATGCCTCGGCTTGGTCTTTCAAAGCCAATTCCCCGATTTTTGCCGCAATCTTTTGTTTGGCCACATCCCGGAACAATTGGGGGACCGGCTGGACAAGTTCGTTTAAAAGTTCTTTTTGCTCCTGATTCCACAAATGAAGGGTTTCTTTTATGTAATATTCCTGCCAATCAAGAACCGATTTTCCATCTTCTTTGGGAAGGGCTTTTAAAAACTTGCGAAACATAAAATAACCGCCAATGGCGAGAAAAACGAGAAAACCAATCCAAAAGAACAAATAGATCCACTGCAGCCAGGCTGGTCCGATGCTCATCGCGGCTTCACCTCTTCTCTGCTTCTATCTAAAGAGTTATTATAAAGGAGAGGAAAAACGGAGTAAATAAAAAACGCCTTCATCCTTGTTTTCCCGGATGAAGGCGTTTATAAGATCCACTGATTATACCAACAAACTAATTCCATAACCGATCAGTCCCCAACATGGAATGCTTAATAACACCGCGTTAAATAATCCTGCCATTGGTTTCATCTGGCATACCTCCCGTGAATTCTCCAGTGAATTGGTTTCTGTGTATGATCAGGTTCAGCCGGCCAGCAAGCGGATGCCGAAGTAAATCATCGTCCAAACCGGAACACTCATCAACACTGCGTTAAATAATCCAACCGATGCGTGATTCATTGGTGTTTTCCCTCCGTGACCTCTTTGTTGATTTTATTATAGCGGCCCCGGGAATGGTTTGTCTTTGATTTCGGGTAAATGTAAAGTACATGTAATAATGGGGTTAAATTAAAGAAACAGATCGACCGGTTTGTTACATACGGAAGCTTTTTGTAAAAATAAGCGGGCATTGCGCCCGAAAGATCGTTGCGTTATATTCATAAACAGTGTTTCATGTATTGCAGGCTGGTTAAAAGGAGCAATGGCCATGATAAGTATGACAAATGAAAAAAAAGAACTGACACCTGATTGGGATCCTTGGGACCCTTGGTATACAAGAGTTGAAAAAGGCAGGTACGAATTGACAAGCGTGGAATTCACAGTGACACAGTTGTGTAATCTTCGCTGTGAACATTGTGCGGTCGGGGAGGAACTGGTGGAAAGGGAAGGCATTCCGATTCCGGTCGAACAATTGATTGCGGCTTTGGAGGAGATCGATACCTTACAAACGGTCAGCATCACCGGCGGCGAGCCGGTTTTAAATCCCAAAGTCGTCCAAAACACCATCCAACCCTTGTTGAAATATTGCAAGGAGCGCGGGATCTACACGCAATTGAATTCCAATCTTACGTTGCCGCTGAACCGGTATCTGGATTGGATTGACGATTTGGATGTCCTGCATATTTCATATAATTACCGGGATGAAAAAGATTTTTACCGGATGGCCTTTAAAAACTTCGGAAAGGAAATCAACCCGAAAGTGGCGGACCGGTTGTATGAACAGATGATCGATAATGCCCGTGAGCTTTCAAAAAGGGGGGTTTTTGTTTCGGCGGAATCCCTCTTGAGCCCGTTTACGGCCAAATATATTGAAAAAATGCACCAAACCGTTGCAGAAATGGGATGCAAACGGCATGAAGTCCATCCTTTGTACCCCAGTGACTTTGCCAAAAACATGGAGCTTTTGAGCCTGGATGAATATCGGGAAACCGTGTGGAAACTGTTGGACCACCGGCATCCGGACGTATGGATTTTGTTTGGAACCCTTCCTTTTTATCCGTGCAGTGACCGGGAAGAAGACCGCGAATTGTGGAGGCGTCTGCATCAGGAGGACAACGTGACCGTCCGCCAAGATCCGGACGGACGCAACCGGTTGAATGTGAATGTTTTCACCGGGGATGTGATTGTGACCGACTTCGGGGATGTTCCTCCGCTCGGAAACATTCATCGGGACCGGCTCAGCGATGTGTTTGACCGTTGGCTCAACAGTCCGGTTGCCAAAGAAGTTCATTGTTTTTGCAAAGAAGCACGTTGTGCCGGGCCCAATCTGCTGGTGAAAAACGCTTACTATCCCCGTTGGGATTTCCAAACCCGGCAGGCCAAAGTCAGGGTGGATCGCCGTGAAACATCAGATCTTCTGTAGAAAACCATCTTAAAAAAGGAATATAATAGAAGTGAGGGCCGAACAAAGTTCCGGCCACCGAAAGCGAATGTCCGGCAAGGCATTCTTGTCACCGGGTGAAAATGAGGGAGGCATTCGTTTGCACGATACTTTTTCCAAAGAGGAACAGGAAGTGATTTACCGGGTGATCCGCGCCCGTCGGGACATCCGTCATTTTTCAGGTAAGCCGGTTCCCAAGGATGCGTTGAAGAGAATTTTAGAGGCGGCTCATTTTGCGCCTTCAGTCGGGTTTATGCAACCGTGGAATTTTATTTTTGTAAACTCTTATGCATTGCGCCGGTCCATTAAGGATCAATTTATCAAGACCAACCATGAACAATTGGAGAAAATCCCGGAAGCCCAGCGGAAAAAGTTGTACCGGGATTTAAAGTTGGAAGGGATCATGGAAGCGCCGGTGAATGTGGCAGTCACCTGTGACCGGAATCGCGATGCCCCTTTTGTGTTGGGACGCGGGCCCATGCCGGAGACCGATTTGTTCAGCACGTGTCTGGCCATCCAAAACATGTGGCTGGCAGCCCGTGCCGAGGGCATCGGAATCGGCTGGGTCAGCATTTTGGATCAAGAGAAAACGGAGAAACTTTTGAAGCTGCCGGAAGGCGTCCGGTTGGTTGCCTATCTTTGCATCGGGTATCCGGTTGAATTCCGGCCCAGGCCCATGCTGGAAGAGAAAGGCTGGAAAAACCGCTTGGATTTGTCCAAACTGATTTATGAAAACGAGTGGGGAAACCCGTTGGATCTGGAGCAGATGGAGTGAGACCCGGAAGCCAAATTTCTTGTTTTGGAAGTTTGGCTTTTCTTTTTACAAGAAAGGGGGAAGCTATGATGGATGTTTTTCAACGGTTTGTACAGCAAAATGTGGATCAGGTTCAAACGGCAAAGTCGGAACGGGTGGTGATTTTGCCGAGGGAGTTGGAAAGGTCGTTTGAGCATTATTGCCGAAAAAGGAACCTGAGTTTCAACGAAGCCCTTGTAAAGTTGATGGAAGAAGCGTGCAAATCGGAGCAAAAAGGAAAAAAAGATCAAAAGAAAGATGAACAGGAACCCGATGCGGCTTTGTTTATGAATGACGCTTTATAAAGCGGTGTAAAGGGCTTGAAAAGGAGAGGCTTCGAATGATCGTCAGAAAACGGGGGAAGTATTTCATTCTGATTAAACAACATGACCATGCGTTGATCGCAGGGGAAATGGCGGCGCACATCGATGAGCCGATTCAGCCCCTCGCCAAAACGCTGTTTGCCATTTCCCACCATGATATCGGGTGGGAAGAGCTGGACCGATCCGTGCTTTGGGATGAAAAAACCAATCATCCGGTCAGCTTTTACGAATATCCGTTATTGCCCAAATTGGAAGCCTATACCCGGGGGATTTCCAAAGTGGTTGCCAATGATCATTATGCCGGTTTTTTATGCAGCAAGCATTACGCTTCTTTTTTTACCAATGAGACCGATCCCGCCTGCCGCAGGTTCCGGGAACAGGAATTGGCCAGACAAAATCAGTTGCGGGAATATTTCACGGAAACCGAAGAAGAAAATATCGCGCGCAACTTCCGGTTGCTGCAATTTTGTGATCAGTTGTCGCTTTTTGTTTGCCTCAATGAACCCGGGGAAAATACCTTCCCGTTGTATAAAGACGGGATCTTCTATCAGGGGAAGCGGTATGAGTGGATCTGGGAAGGAAAAGACCGGTTGCGTCTTTCCCCCAACCTGTTCAAACAGTCCTACTCCATTGAAATCCCCTATCAAATGGTGGATTCCTACCGCCGCCTGGTCGGAAGCCAGACATACACACTGCATGTGACGGTGTGACGGAAACGGAGGAGAAGGGCGGATGAACGTCAGCGGTTTCAATCACCTCACCCTGAGAGTGAGGGACTTGGAGCAAAGTCTTCGGTTTTATTGCGGTCTTTTGGGAATGAAACTGGTGCACAAAGGCCGGAAGGACGTTTATCTGGAATGGGGGAATGCCTGGATATGCTTATTGGAAAGGCCGGATGATGGTTCCATCGCAGCCGGCCCGGGAATGGACCATGTGGCTTTTTCCATCCGGGAACCGGATTTTTTTCGAGCAGTTTCCCTGTTAAAAGAGCATCGGGTGGAGATGGTGAGGGAACCGGTTTACCGGGGAGGAGGATGGTCCGTTCAGTTTAAAGATCCGGATGGCATCGTGCTGGAGCTTTTTACAGGAAATTTAGAGAAAAGAATGATTCATTGGACAGCTTGAATCACGCAGGGAAAGGCCGGTTCACAAAAATTGCCGTTTTTTTTGGTCTGCAATGTCGCAGATGAAAAAAAACGGCTTTTTTAATATAAAAAATTTAATAATATATTAATAAAAATAATGTTTTGCTTGTAATCATTTATTTTTATAAATAATAACACCGTCAAAAAAACAAGTCCCGGCTGAAAAAATGTGTGCAAAAGAATAAAATTGATAAAAAATTCGCATCTGCAAATTTTACAAAATTGTGTTGAAAAAAGTACGATTTATGTAATATTATATGGAAAAGGAAGAGTTATGACGACGGTTTTTACAAGGGGGGAGGATGTCTGCTCCCATTTTTGATAAAGAAGTGATTGGAGCCGGGCGGATGAATGGCCGCCTGATGCTTGACTGAACCGGTTTGGCATGGAGTTTTTCTTTCGCTGTTTATTTTTAATGAGGGACAGGAGGGATTGAAGTGAAAGATCCCAAACAAATTTTAGAGTCGTTTCGTACAGATGTTCAGTCGCGAAACCTTTACTCCAGCCTGTTGAGGCAGTTTGACCTTGAATATCCCAATCCGAGGGGAAACCGGCGCAAACCCAAGCCGTTGGCGGGAAAAAACGTGAATCAGATGGCGGCGGCGTTGTCGGTTTGCCTTGTGACGGGCTTGTCGGCAGGAGTGGGAACCGCTTTTGCCAACAGCGATTTCGGACCCGGCCAACATCCGCTGGATGAGCCTCCGAGCAAGTTGGACCGGAAAATCGAGCAACCGCAGTTTGAAGGAAAAGAATTGGAAAGAAATTTGTCGGACCAACCGGTGGAATTGGAAAATAAGCAAGAAACCCCGAAACCTGAAAAGGATCATCAACCAACAGAGAAAGAATTTCCCTCCATGAAAGAAATTCCTGAAGACATCGGCAAAGCGGTCATTCCATCCGATTCCCCAAAAGTGAAGGAAAAAGAAGCGGTATCATCCGATAAACCATCAGACATGGAAAATTCATCCTCTGACGAGAAGCGTCCGCCCGTGTCGAATCTTCAAGAAGTTCCCAAAGCATCCGCACAACCCGAATCCCGACAGCAAGAGGAAGTGAAACCATCCGAAGTACGGAAAGAAAACCCGGTGGCAAACCAGGTTGTCTCCGAAGTGACGAAGCCAAAAGAGTCCATCGAGGAGAAGCAATATTCGCCCAAAGCGGCAAACGCTGAAAATAATGAAAACGACGGGTCTGAGACCAAACAGTTGGCGGCAGCCGGTGACGGGGAACAAAATCAGAAGCAAAACCGGCCGCAAACGGAAGAAGGAGGGGTTTTGCCGGATACCGCCGGGAATGACTTGAACGGCGTTTTGTTGGGAAGCGCTTTGTCCATGCTGGGCTCTGTTTACGTTCTCCGCAAGAATAAGGTGGAATCGTCTTGAAATGGGACAAAGCCGTCGCGCTCTCGATCGTGATTCTGGGAGCCTTTTATGCCGGTTATTCAGGGGTTTCGTATTTCCTGAAACGGCAAACGGTGGAAACCACGTCGGAGGCCGTTTCCCAAGCGGTGGTGGAGACCGGAAACGTTTCTTCCCCGCAAGAGGATTGGCTGATCGTCCCCGAGGAGAAAAGGCCAAAGAAAGGGGAACATTTTGCTGATTTGATCATTCCCGGGTTGGAGGCCAAAATGCCGATCATTGAGGGAACGCATGAGGATGAGCTGGACAAAGGAGTCGGGCATTTTGCCGGGAGTGTGCTTCCGGGGGAACCGGATAACGCCGTTTTATCGGGACACCGGGACACGGTGTTCCGTAAAATCGGCCGGTTGAAACCGGGAGATTCGTTGATCGTCCAATCTGAATACGGCAAATTTGCATATACGATTACCAAAACGTGGATCACCACCCCGGATGACCGCACGGTGATCGTTCCGCATGAAAAACCGGTACTCACTCTGACAACCTGCTATCCGTTCACATATGTCGGGCCGGCTCCAAAACGATACATTATCCAGGCAGAAAAAATGATAAAACTTGAGTGACTTCTCAGATCATTAAGGAGGAGAAAAATGGAACGGCCGATCATTCGCCGCAAGATTCCGAGGATTTTGTTTTGGCTGCTCATTATTTACACGGCATGTGTTTCCACGGTGGTTTTGGCCATTCAATTCGGCTTGATTCAATTGCCCCCGCGCCAATTGGAAGCAGCCGGAGAACCTGCACAGAAAAACACGCAGCCTGTCATCGGGGAACTGGCTTTTGCAGAACAATTCGCCAGAGAATATCTCTTTTGGACGCAAGGCAAAGAGGAATCCAGGGCAGAGCGGTTGAAACCCTTTTGGAAACCGAATATGGATGTGCAAGGGGGGCTTGATTTTAAACAGGTTCAGTGGAATTCTTATGCCCGCAACGTGAGTGCATGGGCGGTCAAAGAAAGGGATGACCGGTCCGGTGTGACGGAAGTGACGGTGTATGCCGAAACCATTCTGAGCAACGTGAACAATCCCAATGACCAAAAGAGAGTGGACCGGTATATGATTGTTCCCGTCAAGAAAGCCGGTGAGTCCTATCTTGTCGTGGGATACCCCCGTTTTATCCCGCCGCCGGTTGCCAAGGCACCCGCTGAGGAGGAAGAGAACCGGAAAGAAAGTGGCGGGGAAGCGGTGGATCAAAAGGTTCGTGACGAAGTGGAACAGTTCATGAAATCTTTTTGGAAGGTGTATACCACCGGAACATCTGAAGAAATCGCTTATTTTGAAAAAAATAATCAATCTTTGCCGGGTTTGACCGGAATCTTGTCATTTTCCGAGATGAAACAGCTTACCGTCCGCAAAAAACAGGATGTCTATCTTGCCGATTGTGATGTCTTGCTGGAGGATCTGGCTTCGGGAGCCAAGATCACGGATCATTACCGCTTTGAGCTCGTCAAAGAAGGCGGACGTTGGTATGTAATCAGTATGGAACAAGGAGAGGTCTGACGAGATGACACACATGATGTTACTGGTAGCAGGCCCTGGCGAAAAACTCCAGGAAACGCTCGGGGCGGAAATTGGATCGTTGTTTTTTCTGGCAGTGATTTTTATCAGTTTGACACTGTTTTGGAAACGCGCATTTACTGCATTCATCGGTTTTGCGTTGTTTGCGATGCTGGTCAGCGTCTTCATTTTCCAACCTGAATTGATTTCATCACTGGGCTCCGACGGATTTCGCTGGTTGTTCGAGGCCTATTTGAAATGAAGCAAATTCGTGTGTACAACCAGGTTTTTCGCATTGAAAAAACCGTCTATTCCATACAGGGAATCCATTTACCATTACCGGTATCTTACCGGCAAATGGCGTTTTTTGTCGGAGCCTTGATTGTGATGGTGATTTTAAACAAATTTCCGCCGGTCAGCTGGATCGATTTTTTTCTTGTGAAATTTGTGGGGATTCCGGCCCTGGTTTCTTGGTTTTTCACAAGAAAAACGCTGGATGGCAAAGCGCCGCACCGGTTTATCATACGATGGATCGAACATTTTTTCAGTCCGCATCACTTTGCGCGTTACAAGGAAATTGAAAAACCCAGAGATCATGTTTATCAATACGAAGGGGAAGTATCATACCGATTTGCATCCAGGAGGGAGTTGCCGTGACGCGCATACCTTTTCCCGTGAAATATTTTGAAGACAACTTGGTTTTCGGGCAAGATGGAGCCGTTTACGCTTATTACGAATTACAGCGGTTTAACTATGATTATCGGTCAATGGATGATAAGCTCAGCCTCCATGCGAATTTGGAGGCTTTTTATTGGAATATCCATGCGGATACGCACGCATTGGTGGTGCCTCAGTACCAAAGCCTGGAAGAACAGCGCCGGGTGATGGAGGCAGGTTTGTGTGACGAATTGAAAGAGACGGGAAAAAAGCATATTCAGGCGGCAGTGGAACATTTACGCGGAAAAGAAATACACCAAAATCGTTTTTTTATGGGGGTCAAGTTGAAACCGGCCACGGTCAAAGGGCTTTCTTTTTTAAATGAGCTCCGGTATATCTGGAAAGATTTTAAAAGGTATTTAAACAATCAGGCCGGAACGGATGCCCCGGAAATTTTTGAAGAGGAAATCCAGGCGTATCGTGTGCAGGAGGAAATGATTTTTTCCAGGATCAATGGTTATTTGCGTGCCAGACGTGTGGATACCGCTGATCTGGAATGGCTGATCCGACGGGGATTTTATCGCGGGATCGGGGAAGCGCCGCGGCGGAAAGACTGGAAACCCAAGGCCCTTCCGGCAGAAGTCAAAGGGAAAAAAGGAATCCGTCCGGCCAGGGATATTTTGACATTGGCGGAAGGCCGGTTTGATGATTCACACGGCCGGAATTTGATCGTTGAACAACACGTGTCGGGAAAAACCAAAAAAGGATATATGGCTTTTCTGACGATTTCCCACATCCCTGATAAATCGCCTTTCCCGGGATTGGAATGGTTATATCACCTGCAAAACCTTTCGTTTCCCGTGGAGGCCTCGGTCCGGACGGAGACGATCGAATACGCCAAAGCGTTATCCCAGGTGTTGAAGAAGAAAAAAGAACTGAAAGCCGAGGACGAACACGCGGCGGAAAGCGGCGTGGAAACCGCATATCACATTTTGCACAGCCGCCAGGATGCCAATGAACTGGAAAACCATTTGCGTACCGACAAATTTCCATTAATCACAACTTCTGTCGTTTTATGTGTCTACGCTTCTTCACCCGAAGAGTTGAATTTACGGATTCAGCTGGTGAAGGATTTGTACAGCGACATGATGATTCAGGTGGAAGTTCCCTATGGAGACCAATGGCGTGGGTTTAACGAATTCATTCCCGGTGCGAAAAGGTACATCCATGACTATATTCATTACATGGAACCGGCTGCCGTGGCCGCCGGCATGATCGGAGCCACCCGACAGCTCGGGGACGGACAAGGTCATTTTATCGGGATGTCCCGCAATTTGCCGGTCTTTTTCCAACATGACCGGGGACCCAAGGATAAAAAGTTAAGCACGACGGCATCCGCCGCATTTATCGGGGCGTTGGGGGCCGGAAAATCGCTGGGTGCCAACTTGCTTGCCTATCAAGCACTGTTAAACGGCGCCAAAGTGCTGATTTTCGACCCCAAAGATGAACGGGCGCACTGGGTGGATGTGCTGCCGGAATTAAAGGACATGACCCGGGTGGTCACCCTGCGGGCAAGCCGTGAAGACCGCGGGAAGCTGGATCCGTTGGCGGGCGTGGTCAGTCCGTCCGAAAAACAAGCGGCGGGCGAGACCGCCAAAAAAATATTGCAGTTTCTGGCGCGGTCTGAAGACGGCACATATGAGGCGATTGTGATCGGAAAAGCTGTCGATGAAGTGTTGAAACATCCGGAACCGAGCATGATGAAAGTCATTGATCAATTGCGTGAGGTGACCAAAGAAGCTCCGGAAAAACGGCAGGACAGCCTGGAAGAGATTGTGGATGTGTTAAGTTATCTGGCGACGTCCGGGCAAGGCCAACTGTTGTTCGGGGACGGCACGCAAAAGGCCATTGATCTGTCCATGCGTTTGACCATTTTGCAGGTGGAGGATTTGAAACTTCCGGATGAAAGCAAATCCGATTATGGCCGGATGGCCATTGCCCTCTTGATGGCGATTTCCGATTTTTCCCGCCGCTTTTCCAACCAGTCTTCAAATGAGTTTAAGCTGGTGTTGTTTGATGAATCATGGCGGTTGGCCAAAGTCAGTGAAGGAAGAGCGATTTTGGAAGAATTGGTACGGACCGGACGCAGCAAAAACGCCGCCATTTACTTAATCAGCCAGAACGCCAAAGATTTGTTGGGAGAAGAGATTCGGTCCAATCTGGGGTGCCGGTTTGTTTTCCGGTGCCGGGATGCGAAAGAGGCGGAAGCGGCCTGCCACATCCTCGGCATTGAACCGAATGAAGAAAACATTGAAACGATCCGGAGCTTGCCGACCGGAACCTGTTTAATGTCCGATTTGGAGAAGCGGGTGAATGAAGTCGAAATCCGCGTGCTGGAAGAGCGGCTGTTTGAGGCTTTCGACACCCGTCCCGGTTTCAGGAAGCAAAAACAACCCGAAGATGTGCAACCGGATGCATATCAATCTGTCCCATAAAGGGGTTTCCGATAAAGAATAAAGCGGAGGAGACCTGCTCGATGAACAGAAGACAAAATCTGCTAAGATTTCTTGTCGTTTTCATACTGATCGCCGGCATGTTGGGAAATCATCCCGTCACCATGGCGCAGGAAGAGCAAGAGCAGCAGCAAAAATCGGATGGCTACAGCCTGATCACCGATTTGTTGACGATTTTCCCGAAGGAACAAGTTGAAAAAGCCAAAGCCAAAGGATATGACGTACGGTTTGCCAAATATCAGCCCAGCCAGTACAACCTTGAAATTTATACCGAAGAGACGTCCATGTTTGAATGGGATGCCAAAATATCCAATCAGGCGTACATTCTGCTCAATGAGATTAACAACTTTATCTGGCAAGCGTTGTTGTCGTGGAACTTTACCGTGATTTTGATTGTGGAGAATGCCTTTTCCCTTGATGTGGTCGACCAGTTTGCCGATGCCGTGGAAAAAGCGGTTCAGCAATTGGCCGGTTTTACCGGGGCAGGTTACGGAGACACAGGGCTGATGGGCAACTTTATGACATTGATGATCATTATTGCCGGTGCCTGGATTGCTTACAAAGGATTGATTAAGAAAAACACGACGGAAGCGCTGACCGGCATGCTCACCAGTGTGGCTGTATTGATCCTGGGGATCGCTTTTTTTGCCAATGCCGGCAGTGTGATGAAATATTTGAATGAAATCAGCAGCGGACTGAGCCAGGAGTTGATGGGCGTCGGCATTGAATTTCAGGAAGACCTCGATGAAGACGAGATGAATTATCCAGCGGAGGTTTCGTCCCTGGTCATTTCCGACAAGCTCTACAATATGATGGTTTATGAGCCTTACATCATGTTGCAGTATGCCAAAACTTCCAATGATTCCGAGTTGACCCAGGGAAGAATCGAAAAGATCCTGGCCTTTAAACCCGGAAGTACGGCGCGGGAACAGGCCGTGGAATACGAGGCCAAAGAAATGAACAACCCGATGGTGAAAAAAGACGGGGTATTCCAACGCTTAACCTTGTTGATCCTGCTCTGTGTTTCCCATTTTATCCTGGGATTGCTCTTTTTCATCATTGCTGGGGCGATGATTGTGTATCAATTTTTGTTCGTGCTGATTGCCTTGTTTGCCCCCTTCGCCTTTTTGATCGCGTTAAATCCGTCTTGGTCAAGTGTGGCCGTCAGTTGGTTTAAAAAGTTTGTCGGTTACCAGTTGATCAAATTGATCATCGGTGTTTTCTTCAGCATGTTGCTTACCATCTCGCAATTCCTCTATCAAATGAGTCCGCCGGAACGGGTGGGTTATATCTGGACCATCGCCATGCAACTGATCTTGGTGATTGGAGTCATTTGGAAACGGGAGGAATTGTTCAGCATCATGAAAGCCCCCATGGGCAAAATCGATGACAGCTTAAAAGGGCAATTCAATATTCAAATTCCGATCCAACAGATGACCAAGTACACCCAAACACTCGCACAACAAGCCGGAAAAATCAAAGTGCGGAAATAGCTGCTGTTTTGCATCGGCGGTTTTGGCAAGCAGGAGGGAAAATGATTGTTTAACACAAATTTGCCCAGTGGACGCCGTCGCCTGTTTTTACTGGTTTTGTTTGTTTTTGTGGTTACCGGGTTTTCAGCCAAGTATTTGCTGATCCATCTTGGCTGGGTGGGAAATGCCGGTCAGCAGGAAAAAAATCCCCAGGCCCGGCCGGAGCAAACCGCAAATCCGGCGGAAGTGTTGCCCGCTTTGTCACCGGAAGAGCTCCAAAAGGCGCGACAAACGGCAGATGCTTTCATGCGGGCTTATGCGAACCGCAATACGGATGAAGCGGACCGGTGGCTTCAGTCCGTGAAGCCTTATGCCTCGGATTCCTTGTTGGCCTTGCTCAAGGAGGAGACAAATTTCCTGAAAGAAAAAGGTGTGAAATTCATCAGTGCGTTGAAAGAAATCCGCAATCTCCAATGCCAGGAGCAATCGGGTGAAGTCCGGTGTTTGGCAGAAACCGTCACCGAAGAAAGCGAGAACGGAAAAACCATTCCCATCGAGCGGGTTTATCAGGTGACATTGACGGAGCAAAACGGAAATTGGATTGCACAGGAGGTGGAAGTGCGTGGAAGTTTTGACTAGACCGGAACTTTCCGCCTTCCGCCGCCGCAAGCCCCGGAGAAAACAGGGGATGTCCCGGAACGTCAAAGGGTTTGCCTTGCTTTGCTTGTTGGGGCTGGCCACATTTGTTTTCTTTTTCATTTCCGTTTTGGGAGCAGTGTTTGTCAGTTTGTTTTCATCTTCTTCTTCCGAAACAAACCGGATGGAACAATGGGACGTGGCGGAAAGTTTTCCGAAAGAGGCGGAAGCCTATTTGCCCATCTATCAGGAAGCCGGAAAAAAATACGGCGTGCCTTGGCAAATCCTTGCTGCCATCCACAAAGTGGAGACCGATTTCGGCCGGGATTTGAGTGAAAGTTCCAAAGGGGCGCGGGGCCACACCCAATTCATGGATAAGACGTGGGTCGGATGGGATTACCCGGGCGGAACGCGTTTGGGGGATTTGCCGGATTCCGTGGATATCACGGATCCGAAGTTGATTGAAAAATACGGGGGATATGGGATTGATGGGGATCAGGACGGCAAAGCGGATCCGAACAACCCTGTCGATGCCATTTATTCCACCGCCTATTATTTAGCGAGAAATTATCAGGAGGGAAAAGATTGGTTTGCCCGGGGCGGACCCGTCTGGCAATACAATCATGACTATGAGAATTATGTGCTGAAAGTCAAGGAATATGCTGAATCCTTTGCCAAGCCGGTGATTTCGAAAGCAACCGGCCTTGCTTCCGGAGGGTTTCTCTGGCCGGTGGAAGGGGGAGAAGTGACGTCCCCGTTTGGGCTCCGCTTTCACCCCTTGAAAAAGGTGTACCGAAAACACGAAGGAATTGATATCGCCAAACCTTTGGGATCCCCCATTTATGCCAGCAATGGCGGTGTGGTGGTGGAATCGGGGAAATCCAGCGGGTATGGCTGGAAGATTGTGATTGATCACGGAAACGGCTACCGGACCTTGTATGCCCATATGTATCCGCAAGATGTTCAAGTCCGTGTCGGACAGGAAGTCAAAAAAGGGGATGTGATTGCTAAAGTGGGTTCCAATGGGTGGAGCACCGGTCCCCATTTGCATTTTGAAATTTTGAAAGACGGGCAAGTGGTTGATCCGATGAAAATTGTGAAAAAATGAATCCTTGCTCCGGTTTGGGGAAGGAAAAGAAGGACAACGGGAGAATGCCTGATACAGGACTGGACGGAGTGAAAAGAAAGGTGGGGTTGGATTGTTTCCTTGGAATAATGTTCCCAAGGGCGGTGAAGAGCAGATGCGACAGGTCGCCAAATGGTTTTTTTACGCGATTATCGGCGTTGCATCTGTGATCGGGATCTTGTATTTGTGGAAGTTTCTTGCAGAGTTGTTCGGGGAAAGTGATCAAGCCAAAACGGCGGGAAAAGCGACCAACTGGGCATGGGATACACTCTCATCCATCGGAATCTGGGCGCTTGCCGTGCTTCCCTGGTTGATTTTACTCGTGATTTTGATTGTCATTGCCATTTTGGCCGGGCGTTGGTCCACCAAATCCCATTATCGGAGCCGGGCCAAAAGGGGAGTGAAATATTTACGCATTCTGCCTTCGTACGACACCGAACTCGATTTGGATAAAATCTCAGAATTGACAAGAACTTTCGGGAGCATGATTCGTCCGATCCGTATGCGGATCCAATACGGGCGCCCTTGGTTCCGCTGGCGATTTGCCATTCCGGAAGGCAGCAACCAAATTGGCATTTACCTGGCTTACCCCGAGGACAAAGAGAATAGTGTAAAGGACACCTTGCGCAGTGTTTATCCTTCTGCAGAGTTGCATGATATCAAGGAAGAAGAATTCCCCACCCCGAAAAAAGGGGGAATCGGCGGACACTTCATCTTTAAATTCAAAACCAAAGGGTATCCCTTGACCTCGTTGCTCCAAAGCAAACAGAGCCAATTGGGAAGCATTTTAAACTGTCTTCGTTCCGGAACCTATTTGGATTTGCAATTTTCCCCGGTCAGCTGGCGGGCTGTGGAGGAACGTTCGGGAAGTGCCCGGAGCCTGTTGACCAGCAAAAAGAACAAAGACATGGGACCGGAAGAGCGGATCCGTCGCGCCGGGTTGATTCAACGCTTGACCGGGCGTGAACTTTCCTTTCAAGTGCGCCTTTCGATCTGGTCCAATCACGAAAATGCGGAAGCGGTGGTCCGTTCCACGGCAGAGTCGGTTCAAACCGCGATGAAGTATGACGGGGAACTCCGTTTTATCCGCCAACCTTGGTGGAATCCCATGAAAGACAACAACCTGGTTCCGATTCCCTGGCCGTTGACCTTGATGGCTTGGACGTCGGATGAGATTTCGAGCTTGTTCCATTTGCCTCCGGCCAATCATTACATTTATCGTCCTCCGGCAGAAGATGGCCCCAACGCGCGGGGATATGTGGCGCATTTGCAGGAAAACGAAAGGACATTGGAGCCGGGCGAATTGACCGAGGGCGTGAAAATCGGAAAATTGAAACATCCTTTTGATGACCGGGAAGTGCGCGTCAACTTCGAACAGCTGAACAAACATTTTGTTTTAACGGGTGCCAGCGGCATGGGGAAATCCAGTGTCGCGATGGATATGGTTCAGTCGCTTTTGGATGAGTGGTTTGACAATCCGGATGAAAGCCCGGGATTCACTATTATTGACCCGGCCAAAGAGTTGGTGGCGATCATTGAAAACCGTTTGCGCATCGCAGAAAAATTCGGTGTGAAGTTCCCCCGGGAGAAAATCCATCACCTGAATCTGTCGGATGATACCACTCAACTTCCGGCATTGAATATGCTTCATCGTCCGGAAAACGTCACGCCCGGACAGATGGCCCATCAGTTGGCCGCCATCTTGGTGGACTTTGAATTTAAAGAAGAATCCATTGAACGCTCGCGCCGGCTCGTTGAAATTGCGGTGCAGAGCCTGTTGGAAGATGAGGAAACCCATACGATTTTGGGCATCGATGATCTGTTCAGAAACCATCAGTTCAGGGAAAAAGTGGTCAAAAACGTGCAAGATCCTTATATCAAACGTTTCTGGGCCAACACCGATGAGCAGGAAATCAGAAGAGAAGTGGAGCCGGTATTGTACCGGTTGGACCGGATCTTGCAACATTCCACGCTCCGCCGTCTGTTCTGCCAAAAAGGGTTGAGTCTGGATCCCCAAAAGTATATGGATGAAGGGCATATTGTCCTGATTGACACCAATGGAATCAAGGACTACAACTTGCGGGTTCTGGTCGGTTATTTGATCAACCTTTACTATCAGGCAGCGCGAAAACGGAGCACTTCTTCCAAATTCCATTTAATGTTGGTGGAAGAAGCCCATATGATTCAAATTCCGCTCATTACCGAGATTTTGCAAGAGGATAAAAAATATCCGTTTGGACTGGGGCTTGTGACCAGGGAGATCGATCACTTCGAAAACCACGAATTGATGCAAGCGATCCGTTCCTATATCGGGATGGTCATCAGTTGCGGCCAGACGGAAGGTTCGGATGAAGTGGAAAGCCTGACGCGGAAATATATCAAAACCAGTCTGGTGGAATCGTTGCCTGAACGAAATGCCGCGGTCTACATCCGCTCCAAGCGGAAAGGCCGGAGCGATGTAACGACATGTGTGGTTACCAATGAACCGCCGGTCGTGTACCGGCCTGACGGCAAGCCGGCAGACCATCGCACGGCGGAGAAAGATGAAGCCATGAATTGGGGATTGGAATGGGGTTTAAACGCTCTTCACCATGACGGGGAGACCCGTCCCATTGAGCAAGTGGACAAAGAAATTTCGGATTATATGGATCGTACTTTATATGAAAATCCGCCTTCGGAAAATGCCAACTGATCGTAAGCATAAGGGAACCGGTCCGGTTGAAGGATCGGTTCTTCTCCACTTTTCGACAGAGAGGAAGACAGAAATTGGGCAACCTGATCAAAGCAATCTTTGGGCTTTTTGCCAATCTGATTCCTATTATTGAAACGCTTTTTTTGACGTTTGTGATTGCCAGGTATTTGGAGTCGACTTCCACCGGGATCATTTTGTTTATCGTGTTGATGATCGGTTCGTTTATCTGGCATTCCCTGGTCAAGGGGATTGCCTGGGGGGCCATGGTTTATTTGACGATGACCCAAGGGGATTCCTCCGGCATGCTCTTTGCCGTCATCTTCGCATTGGTGGTCGGGGTTTTGCGTTTTTTCTTGGAAAAATGGTTGCGAAAATAACCGCCAACGTCTTTATTGGATCGTATGTTTTGAAGGGAAAAGTAGAAGAATACTCCTAAACAATTTCACTTGTTTAGGAGTGTCTGTCATGCCCAAAATCCTTGCCGTGGGAACTGCAGTCCCCCCCTATTCCGTGAAACAGGAAGAAGCCCAGGCGTTTGCCAGGGAATTATTTGCCCCGTCTTTTCCGCAAATCGAACGTTACATGTCCGTTTTTGATCACGCTTCCATCCACAACCGGTATATCAGCCAACCGATCTCTTGGTATAAACAACAACACCCGTTCACGGAAAAAAACCGGATTTACGTCGAAACCGCGACCGAACTGGGGGAAAAGGCCATCCGGACGTGTCTGGATAAGCAAGGATGGACTCCAAAGGACATCGATCATTTGGTGTTTGTCTCGACGACCGGGATAGCAACGCCCAGCATGGATGCCCGTTTGATCAACCGGTTGTCGATGAAAAGCGATGTGAAGCGTACCCCGGTTTGGGGCTTGGGCTGTGCCGGAGGGGTGGCGGGACTGGCCAAAGCTTATGAATTTGCCAGAGCTAATCCGTCGGAAAAAATATTGCTGCTGGCCGTGGAATGTTGCAGTTTGACCTTTTGTCCTTCGGATCATTCCAAAAGCAACTTGGTGGCCACTTCGTTGTTTGCAGACGGGGCGGCCGCCGTTTTGATCTGCGGGGATCAGGTATCTCTTCCGGACGGGACATTTCCGGAAATTGCCGCGACTCAAAGTTTTTTGTGGCCGGAAACGGAAGAGGTGATGGGATGGGATTTGACCGCAGACGGATTGAAAGTCATTTTTTCCCGCAGCATTCCCGAACTGGTGCTGAAAAAAGCGAAGCCGGTGGTGCAACGGTTTTTTGATGAAGCCGGGGTCCCTTTATCACAAGTTGATGTGTTTTTAACCCACCCGGGCGGGAAAAAAGTGTTGGAAGCTTATCAAAAAGCGTTGAATCTCC
The DNA here is from genome assembly GCF_016055145.1 of Thermoactinomyces sp. CICC 23799. Classification (NCBI taxonomy): domain Bacteria; kingdom Bacillati; phylum Bacillota; class Bacilli; order Caryophanales; family Thermoactinomycetaceae; genus Thermoactinomyces; species Thermoactinomyces sp. CICC 23799. The sequence continues at coordinate 189,530 of NZ_JAECVV010000003.1, forward strand.
CTCCCGGGAGCCTGGACGGAGCCTTTGAAATATTGGCCGGTTACGGCAACATGTCATCAGCGACGGTCTTGTTTCTTTTGGAACGGGAGCTCATGCAACCACATCCTGCGGGAAGTTACGGCCTCATGGCAGCGATGGGCCCGGGTTTCAGCCTGGAATTATCTTTGTTGCATTGGGAAAAGGAGGGATGATCATGCCGATCTGGGGAAGTTGGCTGTTATGGATCCTGGTCATTGTGCAAAGGCTTTATGAACTGCGGATTGCACAAAAAAACGCCCGGTGGATCCGGGAACAAGGAGGCGTTGAATACGGCGGAAAACATTATCCGTGGCTGGTTTTGATTCATGGATGCTTTTTTCTCAGTTTGCTTTTGGAGGGGCGATGGGGAAGGACAGAGCCGGTTTCATGGTGGTGGGTGCCGTTTCTGTTGTTTTTGGGGGTGCAGGGGTTAAGGATATGGGTGATGCGATCCCTGGGGAAATACTGGAACACCCGGATTTATGTGATTCCGGGCAGAAAACCCCAAAACCGCGGCCCTTACCGCTATATAAGGCATCCGAATTATGTTGTGGTCCTGTTGGAGTTTGTTTTGTTGCCGCTTTGTTTTGGAGCCTACGGCACGTTGATCGTTTTTCCCCTCGTAAACTTCCTGTTTTTGTATTTAATCCGCATTCCGGCGGAGGAAAAAGCTTGGCAAATGTATGGGGAAGACCCGGATGAAATCATGAAGAAACACCGTTTTTTCCCTTCGTTTCAGAAATAAAAAATCCCCCGGGCGGGGGATGATGTCAGCCTGTCCGACGGGCGGACCCGCTTTTTTCCCAGCAATCGGCATTGGTCAGGTCTTGGATCTGATCGCTGGTGAAACTCGGGTTTTTCCCTTCTTTCAGTTGTTGATGATAGTTTTGGAGCACGGCAAACGCCACTTTTCCCAAGAGGAGGATGGCAATCAGGTTGAGTATCGCCATCAAGCCCATAAATAAATCGGCCAAATCCCAAACGACTTGAACTTGAGTGACAGAGCCCCAAATGACCATGGCAACCACGGCCAAACGGTAAATCAAAAGCCAGGTTTTGTTTTCGCGAATAAATTCGATATTGGTTTCCCCGTAATAGTAGTTCCCGATCAAAGAGGAGAAAGCAAACAGGAAAATGCTGATGGTCAAAAAGTGTTCCGCCCACACGCCTACTTGCTGGTTCAAAGCCAATTGGGCAATTTCAATGCCGGAAAGGTTGTCGTGAGTAAACGCGCTGGAGAACAAGACAATCATGCTTGTACAACTGCAGATGATCAACGTATCCACAAAGACGCCGAGAGCTTGAATCATCCCTTGTTTGGCGGGATGTGAAACCGTGGCGGTTGCCGCCGCGTTCGGTGCACTTCCCATCCCGGCTTCATTGGAAAAGAGTCCGCGCTTGATTCCCTGCATCATGGCCGCACCGATTCCGCCGCCGACGGCTTGTTCCAGCCCGAAGGCACCAGCGAAAATTTGCTTGAATACGGCCGGCAACTGCGTAATGTTTGTCAACACGACATAAAGAGCGAGCAAAATATAGATGACTGCCATGACCGGAACCATCCACTCCGTGATACGGGCCACCCGTTTGACACCACCGAAAATAATAACCGCAAAAACCAAAGCAATAATGAGTCCGAGTACGGCCCGGTTGATGCCGTAGGTGGATTCAAAAGCCACCGTAATGGTGTTGGCCTGTACGGAGTTGAAGACAAGCCCGAAGCACAGGGTGATCAGGATTGCAAACAAAATCCCCATCCACCGTTTGTTGAGTCCTTTTTCCATATAATAAGCGGGTCCGCCGCGAAACGTATCCCCGTCCTTCACTTTATAAACTTGCGCCAGGGTTGCTTCGATGAATGCGGAGGCACTGCCGATGATGGCAATCAGCCACATCCAAAAAACAGCACCCGGACCGCCGATTGCAATCGCCATGGCGACACCGGCAATATTCCCGACGCCGACACGGGACGCCGTACTGATACAAAATGCCTGAAACGATGAAATCCCGTCTTTTTTTCCCATTCCTTCGCCGAGCAAACGAAACATTTCTTTGATAAACCGGAACTGGACAAAGCGGGAACGAATGGTAAAATATAAACCCGCAACAATTAACAAAGCCACAATGACATACGTCCATAACACATCATTGATTGCCAGTACATACTTGTCTAATAGATCGACCATCCGATCACCTCTGTTCAAGAAATTTACACATTTACACAATTTATTTTATATCACAAAAAAATACATTTCGTCATTGGATGAATATAACAATCCAAATGAACAGAGGTGATTAATTGGAAGATGAATTGTTTTCAAATCCTTCCGACAAATCTCTTTTCTTGGTTCGTTGGTATACATCATGGGGATTGCGGGGCTTTTGGGCGATGCGAAATCCGACGGCAACAAAATAGATGGTTTTTTTTTCGGGAATATACCGGTAGATCAATCGGAGATCAGGGCGTTGTCTTTTGCGGGGTCGTGCGACGGAAAAAAATTTTTTCTTCCGGAATCCGGTCAGCGGGGGATATTTCAACCGGGCGGCTTTGTAAGGGTTTCGGATGACTTGGACAATGGCGCGGTCCAGTTGGATCAAAAATTCCTTGAATCGTTTTCGTCCCAACCTGCTGGCGATGAATAACAAGTCGTCGCGAAATTGCGGGTGATACTTTTCAATCATGAGGACGATGATCCTTTGTCGATCGTTTGTTCAAAGAAGGCAAGGCGGGACATTTGTTCCGGCTTTTCCAGCCATTGGGTTTCCGGAAGCCGGCTCCGTTCCTGCAACATTTCGTTCCATTTCATGTCCTCCAAAATTTCCTCCAGTTCTTCCAAACGGTGCATCAGCTGTTCATACGTCTTTATATCCAGAATCACGGCCCGCAACTGATTGTCATGGACCAATCCGAGCTTTTTGCAGGTGTTCAACAGATCATCAAAGAGATGGCGGTTATTCATTTCCTTGAGCTCGCTGGTGGAAATCAGTTCATTTTGAGCAAAAGGTTTGGACACGGGATCGAACACCTCCGTTTCTGTTATAAGTCTATTATACCTTTTATCGGGTAATTCATGAATATTTTGCTTTTACTGAAACAGAATAATACATCACGGCATGAAAACGGGTTCCATGCCGTGACAAACCGGTCAGTTGCCGATCCGGCGCTGTGCATATTTGGCCAGTGCCGGATGATGGGTTTTCAGTTCTTCAAACAAAGATAAAAACGTTTGGCGAATATCCCATTGCGCTTCCGGGGATGTTCGCAAATTGATCAGGTGGTACAGCTCCCACAAACTGGCCGTGGCGGTGACTTGCCGGTGGTGCGCGTTCGTCACCACATAGGCGGCGGCTTCCGGATTCCATGACTCGATGTCTTGGTAGACGTTTTCCGCTTCATGGAGGAAGGATTCAAAACGTTCTTCCAGTCCGGCTTCCCGGATGTGGGGAGGGATGGTATATCCGAGATGAATGGTTGGCAAGCCGTGGCTGAAGTGTGTACGACGGTTGTGACGGAGCAGTTGGTGCCAATTTGCCTCGGAAATGAGCAATTCAAACTGGTAATGAATATGATCAAATTCCCATCGGGGATTGTCAAAAAAGCGCAGTTCGCTTAACGCCGTTTCGGCAATATGTTCCTTTTGTTCTTTGGAATACGAACGGGCTTGTTGCTGTGCTTGCTCATAAGAAAGAGCTGTTTCGCTGATGAGCAGCCGGGTGACCAGTTCCGTCAACGCTTCTTCATAGTCCGGAATGTGAACCATGCGGGCGCGCGGGCCATGAACCGGTTGCAAAGACGGGACTTGCCCGGAGAAAAGTTCTTTCAGCTTTTCTCTGGTGTGCAGCAGATAATCGTTCGGTTTTACATATTTCAACAGCGTCGGGATCACCTGGCTGATTTCACGTTCCATTTCTTTGGCCAGCTTGCGGCATTCGTCGTAGGGGCTGGACAGAAGCCGGACCAAAGTGTCCCGTAACGCACGTCCGTTGCCGGTCATGCCCAGGTTGGTGAACGTGGCCAAAGTGAGGACATAGCGGGCATCTTCAAACGCGATTTTTTCAATCCGCATCTGGCAGGCGCGTTCCGATTCGCCCGGGTTTTGCGGGATCACCTTCACCAAATATGAGATCAGGCCATCGAGCAATTGCTCATATGTGTCATAAGCTTTGTCCTGCAAAGACAAAAATTTTTCTTTCAACCCGGGGTTTTGTTCCAGAACGGGAGGTACATAAAAATCGCCCCGTTTCGGCCGCTGATAACGCTGGCTGTATTCGGTGAAACTGTTAAACGGGTTGGCCAATTCCAATTCCGCCGATGCCAGCCGGCTGATCTTTTCAATTCCGATGTGTGCAACGGCGTGTTCCGCCACGCTGCTGTGGCCGTAACCGACAACCCATTTTTCATGAAAGCGGGCCGCTTTTTCCGAATGCTCCCGGGCGGCACCGGTCGTCTTCAGATTGACGTTTAATTCTTCATCGGACAACAACTTTCGCAAATTGTCGCGGAAGCTGGCTGAAGAGCGGCTCACATAGGCAAAAATGACGGCAATCACTTCTTCAGGCAAATTAAAAATGGTGTATACATTTTTATCAAGATTGGATACATAATGGGATAAATCGATTTTTTGCTCCTGTTTCATACTTCCACCCTCCCTGTCATTGCCTTACATTCTAGCAAAATTCCTGCCAATGGAAAATGGAGAAAAATGTTGTGAAATGATGTGAGAAAGTTTAAGCTAATTTTGAGCTGACGAAAGGTAGGAGGATGAAGATGACAACCAGATACAAAGTCCTGACGATTGCAGGTTCCGACAGTAGCGGAGGCGCAGGAATCCAAGCAGACTTGAAAACATTTCAGGAACGCGGCGTCTATGGAATGTCAGCCATCACCACCATTGTGGCGATGGACCCGGATCATCAATGGAATCACAAGGTGTTCCCCATTCCTTTCGATACATTTCAGGATCAATTAAAAACGATTTTGCAAGGGATCGGCATCCATGCGTTAAAAACGGGCATGCTGGGATCAGTGGAGATCATTGAATATGTGGCCCAAACCATCCGATCCCAAGATGTCCCGGTGGTGATTGATCCGGTGATGGTATGCAAAGGGACGGATGAGGTGCTCAATCCCGAAACAGCCGATGCATTGAGGGAAATCCTGATTCCGCTGGCGACCGTGGCAACCCCCAACTTATTTGAAGCCGGCCAGCTGAGTAAAATGCATCCGATCCGCACGGTGGAGGAAATGAAAGAAGCGGCGGCGCGCATTCACGACCTGGGGGCAAAAGTGGTCATTATCAAAGGCGGAAGCAAGTTGGAGCACGAAAAAGCAGTCGATGTCGTCTATGATGGCCATACCTTCGAAGTGATGGAAGAAGAACGGGTGGAAACCCCTTATGTTCACGGGGCCGGTTGCACATTTTCCGCAGCCATTACCGCCGAATTGGCCAAAGGAAAAACGGTTCCGGAAGCCATTCGCTTGGCCAAAGCCTTCATCACCGAAGCCATTCGCGGCGGATTTCCGTTAAATGAATATGTGGGTCCCGTGCTTCATATGGGTTACCGGCTGAAAAACGGGAACGAGGATTTGAAATAACAGGGCAGATGGACCAATCTGCCTTGTTTTCTTTTATTTTTAATGGAAAAAACAAGGGTTTATTTTCCATTTCGGGAAGGAAGTATCCAAAAGTAGAAAGGAAAGGATTTATTTTTTAAAAGGGATTTTTGATTATACAGAGAATATAAGGAATTGATAATATTTTTATTCAAAATAAAAAATAATTAATCGGAAAAATGGGAATCAAAAGAAGAAATCCGCTTATGATCGGATTTAAGAGGTTTTTAACAAATCGAGGTGATCCATTTGACTCAGCCCGTGTTGGATATCCGGCAATTGAAGCTGCATTTTTTTTCGGAAAAAGGAGTGGTCAAAGCCGTTGACGGGATTGACCTGACCATCCGCCGGGGAGAAATCGTCGGTCTGGTGGGAGAATCAGGATGCGGAAAAAGCGTGACCTCGCTGAGCATTATGGGGCTGGTTCCGCAACCGCCCGGAAAAATCGTCAATGGTTCCATTTGGTTTGAAGGACAAGACCTGACCAAACTTTCACAGAAAAAAATGCAGAAAATTCGCGGTAGAGAGATTGCAATGATTTTTCAGGAACCGATGACCTCCCTGAATCCGTTGTTTACGATTGGAAATCAATTGGTGGAAGCGGTACGGGCGCATGAAAAATGTTCCAAAAAAGAAGCGGAAGCCCGTGCTGTTGAGATGTTGGAAAAAGTGGGGATCTCCCGGAAGGGGATTTTGCGTGATTATCCCCATCAGTTGTCCGGCGGAATGCGCCAACGGGTCATGATTGCCATGTCCATGATCTTAAATCCGAAGTTATTGATCGCTGATGAACCCACGACCGCACTGGATGTCACCATTCAGGCACAAATTCTTGATCTGATGAAACAATTGAATGAAGAATATCAAACGGCGATTTTAATGATCACTCATGATTTGGGGGTTGTCGCGGAGATGTGTGACCGCATTGTGGTCATGTATGCCGGGCAAGTGGTGGAGGAAACCGACCGCCACCGTCTGTTCAGAGATCCGAAGCATCCTTACACCCGGGGATTGTTAAAGTCGATTCCCAAGTTGAATGAGAGGAAAAAACGGTTGTATGCCATTCCCGGCCAAGTGCCGACTCCCCGGAACATGCCCGCAGGATGTCGGTTTGCTCCGAGGTGTGAGTTTGTCATGGATCGTTGCCGCAAAGAAACACCTGAACTGACCGAAGCAGACAAGAACCATTACAGCCGCTGTTTTTTGCATCAGAGGGAGGAAACGGCACATGGTACTGATTAACGTGAAAAATTTAAAGAAAAGTTTCCCGGTTTACGGGGGATTGTGGAGCAAAAAAGTCGGGGAAGTCAAGGCGGTGGATGACGTCAGTTTCACCATTGAAGAAGGAGAAGTGTTGGGGATTGTCGGGGAATCGGGCTGTGGGAAATCGACAACCGGGAGAACCATCATCCGCTTGTATGAACCCAGCGGCGGCGAAGTGGAATTCAACGGGAAAAATTTGTTTGCCCTGGGCAAAGAGGAGATGAGAAAAACCCGCAGAGACTTGCAAATGGTTTTTCAGGATCCTTTTGCATCCCTCAACCCCCGGCAAAAAGTACGGGAAATCCTGGAAGAACCTTTGATTGTCCATTCCATGGGGACGCCCAAGGAAAGAAAAGAACAAGTGCAGGAATTGCTCCGGGTGGTGGGGCTCAATGCATTTCACGGTGAACGGTATCCCCATCAATTCAGCGGGGGGCAGCGGCAGCGGATCGGAATTGCCCGCGCACTGTCGACCAAACCCAAACTGATTGTTGCTGATGAGCCGGTATCGGCATTGGATGTGTCGATTCAGTCGCAGGTTTTGAATCTGATGATGGATTTAAAGGAACAGTTCTCATTGACCTATCTCTTTATTTCGCATGATTTAAGTGTTGTCAAACATATCAGCGACCGTGTCGGCGTGATGTATCTGGGGCGCATGGTGGAAATATCCCCGCGCGACGAGCTTTATGAAAAGCCGCTGCATCCTTACACCCAGGCCTTGTTGTCGGCCATTCCCGTTCCGGATCCGACGGCCAAGCGGGAACGCATCATTCTTGAGGGGGATGTGCCGAGCCCCGAAAATCCGCCGCAAGGCTGCGCGTTTCATCCGCGTTGTCCATATGTGACGGACCGTTGCAAGGAGGAACGTCCGGAATTGAAAGATGCCGGCGGCGGACACATGGTTGCCTGCCACTTGGTCCATGAGGGGTGAAAAAAGATCCTTTTTTGACTTGATGGGGGAGGTGGTTGGTCGGGAAAACGTGATGATGCAATCAAACAAGAAACTTATAAAGGAGGATGAAAGATGAAAAATCGTTTTTGGATTGTCAGTGTGATGGCTATTTTCCTTCTTTCCACCATCCTGGCCGGATGTGTCGAAAAAGATTCGGCGAAAAGCGGAAAGACATTGATTTACGGGCGGGGAGCCGACTCCAAGTTGTTGGATCCCATCCAGGTGACGGATGGAGAATCGTTTAAGCCGACAGACCAGATTTTTGACAATTTGGTCGAATATGACCAAAAAACAACCGAAGTGGTGCCAGGACTTGCTGAAAGTTGGGAAACCAGCGAAGACGGGCTCACATGGACGTTCCATTTGCGAAAAGGCGTAAAGTTTCATGATGGCACCCCGTTTAACGCCGAAGCGGTGGTTTATAACTTCCAACGTTGGATGGATCCGGAACATCCCGAGCATAAAGGCGGGGAATTCCCTTACTACGGATATATGTTTGGCGGGTTTAAAGGGGATGAAGGTCACGTGATTGACAGTGTGAGTGCCCTGGATGAATATACGGTGGAATTTAAACTGAAAAAGCCTTTGGGGCCTTTCCTCAGCAATCTGGCCATGTCTCCGTTCGGAATTGCATCCCCGACGGCCGTGAAAAAAGATCCGGTGCAGTTTGCGCAACATCCGGTCGGAACCGGTCCCTTTAAGTTTGAAAGCTGGAAGAAAAATGACACGGTCGTGCTCGTGAAAAATGAGAACTATTGGAAAAAAGGGCAATCGAAACTGGACCGGGTGATTTTTAAATCGATTCCGGATAATGCGGCCCGCTTTTCTGCATTGAAATCAGGGGATATTGACATGATGGACGGACTCAATCCCAATGATGTCCAACTGGTCAAACAGGATCCAAACTTTGAACTGTACGCACAAGAAGGCATGAATGTGGGTTATTTGGCTTTAAATACCGAGAAGGAACCGCTGAACAATGTCAAAGTGCGGCAGGCGATCAACCATGCGGTGAATAAAGAAGCCATTATCAAAAACTTTTATGCAGGCCAGGCCGTGCCGGCGGTCAACCCCATGCCTTCCATGATGTGGGGATACAATGACCAAGTGAAAGATTATGAATATGACCTGGATAAAGCGAAGCAATTGCTGGAAGAAGCCGGATATCCGGATGGCTTTGAAGTGGAATTTTACGCGATGACCGAACCCCGTCCGTATATGCCGAACGGAAAGAAAATTGCGGAATTTATTCAGGCGGATTTGGCCAAAATCGGCATCCGGGCCAAAATTGTGACTTATGACTGGCAAACGTATTTGGACAAAACCGGAAAAGGGGAACATCAAATGGCGTTGATGGGTTGGAACGGCGACAACGGAGACCCGGATAACTTCTTGTACGTCTTGTTGGATAAAGACAACACGCGGACGCCGGACGCCGGAAACATTGCTTTTTATAAAAGCGATGACGTGCATGACCTTTTGATTCAGGCACAAAGCTTAACCGATCAGGAAGAACGTGCCAAACTTTATGAACAAGCACAGGAAATCATCAAAGCGGATGCGCCTTGGGTTCCCATAGCGCATGCGACTGTCAGCTTTGCCGGGCGGAAAGAAATCACCGGCTTTGTTCCTCACCCGACCACACAGTTGAAATTGGAAGTTGTTGATCTGAAGAACTGAAAACAGGTGTAAAGGCGGCATTGCGGGGAGTCCGCAGTGCCTTCTTATTCATTGCAAGAGTCAGGTGGTGAATGGATGTTATGTTGGCTTACACGATACGCCGGATTTTGATGTTGATTCCTGTGTTGATCGGCATGTCGCTCATTACCTTTTCCATCGTGCATGCCATCCCGGGGGATCCGGCCAAAACGATCGCGGGTGACAAAGCGACACCGGAACAATTGCAGGAAATCCGGGAAAGTCTGGGATTGGATCAACCGTTTTACATTCAATATTTCAACTATGTCAAAGGACTGTTGCATGGGGATTTGGGGACATCCTTGATCACCAACACCCCCATTTCCGAAGAAATCGTTCCTTTTTTGGCCGCCACGGCGGAACTCACCTTGGCCGCCATGTTGATTGCCGTCTTTTTCGGGGTAAATCTCGGGATTTTATCGGCTTGGAAGCAAAATTCATGGCTGGACTATGGATCGATGCTGATTGCGTTGGTCGGGGTTTCCATTCCCGTGTTCTGGCTGGGGTTGATGGAACAGTGGCTTTTTGCCCAGGTTTTGGATTGGTTGCCGTCCAACGGGAGAGTGGATCCCCGTCTCGGTTTTGAGCCGCTCACCCATTTTTATATCTTGGATTCCTTGTTATACGGGGATTTTGAGTGGCTGGGCGATGTGTTGAAGCATTTGATTCTGCCGGCGGTTGCACTGGGGACCATCCCGATGGCGATCATTGCGCGGATGACGCGCTCCAGCATGTTGGAAGTCATGAGATCCGATTATATTCGTACGGCCCGGGCCAAAGGATTATCCGAGTTTTGGGTGATTTACAAGCATACGTTAAAAAATGCATTCATCCCGATCCTGACCGTGATGGGGCTGCAGATGGGCTTGTTGCTCGGGGGAGCGGTTTTGACAGAGACCATTTTCAGCTGGCCGGGAGTGGGCCGATATATTTATGACGCCATCACACAAAGAAATTATCCGGTGATTCAGTCCGGAATATTGGTGCTTGCAACGATTTTTGTCGTGATCAATCTGATCGTCGACCTGTTGTATGCATGGATTGATCCCCGCATCCAATATGGGAAGGAGTGATGAAGGTGCAGCAAATTTCATCCGGGATTCAGCCGCCCGCGCCGGATGCGGCCGCTCATTCGGGGCTGGAAGAAAACATGGAAACCCATTCCCTTCGTGATTTTTTTCAAGCTTTTGTCCGGCACCGTTCGGCATTGATCGGCACTTCTTTGGTGATGATCTTTATCTTGCTGGCGATTTTTGCCCCGGTCCTGACTCCTTATGATTATCAATCTTCCAGTCCGGATACATTACAGCCCCCGTCGTCGTCCCATTGGTTTGGAACGGATGATTTGGGACGGGATATTTTTACCCGGGTGGTGTATGGTGCGCGGATTTCCTTGTGGATCGGTTTTGTGGCGATCACCGGGTCCATCGTGATCGGGAGTTTTTTGGGATTGATTGCCGGTTATTACGGCAAATGGGTTGATTCGGTTATTTCCCGCTTGTTTGATATTTTGCTCGCTTTTCCGAGTATTTTGCTGGCCATTGCAATTGTGGCCATGCTGGGGCCGAGTTTGAACAATGCTTTGATTGCGATTGCCATCATCAATATCCCCAACTTTGGCCGGTTGATGCGTTCTAGGGTGTTAAGCGTCAAGGCGGAAGATTATGTCCTGGCGGCCAAAGCTCTCGGGATGAAGAACAGCCGCATTTTATGGAAACATATCCTGCCCAACTGCTGGACACCGATCATGGTGCAAGGGACGCTGGGCTTTGCCACGGCGGTGATTGAAGCCGCGGCACTCGGGTTTTTGGGATTGGGAGCCCAGCCTCCCCAGCCGGAATGGGGAACCATGTTGTCCGATTCGCGTGAATTTATCCAGCTCGCACCTTGGACCATGATTTTTCCGGGAGTGGCCATGATGTTGACGGTTCTCGGGTTTAATCTGTTGGGAGACGGCCTCAGGGATCTTTTCGATCCGCGGATGAAACAGTAAGAAAACGGTGTGCCCGGTTTCGGGACACACCGTTTTTGCATTCTCAGGAACCAAAATATTCTTTCCAGCGTTCGTCCACTTTTTTTGTGATGGAGGGGGCGGGCACCAGTTCATCGGGGTATCCCGGCTTCATCCGTGCATCCACGATGAAGGGGAATTGGTAATGTGGATGGTGGTGCTGAAACCTGGTTTGTGCATGGATGTCCGTTGCCGGGTTGAACCGGGTGAAAATGGTCCACAAAAATGCGGTTTGCCCGCCGGCCGCCCGGATGTCATCAACCAAAAAGACAAAGGGCCATCCGGACAAGTCCTCTTTATGGTTGCGGAGGATCTGTTCTGCCAGTTCCGGATTTTGTTCATAAGGCTCCGCTTCCAGGACAAGGGCGCCTTTGCAATATACCCGGGCGTCGCGGATGCCTTTCATCTCCGGCCCGTCAAAGGATGCCGGCAACGTGCGTTTCGGTTTCCCGGTGCCGATCAGCACGGCTTTGCTTCCGTGATTGAGCCGTTTGCCGGTATAATCAAGGGTGTCCATCGAAGTGTGGTTAAAGATGAACAAATCGGTGGCCGGATCCATCCGTTCAAGAACAGTTTCAAATAATGTCGGGAAATCTTCGAGCGATAACGACTGATCGGTTAAGATCAGGAACTTGGTGAGTGTCAGCTGCCCTTCGCCCAAGATCCGGAAAGCATTGGCCAGCACCTCGCGCTGGTAGCTTTCCCGTACGACGGCAGCCGCCAGCGAATGGAAGCCGGTTTCAGAATACGTCCATAAATCACGCACACCGGGCATGACCATGGGGAAGGCCGGGGACAACAAACGCTGCAAAAACTCACCCATGTAATAATCTTCCTGGCGGGGTTTGCCCACAACCGTGGCGGGATAAATCGCATCTTTGCGATGATAAACTTCTTTCACATGGAAGACGGGGAATTCATGCGCCAGGGAATAGTAGCCGTAATGATCCCCAAACGGCCCTTCCAACCGGCGCTCATGCGGGGGGACCATCCCTGCCAGTACAAATTCCGCTTCCGCAATGAAAGGATAGCCGTTTTTACCGGTGACGACCGGCAGTTTTTCGCCCATGATCAAAGAAGTCAGGATCAATTCAGGCAAAAATTCCGGAACCGGTGCAATGGCCGAGGCAATCAGTGCCGGAGGCCCGCCCAGGTGAACATGGACCGGCAACGGCTCGTTAAGTTTTTCGGCTTCATAATGGTGAAATCCCCCGCCTTTATGGATTTGCCAATGCATGCCGGTGGTTTGTTTGTCAAAAATTTGCATGCGGTACATGCCGAGATTGTGTTGTTTGCTTCGGGGATGCTGCGTATACACGAGCGGAAGCGTGATGAAAGGCCCGCCGTCTTCCTGCCATGAAGTGATCACCGGAAGCCGGGTGAGATCGGTTTTGTTTTGTTTGGTTTCCAAAACCGGCGCTTTGTTTGCCGGCACGGTTTTAAGGCCGACTTTCAACAGCTCCTTGAAGACGTTCCGTTCGTTCCAAATCGCTTTTGGGGTCGGGGGCATCAACTTGTCCATGAGCGACACAATTTGTTTCATCAATTGCTCGGGACGCGGGCCAAATGCCATTTCCACCCGCCGGGGGGTGCCGAATAAATTGGAGACCACCGGGAAGGAACTTCCTTTTACCTGTGTAAATAATAAAGCAGGTCCGCCTTCTTCGATTACGCGGCGGTGTATTTCTGCCAACTCGAGGAAGGGATCCACTTCGGCATGGATTTCCACGAGCTCGTTTTCAGCTTTTAATTTTTGGATGAACTGACGTAAATTTCTATACAAATTGCATCTCTCCCAGTTTGATGGACTATTTAGGCTCTAGCCACATTATAACGGAAAACGGACGGTTTGCTTGCGCGGGATCATGAGGAGCAAAGGAGTGTCAGACATTGAAAGTGATCGTATATTCGAGGCCCCATTGTTTGGAATGCAATGTGCTGAAGCGGTTTTTGAATGACTATAAAATCCCGTATGAAGAAAGAGATTGCTCAAAAAATCCGGCCTACTTGGAAGAAGTGAAAAAAATGGGATTTTTGGGCGTTCCGGTGACAGTCGTGCATGGCCGGGCCATTGAGGGATTACAACCGGATGCGATTTTAGCCGCTTTGGAAAAACAAGACAAAAATGTCAATGTGGATTAAACCGGACGAAGGATCAACCCCCTTTGGAAACCAACGGTTTCAAAGGGGTTTTTTCTTTGATAAATTCTTTTGATTAAGCAAGAATTTATTATTTAATTTTACAAAAATTTAATATATAATATATACACAGTTTTATTTTCAAAATAATTTAATAAGAGAGATTTTTCGAAATCAAAAAGGGTTAGGGGGTTTCTGAGTGGAGATTTTCCGTAAGAAGAGTATTCAAGAAATGATTCAAACAACTCAACAAGGCACCACGCTCCGTAAAGAATTAAACGCGGTGGATCTGGCGATGCTGGGCGTTGGGGCGATTATCGGGACGGGGATTTTTGTATTGACGGGACTGGGATCCCTGGTCACCGGACCGGCACTGCCTCTCTCTTTTATTATTGCGGGATTTACGTGTTTGCTTGCCGCATTTACTTATGCTGAATTTGCCTCATTGGTCCCCGTGTCCGGATCCACCTACACCTACAGTTATGCCACATTGGGAGAATTTTTTGCCTGGGTGATCGGTTGGGATCTGATTCTGGAGTATTTGCTTGCCGTCAGTTCCGTCTCGGTGGGTTGGTCCGGCTATTTCCAGTCATTGCTGGCCGGGTTTGGAATCCAAATTCCTCATGTGTTAACCCAGTCACCCCTGATTGACGGCACAAGCATCATGAATTTGCCGGCCTTTTTGATCATTCTCTTCATTACTTGGTTGCTTTCCATCGGCGTGAAAGAATCGAAACGAGTCAACAATATCATGGTTCTGATCAAAGTGGCAGTGATTTTGCTCTTTATTCTGGTGGGTGCCTTTTATGTGAAGCCGGAGAACTGGACCCCCTTCATGCCGTTTGGAATCAAAGGCGTCTTTCAAGGAGCCGCACTGATCTTCTTCGCTTATCTTGGATTTGATGCAGTGAGTACGGCGGCAGAGGAAACCAAAAATCCGGCAAAAGATTTGCCGAAAGGGATTTTGTGGTCGCTTGGGGTCGTCACCCTGCTTTATATGGTTGTGTCTGCATTGATGACCGGAATTGTTCCGTTTCAACAATTTGAAAAGCATGCCGATGCTCCGGTTGCTTACGCCATCAGCATAACCGGACAGGATTGGCTGGTCGGGATTGTCAGCTTGGGGGCTGCCATCGGCATGATCACGGTCATGCTGGTCATGTTGTACGGCCAAATCCGGATCATTTTTGCGATGTCCCGGGACGGATTAATGCCGAAGTTTTTGTCCAAAGTGCATAAAAAATACCGCACGCCGTATGTTTCCACCTGGACGTTGGGGTTGATTGCCGCATTCCTCGGCGCGTTTGTTCCGTTGGATCAGCTTGCTGAACTGGTCAACTTGGGAACATTGGCGGCTTTTGTTCTCATCTCGGTCGCCGTGATTGTCCTGCGTTACAAACAGCCGGATTTGCCCCGGAAATTTAAAACCCCGTTGGTTCCGTATGTCCCGGTTTTGGCCATTATCTTCTGTTGTGTGTTGGCATTCAATCTCGAGGTGATGACGTGGGTCCGTTTTCTGATCTGGTTTGCTGTGGGGCTCCTCTTTTACCTCGTGTACGGATATGAACATTCGAATCTTCGCAAAAAATCGAATTCCAATTCGGAATGAATAAGGGAATGGATTTCAAGCAAGCATGGTGTGGGAAATCACACCATGCTTTTTCCATTTATTCCTCAATCGATCCATCTCCAAGTGTTTTTGAACGAAGCAGATTTTTTCTTTTTTTGCTTTTTTTGTTTGTAAGCTTCCCGTTCCCATTTTTTCAGTTGGGGATAGGGGTCAAATGAAAAAGTGTTTTCCCCGTTGAAACGGTAAATGCCATAATGCAAATGGGGAGGGAACTTGCCGGAGGTTCCCGGGGGTCCGTATCCGGAAGAGCCCACCGTGCCGATCAACTCTCCGGGTCGGACGATATCCCCTTTTTTCAGCCCTTTGCGGAAATGGTTCAGATGGGCGAAATAGTGATAGTTGTTATGGATGTCGCGAATTCCGATCCGCCAACCGCCATAGCGGTTCCAACCGATTAATTCCACATAGCCGTAGCAGGTGCTTAAAACCGGGGTCCCGTAACCGGCAAAAATATCCGTCCCTTCATGAATGCGCAACCCGCCCCAACCACGGCGGTCGCCCCAGGTATCATGGTATGTGTAATTATACCGGATCGGAATCGGAAAATTTTTTTCTTCCAGATCCAATCGGTTGAATTTTTGATAAATTTTCGCAATATGGGTGATCACATCCACTGCCACGGGATGTTGGTAATAGTCCCATAATCTGGCCCGGATCTGGTCTTCTTCCACTCCGTTTCCGGACAGGAAAAGAGCGACGGAATACAGGACGTCGATATCATTCTCCCGATTGGCCAGATGGTCGCCGTTCCCGTCTCTGCCGATGCCTTGAAAAAATGATATCGACTCCGGGATGTTGTCATCCGGATCCGGATTCAGCTTTCCGGCCCAACGTTCTTCCGGGATTTGAATGGATAATAATTTACGGTCGGGGTTTTTTTCTTTGTCGTCTTTGGCTTGGTTCCGGTTTTTCCGGATATTTTTTTCATACTGGTTCATCGCCGCCAGATAATACCAAGGAACCCCGGATATGGATTCCATGGCTTCAAACAGATGAAGAAGTTCCTCTTGGCCGGCTTGATCCCGGCCGGTGGCGACGGCGGACGGGGAAGGAAAGAGAAATGCAAGAAAGAGAGCGAGTGTGATCAACTGTTTCATCATGAGAATCACCATGTGTCTGAAGTGAATGATAAGGATAGTTTGCACCGACCGGAAAAATTTATGTACGGATAAAAAAACAGCCCGGTGGCAGGCTGTTTACTCCGATGTGGCAGATTCTCTTTGTTTGATCATATTGATGTGCTGATTTAACTGATCCAGCATCAAGAAAGCGGCTTTGGCTCCTCCCGCAGTGTTCCAGATCACATCGTCCACTTTAAAAACCATGTTGTTTTTTACGGCTTTAAAATTTTTCCAAAGCGGATCGGACGTAAATTCTTTTTCCTGGGCATCGCCTTGGGTATCTCCGAAGTTATAAGTAAAGTAGAAAAGAATATCCCCGTCCGCCTGAGGGATTTGTTCTTTGGTGATCACGGTGGCGAAATCGTTTTTGTTTTGGATTTCCGGACGTTTAAAGCCGATATCTTTTAAAATGACTCCCGAAAAACTGTTCAATTGGTAAAGACGGGTGTTTCCCGCTATAAAACGGACGACGGATACTTCTTTGTTGATCAGATCCCCGGCATTTTTCCGTACGGCTTCCACCTTTTTGCGATACTCATTCAAAACTTCTTGTGCTTTCTTTTCCTGTCCCACGGTTTTCGCATACAACAAGAAGTTTTGTTTCCAATCCCCTCTCAGATCTTCAGAGAAGACGGTGGGGGCGATGGCACTCAATTGATTATATACTTTTTCCTGACGCATTTTATTGCCGATGATCAAGTCTGGTTTTAAACTGGCGATGGTTTCCAGATTGGGCTGAAGTTCCGTTCCCACGGATTTCACACCGGACAATTCCGATTCCAGATGGTCATACCACAGATCCCCGTCCGGGGTAAACCCTTGAACCGCACCCACGGGTTTGATTCCGAGTGACAAAAGGGCTTCCAAGCCTTCATTGGTCAGCACCACGATGCGTTTGGGATGCTCAGGAACGGGAGTGGTTCCCATGGCATGCTTAACCGACCGGGTGGGTGAGTTGTTTTCTGTGGTGGTGGAGAAGTTGGCGCATCCGGTGACGATGAGCGTCAGAAGCAAGCAAACGAGGATCCCGTTTTTGATCCAGCGAGGCATGTCCTTGACTCCTTCCTAATTGAAAATGATTATCATTTACCATGTATTTTTAATATAGGGGAGTGTGACATTCTTGTCAAACCTTTTTTGATAATGATTTTCAAAATCGTTGACACCTTTTAATGGATCACATAGACTAAAATTGATTTTTAAAAGAATATGTGCGTGTTTAACGGGGGAATGGGTTGGATAGAAAGGGGACGGGCATGGAGGAAATTTTTGCAACCAAGGGATGGAAATGGACGGGACTTTTTCTGGGAATATTTTTGGCTGGTTTCCTCATTGTGGTAAGTATCAGTGTCGGGGTGACGCCGGTTCCTTTTGAAACGGTGATTGAATCCTTCACCAATTTTCAGAACACGAATGAACATTTAATCATCCGGACAACCCGGGTGCCAAGGACGATCATTGCCGTTGCAGTGGGAGCCAGTTTGGCCGTTGCCGGCGCGGTGATGCAGGTTTTGACCCGGAACCCGCTGGCCTCGCCCTCGACTTTGGGCGTGAACCAAGGAGCTGGTTTGTTTATTGTTTTGGCGGTGTCGTTGTTTTCTGTCACCGCGATGTCATCCCTGATGGCGATGGGTTTTGTCGGGGCCGCGTTTGCCATTTTCATCGTGTATGTTTTGGGATCGGCCGGCCGGGACGGGATGACGCCGGTGAAGTTGACTTTGGCCGGCGCTGCGGTGATGGCGCTTTTTTCGTTGCTTACACAAGGATTTCTGACCATGAATGAAAGAAGTTTGGAAGAATTGTTGTTTTGGCTGGTCGGATCGGTGGAAGGAAGAAGTTTGGATTTGGCCATTCCGGTTTTTCCGTTTCTTTTGGCCGGCGCGGTGATGGCGCTTTGTCTGGCACGGACTTTCAATGTGCTCATGATGGGGGAGGACGTGGCCAGAGGACTGGGAATGAATGTCGGAATCATTAAGCTTTTGGGTGTGGTCATGGTTGCATTTTTAGCGGGCGGATCGGTGGCCATTGCCGGTCCGGTTGTTTTTGTCGGGCTGATTGTGCCGCATTTGGTTCGTGTGCTGGTCGGGAACGACCATCGTTGGCTCTTCCCTTATTGTTTGGTGTACGGTGCCATTTTGCTTTTACTTGCGGACATATCGGGACGGCTGATCATGCAGCAACAGCCCATTCCGGTCGGCGTGATGACGGCACTGATCGGAACGCCGTTCTTTATCAGTTTGGCCAGACGAAAAGGGAGGGAGCGGGGATGAAGCATTATTTTTCCGTGCGTTGCGGCTGGTTTTCCGTCATGATGGACAAAAAAGCGGTGTGGATCATCAGCTCGTTTGCCGTGCTGACGGGATTGGTTTTCACTTTCGGGTTGATGATCGGGGAAACCCCGGTTTCTTTGCCGGAAGTGATTCAGGCTTTTTTCGGCCGGGGAGAAAATGCTTTTGTCATCCTGACGCTGAGATTTCCAAGGATCTTGATCGCCATGATGTCCGGGGCGGCACTGGCCTTGTCCGGAGCGATCTTGCAGGCGGTGATCCGAAATCCTTTGGCTTCTCCGGATATTATCGGGGTCACCGGCGGCGCTTCCGTGGGTGCGGTTGGCGTGATCACTTTTTTCAGCGATTGGTCCAGCAACTTGTCCATTCATTTGTTTTGGGTTCCGTTTGCCGCTTTCATCGGAGCTTCCGTGGTTGGAGCGCTCATTTATTTGCTTTCATGGAACCGGGGGGTTTCCCCGCTTCGTTTGGTCCTGATGGGAATCGGCTTTTATACGGCAACCCAGGCATTGACCAATCTCATTATTTTATTCGGCCCCGTTTTCCATGCCAGCCAGTCCAAGATGTGGATCACCGGAACGGTTTACGGGAGCAATTGGGACCAAGTGGCGGTCTTATGGCCCTGGCTTTTGCTTTTGATTTCGGTCGCCTTGCTGTTTGCCCGCCATCTGAACAGCGGTCAGTTGGGAGAAGAAGTGGTCAAAGGGCTGGGGGGAAACAGTGACCGGATCCGGATCGGGTTCTTGTTGTTGAGTACCGGTCTGGCCGGATCGGGAGTGGCTTTTGCCGGGGGAATCAGTTTTGTCGGCTTGATTGCGCCGCATTTGGCCCGTCGGCTGGTGGGGGCTTCGTATGGGGCGATGTTGCCTCTGTCCGGATTGTTGGGGGCCGTTTTTGTGATGGTGGCCGATATCATCGGCCGGACTGTCCTGGCGCCGGCAGAGATCCCGGCAGGCGTGTTTACCGCTGTGATTGGTGCCCCTTATTTCATTTATCTTT
This sequence comes from Thermoactinomyces sp. CICC 23799, assembly GCF_016055145.1. Lineage (NCBI taxonomy): Bacteria > Bacillati > Bacillota > Bacilli > Caryophanales > Thermoactinomycetaceae > Thermoactinomyces > Thermoactinomyces sp. CICC 23799. The sequence goes on from NZ_JAECVV010000003.1 coordinate 209,266, forward strand.
TGATCCGGCAGCGCCGGTGAAAGGCCGGCTTTGTACACGGCTGGTCTTTTGATTATGCAAAAATGATTTTTTGCGTTATAGTATAAAGGAACATCGATTTTGCCATTTTAAGTGAAAATGATAAAAACACTTGTGGAAAAAACATTTTTTTGCAATGGTGAAAACGGAAACGATCCGGCTGTTCCCTCTTGTACTTTGTGAAATTTTTTGCAAGGTTGGGAAAGGCGGTTTGGTGTCGATTTTGATTGTGGAGGGATTCAAGTGGCAAGCGATAACCAAGCAAAAAACCGGCAGCGGAAACCAGAATGGCTGAAAGTGCGTTTAACCACCAATGAAAATTTCCGCGAATTAAAGAAGATGATGCGGGGAAAAACCTTGCACACGGTATGTGAAGAAGCGCGCTGCCCGAACATTTATGAATGTTGGGCGAACCGCACCGCGACTTTCATGATTTTGGGGGACATTTGCACCCGGGCCTGCCGTTTCTGCGCCGTGAAAACCGGGCTTCCGACCGAACTGGACTGGGCTGAACCGGAACGGGTGGCGGAAGCGGTGGAACAGATGGGAGTCCGTCATGCCGTTGTCACATCCGTGGCCAGGGATGATTTGAAAGATGGCGGGGCTGCCATTTTTGCCGCAACCATCAAAGCCATCCGCAAACGGAATCCATTTACCAGTGTGGAAGTGTTGATCCCTGATTTCCAAGGAAATTGGGATGCTTTAAAAGTCGTGATGGATGCAAAACCCGATATTTTGAACCACAATATTGAAACGGTTCGCCGCCGTTCCGACCGGGTCCGTTCCAAGGCAAAATACGACCGTTCTTTGGAATTGTTGAAACGGGCCAAAGAAATGCAACCGGATATTCCCACCAAATCCAGCCTCATGGTCGGTGTGGGGGAAACCTTTGAAGAAGTGGTGGAAGCGATGCAGGATCTTCGCGATCACCAAGTGGACATTGTCACCATCGGACAATATTTGCAACCGACGAAAAAGCACCTGAAAATCGAACGGTATTACACGCCGGAGGAATTTGAAAAATGGAAAGAAATCGGGTTGGAAATGGGCTTTTCCCACGTCGAATCCGGTCCGTTGGTGCGCAGCTCTTATCATGCGCATGAACAAGTCCGGTCTGCCAAACAAAATAAAGAAAAAATGGCTTGAATCTGCAAAAGCAGTGCCGTCCTTTACGGGATGACACTGCTTTTGTTCATTTTTCCAGCGGGTTGATATCCCGAAGCCCGTTGGGTTCGATTTGTTCGTTCACATCCGGTGGGGTGTCGTCTCCCAGCCGGCGCAACAAATCTTCCAAATCTCCCCGGACACCTTCCACATCGTTATTGGTGGACATCCGCATCCCGATATCGGTGATTTTCTCATTCAGGTTTTTGTCGCTGGTGACATGAACCCGGTAATAACGGGGGGTTAAGCTTTCGGCCGTGCGTTTCGCTTCTTTGACTGTCTTCGGGTCGACTTTCCCGTTTTTTGTGTTCACGCCGATGAACACCCGGTCATCCGTGACCAGTGCGGTGGCTTCTTTGACATTGGGCAGGTTGGTCACCATTTCCGCAATATGTCTTGCCAGCAAAGGACGGTCCACAAACACATCGGTTTTTCCCGCGCTTTTTTCGTCATAATTTTGGGGGGTGTATTTGAAATATCCGATTTCGTTTTGTCCCCCGCCGCGTGCTTCTTCATTCCCGTTGATCGAATCGTTGCTCGTTCTGCCGATGCGTGTGTCATTGTTTTGTTCGCGGTAAAGCGGTTCTTCATCACTTTGATTTTCCATTCCCTGATTTCTGTGGTTTTCTCCCCGGTTGTCAGGAGAACAAGCGGTCAGCGAAAAAGCAAAGATGCCAGAGAGTAAAAAGATGATCCATCGATTCATGCCATTCCCTCCTTTTGTTTTATAAACTGCCCAAAAGGAGTCCGTCATAACGGGGCTAAATTTTTCCGGAAAATAGGAGGGATATGGTAACATATAAGTAGAGATTTGTAATGGAAAAGGTAGGTCGTTATGGAGCGAATTTATATACATGGCCATGAGTATGAGTTATTGACCAACCATCGGGAAGGTTGGGATCCGGAAGCGTTTAAACGCCGTTTTAGCGAAATTCTGGAAAAATACGATTATATTGTCGGGGATTGGGGGTACGGACAACTGCGGTTAAAAGGATTTTTTGCCGATCACCGGTCACGTGCCACGGCTGAAACCAAAATCAGTTATTTGGAAGAATACCTCAATGAATTTTGCAATTTTGGCTGTGCCTATTTTGTGTTGAGAAAAGTGAATTCAAAAGCAAAAAGTTAACGTCAAACCGGCCCGTCGTGATTGAAGAGACGGGCCGGTTTTCGATGGAAAGCGGGTTGATTCATTGATCATCGGGTTCATCATGGGTCGGATGGCTGCCTGGAAACTGTCGTTGCAACCCTTCATGAAACTCCCGCATTTCATATGTAAAACGGGGAGAAGCGTGTTGTGCGGGCCGCCAGGGAGATGATTTTCCCGGCTTGCCGCTTACAGCCGCCCCGTAAGGTCCTTCGGGAAATTCTTCCGGAACCAGCTCGTTTTGTTGGGATTCCACCGTTTTCAGTTCCCGGAAATTCTGCTTTTTTTTCATGCACTGTTCCTCCCTTTGGGATTAAGGTGTGTGAACCAAAGGAAGGTTATACATTTAAACAAGGGTATGCAAAAATTGCCGTAATTCGTCCGCTTCGTCTTCTTTCAATTGATACACTTCTTCCAGATAACCCGGCTCATCCACGTCGTCCGGGCCGATGATGGCAAACCGGTTGGATTGGAGGTCCAAAACCAAAAGTTTGCCGTAGAAACGATCCGTAAAGGTAATGGCAAGGTCAAACCGGTTGGTGTTTCCGACAAAACTGACAAAACGGGTTCGGGTGTTTTCCTTTTCATCATATAAAACCATGAGGTCCTGATTTTCCATCTTTCTGCTCCTTTGTTGTCGTTTGACCCCATTATACATGAAAAGGATCCATTATAAGAGTCCGAAAAAACGGGCTTTTTTCTGCCGTCTGGGCAACAGTCCCTGTTCCCCGGTTGCCGCTGTCAGCCGTTGGGTGAAGGTCACATTGCGCAGCTCCATCCGCAATTGATCCTGTTTTTTTCGGATTTCATCGAACATTTGGTGAACTTCGTTGGCAGAGGCGGATTCGTATTGGACCGACAACAGTTTATGTTGCATTTCGTCCAGGGAATTAAACAAGCTCATCATATGCTTTTCGATATGATTGATCCGGTTCATCATCTCTTCCAGTAAATCGGTCATGCCATCCATCATCTCCATCATGTCTTGCAAGCTTCTTTCCGTCTCTTCCATGAACTCCTGGGAAGGGGAAGCGGGATAAGGGCTCATTTTCCCTTCCTGGATCAATTCCTCTTTGACTTGTTTCATGGAACGGTGCGGTTCTTGCAGCCGGCTTTTAATGTGGGACAGGCGTTGAAAGCTTTCTTTGGATAACAGATAATGTCCCCGTTCGTTAATATCGGGTTGAATATATTCTTCAAAAGTATCAATCCATTTCCGGATGGTGCGGGCATGGACTTGCAGTTGTTCCGCGGCTTCTTTGGTGGTCATGTGTGACTCTGCCATAACCGAATCCTCCTTTTTGCGCTGTATATTTGTTAACGATTTCGAGATCTGTAAATAAATTCCTTCCCTCTGACAAAGGAAGTCATTTGCTGACAATTTCCTTGTTCAACGGACAGAAAAAACCTCTCCGCTTTAAGAGGCAGGAGAGGTTTATCCTTCAGGAATAGGGGAATTGTGTACGGTAGTTGCTGAATTGCTGGAATTTCTGGCTGATTTTATCAGGTTGTGCCGCTTCGAGTTTGTACCATCCTTTTTGATGCATCAGATTGAACAGGTCGCGGCTTGCTTTTTGGACATCCGACAAACACTGCATTTGCAATTGAAACAATCCTTCTTGGCTTGCTTCATGGCAGGCTGTGTTGTAACCGTATGCCAAATATTTTTCCGTGGCCAGGATATCATTGATCCGGTCCTGGTCATTCAATTCCGGACCTTTGACTTTCGGCAATCCGGTTGATTGCTGAGGTCCCATGTTTTGTTGGGGTGTGGATTGCATCAATCATTCCCTCCCTTATTGTGTGACCGACGGATTTCCGGCGCCGGGCGCTCCGGTCGGTCCTGTGGCTTGTTGTAATTGATTTAAAAGCATTTCGTAGTGATTTTGATGCATTTGGCCAACTTGGTGAAGCAGTTGGCGAACTTGTTCATCTTGGCACTCTTGGGCGAAGTGATAGCATTTTTTCATCGCCAAAAGTTCCCAGGACATTTCATCGCTCAAGTACGAAAGATCTTTGGTGGAGATCTGCATCACGGATCCTCCTTTACAGGAAATTTACTATTAATCTTTGTTGGATCGTTTTCATTTATTCTTGAACAGGCTTCCCTTATAATTTTTGTTTGAAGGATTCATTTATCGCGGTTGGAAACCGGCAGAAAGAGGGGAAAATCATGGTTTATGATGTGGATGTGGAGCGGATTGAAAAGCAGTTGGAACATTTGGAGCAATGCGCCATCGTGTTGGAACGGTTGGGAAAAGAACCGTCAAACACGGAAGACCGCTTTGCGTTGGAGCGGGCTTTGCACTTGGCCGTGGAATGCATGATTGATGTGGGAACGGTCATGATTGACGGATTTATCATGCGGGATCCCGGCGGATATCTGGACATAGTCGACATTTTGCTGGATGAAAAAGTGATTGATTCAAAAGTGGGCAACCGGGTAAAGGAGCATGTTCATTTGCGGGACCGCTTGGTCCGGTATTATACTGAGGTCGACCTGGACGAGCTGAAGCCGTTTCTCAAAGACAGCGGCCTTTACCGTGAGTTCCGCACGCAAGTGCAGGAATATCTGAAAAGAGAGTTATAACGGAGCCATTTGGCGGGGAGGGGGTGGAAGAAATGAATGAAACCGGATCGACACGAATGCAGATCATGACGATGCTTAAAACCGAAGGGGGCTTGACCGTCAGCGAAATCGCCGAGCGGTTGGGTGTTACGGAAATGGCGGTCCGCCGGCACATGAACCAATTGGAGCGGGACCAATTAATTGTGCCGCAACTGCTTCGAAAGTCCATGGGGAGACCGAGCAACCAATACTTCCTCACGGAACGTTCCGAGCAGTACTTTCCAAAAATGTATGCCGGGTTTGCGATGGAGATCCTGAAGGATCTGGAAGAGAATTACGGGGAGGAGATGATCCAATCCGTCTTCAAAAACCGGGAAAAGCGCCTTTTGAACGAACACTTGTCTGATTTTCAAGGAAAGAGCCTGGATGAAAAGGTGAGACAGCTGGCTGAACTTCAGGACGAAAAAGGATACATGGTGAAATGGGAAAAAGAAGGAGAAGGGGTTTACCGGTTTGTCGAATGCAATTGTCCCATTTCACAAGTGGCCAGTGTATACAATCAGGCATGCCAATGTGAAATGAATTGGTTTTGCCAGCTGTTGGATGCCGAGGTGGAACAGGAAGAATGCAAAGCGATGGGCGGTCAAAATTGTGTCTATGTGATTCGTGAGCGGAAGGAATGAAAACAGGGAAACTGTTAAAACGGCACGAGGATCGGCGTGTCGTTTTCTTTTTCGAAGTTTCTGGTACTTGTGATACAATTTAAAAGGAGAATAGTTCCTTTTACACAAGCAGGAGGGAAATCCATGCCGCAATGGTATGAAGAAAGTTTTGGAGAAGATTATCTCATCGTATATAAGCACCGGAATCAGCAGGATGCATCCAAGGAGGTGGAACAAGCCGCCAAATGGCTGAATTTGACCCGGGATGATTTGATTTTGGATTTGTGCTGCGGAATGGGCCGTCACAGTATATCGCTGAAGAGAAGGGGTTATCAAGTGGCCGGCCTTGATTTGTCCGCGGTGTTGCTGAAAAAGGCCCTGGAACAATCGGAAGGCTTGGCGATTCCGTTTATCCGGGCGGATATGCGGACGCTGCCTTTTGTTGACGGGTCTTTTGACGTGGTGCTCAATTTGTTCACCTCGTTCGGGTATTTTCAAGAAGACGCGGATAATGAGCGGGTTTTGTCGGAAATTGCCAGGGTGTTGAAACCCGGTGGCCGCTTTTTGATTGACTTTTTAAACCGGACATCGGTGGAGAAAAACCTGGTTCCGGAAAGCCGGCGGCAGGTCGACGGACGATGGATCAAGGAAAAACGGTGGATTGAAGGCGATTTCGTCTGCAAGTCGATCGAATTGAGCGATGAACGTGGAAAACGCACCTATCAGGAACGGGTCAAAATGTACGACTATGAACAATTGATTTCCATGTTGGAAAAATACTCATTAACGTGTCAGCAAGTCTATTCGGATTTTAACGGGGAACCTTATTCTCCTGAAGGAAAAAGAATGATTGTGACAGGTTGTGTGAAAAAATGAAGCAATACAAAGGATATTTAATCGATCTGGATGGAACCTTGTACCGCGGGGATCAAGTGATCCCGGGAGCCTTGGAATTTGTGAAACAGCTTGACGAGGAACAAATTACTTATCTTTTTTTGACCAATAATTCGACGCGTTCGCCGGAACAGGTGGCCGAAAAATTGCGCCGCTTTGGTTTTCCGGCAGAAGCGGAGCAGGTCTATACCTCATCGTTGGCCTGTGCCCGCTATCTTGAGGAAAAAGAGGATGTGAAGTCAGTTTATATTGTCGGGGAAGAAGGGCTTTACCAAGCGATCACACAAGCCGGGTTTGTGGTGACCGATGACCATCCCGATGCGGTGGTGGTGGGATTGGATCGCGATTTCACTTACGAAAAAATGAAAAAAGCCTTTTTGGGCATCCAGGCTGGAGCCGAATTGATCGGAACCAATGCGGACCGCGCTTTGCCCACTGAAGAAGGTTTTTGGCCGGGATCCGGTTCGCTGGCGATGGGCATCGCCGCAGCGGCGGGAGTGGAACCTCGTTTTATCGGAAAACCGGAACCGGTGATCATGCGCTACGCCCTTGAAAAACTGGGTTGTCAGAAAGACGAAGTGCTGGTGGTCGGCGATAATTTGCAAACCGATATTTTGGCAGGAGTTCGTGGCGGGATGGATACGCTTTTGGTTTACACGGGAATCACGACCCCGGAAATGGCAAAACGTTCGGAGATTCAGGCCACTTATGCGGTGGATCGCTTGACAAGCTGGATGAAATGAAAAGAGAGGAGACAACCCCATGAAACAGTGGGAGGACATCATCGAAGTACCGATTCCTTTGCCGTTTGCTTTAAAGATCATGAATGCTTATTTGATCAAAGGAAAGACGGGATACACCATTGTGGACACCGGCCTTCATGACGAAGCCGGTCTGGCTCGGTGGGAGCAGGCGCAAAAAGAAGGGAACTGGTCGTGGGCGGATGTGGAAAAAATTGTCCTGACCCATTATCATCCGGATCATTACGGTCTGGCCGGACTGCTGCAACAAAAAACGAAAGCTCCGGTGTATATGTCCAAAACCGACTTTGATCAGGCGCAGCTTTTCTTTTCCCGGGAAAGCAACATGCCGGAGCAGTTGGCTGATTTTTACGCGAAACACGGGCTGACACCGGATCGGATCGCGCAAATTTCCGGCCACATGCAAAGCTTTTACCCGTGGGTGGAGCCTCACCCTGAACCGGAATTCATTGAGGCCGGAGAAACGATTCGACTGGGGGACCGTGAATATGTCATCTGCCATACCCCCGGCCATGCGGACGGTCATTTGAGTTTCTACGATCCCGAACGCGAATTTCTCATCGGCGGGGATTTCTTGTTGCCCAAGATTACTCCCAATATCAGTTTATGGCCGGCTTGCCACCCGAATCCCTTGCAAGTTTATCTGCAAACTTTGGAAAAAATGAAAAGCTTGCCGGTGAAACGGGTGTTTCCGGCCCACGGATCATCGTTTACCCATTACCGGGAACGGATTGACGCATTGATCCGGCATCACAAAAAACGGTTGGCTTCCATCAAGGACAAGCTGAAAACGCACGGGCGTTGCACTGCTTATGATCTGTGCAGGGATTTGTTCGGAACCAACTTGAACATCCACAATTTGCGGTTTGCCCTGGCAGAAACGTTGGCTCATTTGGAATACTTGAGAATCAACGGAGAGATTGGCCGCGAGTGGTCCGAAGACCAATACCGGTATTTTGTGAACTGAGAAAAAAGGCACGGAGCGATGGAAGAACCCTTGCTCCTTGCCTTTTCCGTTACAGATCAAAGCTCTGGCTGTGTGCGATTCTTGCGGATGCGGAAGCGGCGATGGCCCCCACCAGATCGTCCAAAAAGGTGTGCGTTTGTTTGCCGTCATGATTGTTTAACCGGGCAAGCACACCGGGTTTGACCCGGTCGATGTACCCGTAATTGGTCAGGCCGATGCTCCCGTAAACGTTTAAAATGGCAACGGATAAAATTTCGTCGATTCCGTATAATCCTTCATCATTGTTGATGATACTCAGTAAAGGTTCTTCAATCTGTTTTTTTTCAGCGAGCATATCCAGTTGAATGCCGGTCATCACGGCATTTTGGACTTCTCTTTTGGTCAGGACGTGACGGACGCTTTCAAGACATTTCTCCATGGTCAAATCCGGGATATAGTCCTTCTGCAGGAAAAAAGTGAGTTCTGCAATCTCTTCAAGGCGGACGCCCCGTTTTTGAATCCAATCCAGTGTGGCTTGGTAACACTTTTCATCAGCAACCGGTGGAAATGCTTCTTGATCCATGCTATCTCTCCTTTCAGGAGCTCGTGAAAATTATTTTTTCCGTAACCGATCGAAATATGAGTTTGATAAAGGAAGGAGACCCTTCAGGAATGAGTCACAAGAAAGTGGCATTGATAACAGGAGGATCCGGTGGTTTGGGAAAAATGGCCGCCGTGGTTTTGAGTCAGGACCAATGGTCTTTAATGGTGAATTGCCGGCGCCGGAGAAAAGAAGTGGATGAATGGGCGGATCAAATGGCCCGCCAGGGGACGGAGATCGGGATCAGTGTCGGAGATCTCCGCCGGCGGGAAACGGCCCGTCAGGTTGTTTCGGAGACCATGGAACGATACGGGCGGATTGACGCCTTGATTCATGCGGTCGGCCCGTTTATTCGGGAACGAAAATGGTTTATTGAACATACCCCCGCCGAGATCGAAGAAATGGTGGAAGGGAATTTGTTAAGTGCCATGTGGATGGCGCATTCGGTGATCCCGGTGATGCGCAGGCAAAAGTGGGGAAGGATTTTGTTTTTTGGATTTGGCAGGGCGATGGAGGCCCCGGCCTGGCCGGACCGCTCGGTATATGCCGCGGCTAAAACCGGATTGGTTTCCTTTGCCAAAACGTTGGCGGTGGAAGAAGCGCCGTTCGGAATCACGGTCAACATGATTTGTCCGGGGGATATCGTCAAGGAACGGAAAGAAATGTGGATCGATGAGGTCAAAGCGCTGGACGACGGGGAAACGCCGCGTGGACGGCCCGGTTCGGGGGAGGATGTGACCCGGCTGATCCAATTTTTGCTCGAAGAAAAATCCGATTTTGTGACGGGAAACATCCTGCAAGTGACGGGCGGGTTGGATGTCATTCATCCGACTTCCAAGCGCGAAGCGTGACAGGGAACCATCCCTTACCTCCGCACATATCATGGTGGATGAGAGGTGAGGGATCAATGCCTGTATTGAAAAACAAAGAGGAGTGGGCCTTCTTAACCGGGGAAGAACGGCTGGATGACTGGATCCGCTATCATTACGGACTTGACTTGGTATCGGTGGAACCGGTCGGAGGCGTGTTAAAGTTGGAAACCGACCAAGGTTTTTTTGTATTGAAACGGGTCCGGATGAGGGAAAAAGACCGTTGGCAACAGATTGCCCGGCTGGCTGATTTCTTGTCGCGGCAAAAAGGGCTGTCGTTTACGATGCCAAAGCCGGTCCGGACGAAACGAAAAAAAATTTCTTTTGATGGTTACCGCTATCCGTATGTTCTCCTCCCGTGGCTGGAAGGAGAGGCTCCGCAGCTGAACAAGGCGGAGGAGTGGCGGCAATTATCCCGGGGAATGGCTTCTTTTCATTTGGCAACCGCCGGGTTTGAAACCTGGAGAATGCCTGATCCGTGGAACCGGATTGGGAAATGGGGAGATTGGTGGTTGCAAGTGTATAAAGAAATGGAAATTTTCCATCTGGCGGCCCGATGGACATCGGTTCCCACGGAACTGGATGAAATCTGGCGGAAAGTTTCCCATTATTCGCTGGGCTTGATGAAAAATTTGTTGAAATATTCGGGGAAAACGGAGCTTGACCGGTTATGCCTGGAAACGGCAAAGTACGGGAACATCAGCCACGGACGCTGGCACCGGCGGAATCTGTTGATCCGACCGGATGGGGATTTTGCCTTCATTGATTGGAATGAAATGGTTGCCGACGTCCGTGCGGCCGATCTCGCCGACTGGTTAATGTATGCCTATGGAAGAACCCAAAGCCCGGAAGTGATCAAAACCATCCTGAACGGTTATCAGGAGGCATCGGAATTGACTGACGCCGATTATGCTTTGATTTATGCCCGGTTGCTCTTTCCCGGGCGATTGGTCCGACATCTGCGGAATGTTTATCTGAATGAAAAAAAACCGGGGAATTTCACCGTCCGGTTGGTACATCAGGCTATTTTAACCGAACAAAAAAAGACGAATTTGCTGAAGTGCTATGCACAATTGGTGCGTGACCATTTTCACGCATCCATCCCGGAAATTGATTGGATTCATAAAAAAGAGGATCCGGTGCCGGAAGGAGGGGATCGTTTCCGGGAAAATGACAACGGTTGGGAAGAGGATTCATTTTTCAATGATCCGTACTCCTGAGCAATCCAAACAAGTATTCAAGCCAAAACGGGTCATCCATTGGACTCGATTCCAATGATGACCCGTTTTGACCAGTCAGCCATTCTTTTGAACCGGACGTTTGAAGAAAGCGACCAAACGATTTCCGTGGGGAACAACAGACACCAGTTCCCAGCCGTTTCTTCCCCAGGCGGCGAGGGCATGGTCCAGATAGGATACCTCCACTTCCCCGCGCCCGGCATTCAGGTAATCGCCGAGGCCGGTTTCCACACTGTATTCCCAGCCGTCGGTTCTTTGCTCTTGCCAGACCCCGCGGTATTTTTGGTTCAGGCGGATCGAAGCGTTGCTGATGGCATTCAGGATCGCTTCTCTTTCTGTTACCTCCAGACTGAACACATCCGGAGCGTGTGGAACGTTAAACCGGACATGGGAGTGGAACACGCGGAGGACCAAGGTTCCCAATGGGGTTCCGGTTTGATCCTTCACCACACACCACATGCATCTTTCCCGCTCTTCCGGCGGACCCCAGTGTTCGATGGAGTTGGGGAGGATAAAGCCCGGTTTGGTGACAAAGCCGGCTTCCGAGAGTTCATGAAACACGGGGATTAACACTTTGCCCAAATACACTCCGTACACCGGTTCCCCGATTTCATAAAATTTCCGGTTCAGCTCTTCGCGATGTTCCTTCAAAATCACTTCCCATTGTTCTTGGATCACGTGCTGAAAATATTTTGCGATCCCCTGGATGGTGATCGTTTGCTCCGGTTTGAAAAATTCGTTCCATGACTTCATTTGGATCATCCTTTCCGCGTACAAGAAAAGAACAACCGGGCTTTTTACCCCCGGTGATCCTTCCGTTCAAATCTCCCAACGATTATCGTGCGGCAATAAAATCGTTTAAGAGGTGTTTTTACCTGATCGAATACTTTCATTCAAATCATAGAATTTTATTCGCAAGCGATCAAGATGGATGTTCTTGCTTCTTCGCGCCGGGTTCCAGGGTGGAGGCCAGAAAGTCAACGAGGTGCATGACTTTGATTTGATTTTGCAATCCGGCTCTTTTCACTCCCAATGCCATTTGCAGAAAACATCCCGGATTGCTGGTGATCAACAGATCCGCCTGCGTGTTTTCAACATGATTCATTTTTTCGTCCAACAAACGGTTGGCCATTTCCGGTTGCAATAAATTGTAGATGCCGGCAGACCCGCAACACCGGTTGGCTTCTTTCAATTCGACAAACGTGGTGTTTTTGACTTGCTTTAACAACGTTCTCGGCGCAAAGACCCGCATGCCGTTGATTAAATGGCAGGAATCCTGATAAGTGATCCGTTGGTGCCGGTCGGAGGAGAAGGAGATGGAGCCGGACTCCGCTTGTTCCAGAATCAGTTCGCTGACATCTTTCACTTTGCGTTGGAATTCGAGGGCTTTTTCGCGCCACTTGGGTTCTTTGAAAAGCTCTGCATACTCGGCAAGCATGGCCCCGCATCCGCCTGCATTGGAGCAGATGAAATCCACCTTCGCATCTGCAAAAGCCCGGATATTTTGTTTGGCCAGCCGGACGGCTTGCTCCCGGTCCCCGGCATGGGCATGCAAAGCGCCGCAACAATTTTGGCCGCCGGGAACAACGACTTCATAACCCGCCGATGTCAACAACCGGATGGTGTTACGATGGGTCCTGTTGAAGAGGACATCCATGACGCAACCTTGAAACAGACCGACCCGCCCGGCTTTTTTACCGGAAGATGGGTACACCCGGATCCCGGGGGAAACTTCGGGGGATTCCACGTCCGGCAGGATCTGTTCCATTTCCCGGACCGGCTCCGGCAACAGGCGGTAAAGAGGCACCTTGTGGATCCATTGGGACATTCCGGACCGCTGATACAGACGGAGCAGGGAACCCAATGCTTTTAAGCGGCGGGGATGCGAAATCACTTCCCGCAATAAAATGTGTTGCAGGATGCGGATTTTTTTGCCGGCCGGCCGTTCCATACGGATGGCCGCGCGCGTGTGTTCCAACAGTTGCCCGTAGGGGACCCCGGCGGGGCAGGCCGGTTCGCAGGCACGGCAACCCAGACAAAGGTCGATTTGGTTGATGAAGTTTTGGTCCGGCTTGATTTGACCGTCATAAACCGCTTTCATCAATGCGATTCTTCCCCGGGGAGAAGCGCCTTCAAAACCGGTTTCCCGGTAAGTGGGGCAAGCCGGGAGGCAAAAGCCGCAACGCATGCATTGGGTCAGTTGGTCTTCATCCAACGTGTTTTGCAACTGTTTGGCAAGCGAATCGTTCCATTTGTCCATGATCATTCCTCCTCGGATGGCCGCAAAATTTTCCCCGGATTCAGGAGATGGTGAGGATCAAATGCCTCTTTGATGCGTTTTAACAGCTCCATGCCTGCTTTTCCCCACTGTTTTTCCATGTAAGGGGCTTTGGCCAGTCCGACCCCGTGCTCCCCGGTGATGGTGCCCCCCAGTTTCAAAGCCGTTTCAAAAATTTCGTCAAATGCTTTATGGACCCGCCGGATTTCTTCTTTGTTGCGGGCATCCGTCATGCATGTCGGGTGCAGGTTGCCGTCTCCTGCATGGCCGAACGTACAAATGCGTATATTGTATTTTTTCGATATCTCGCTAATTTTGCGAACCATCTCCGGAATCGAAGCGCGCGGAACGGTGGCATCCTCCAAAATGGTGGTGGGGGTGGACCGGGCCAGGGCGGAAAGGGCCGTCCGGCGTGCTTCCAACAGCGATCCCCTTTCTTTTTGTGTACGGGCGATGTCGATCTTGGTGGCTTGAAGCCGGCGGCAGATCTCAGCCATTTGCTCCAGATCCCGTTCCACCACTTCCTGCGGGCCGTCCTGCTCCAGAATCAGCATGGCTTTTTGATCCGTCGGCAGCCCGATGTTTGTGAAAGCTTCCACCACTTCCATTGTCCCTTGATCCATAAATTCCAACGTGCATGGAATGATCCGGGAGGAAATGATGTCGGAAACGGCTTCCGCAGCCAAATCCAGCTCCGGGAAATAAGCGACCATGGTTTGTTGGAAAACCGGTTGGGGAAGGAGTTTCAACGTTGCCTCGGTGATAATGGCAAGAGTTCCTTCGGAGCCGACCAAAAGTTTGGTGACATCATAGCCGGAAACATCTTTGGCCAATTTTCCTCCCGTCCGGATGACTTCCCCGTTGGCGAGTACGGCTTCAAGGCCGAGCACGTAATCTTTGGTGGTCCCGTATTTTAATCCTCTCAATCCGCCGGCACCCTGGGCAATGTTTCCGCCAATGGTGGAAATGGACATGCTTCCGGGATCCGGCGGATAAAAAAGCGAGTGGGCTGAAACGGCTTCATGCAAATCCCGGGTGATCACGCCGGGCTGCACCGTGGCCGTTAAGTTTCGGGTGTCGATTTCCAGGATACGGTTCATTCGGTTGAAAACCATGACAATGCCGCCATTTACCGGTACGGCGGAAGCGCTGAGATTCGTTCCGGAACCGCGGGAAATGACGGGGATTCGGTATCGGTTTGCCACTTTCATGACGGCTTGGACTTCTTCTGTGCTTTTCGGATAAACAACGGCATGGGGGAAGGCTTGAAACAGCGGAGTGGCGTCATAGGAATGGGTGAGACGGGCCTCTTGATCCGTCCGGCAGTATGGTTGCCCCACAATTTGTTCAAGTTCACGGATGATTTGAGGATCCAATGACATCTTTTCACTTCCCATCCAAACTAAATGAAAAGGCTTTAACAGAAGATTTATCTTTATGCTATCACAATCTTTGTTTTGCTGGTATCCGCCTTCATTGCCGGGATAATATAAAATATTTAATAAATTTAATTTTTTCAAAAAATAACAAAGTGGATAAATGCCATTGTTTTCAGAGTGGATAGGAGTGGGCGGACGATGGGCAGTTGATGTAACAGTGATAATTTTCTTTTTTAATAAAAAACGTTTAATAAATTTCGGTTTCCATGTTATGATGAACTAGGTCATGCCATTTTACTTAAATTGTCAAATGATATACATCAAAGGCGGTGAAAAAAGTGTCAAAAAACAAACAAAAGTTTGTCCCTTATATTCCAGCATCCAAGTCATTGCCGGAATTAACGGTTGTGGCAATGATTCTCGGAATTTTGCTGGCCATTGTTTTTGGCGCGGCCAACGCTTATTTGGGGCTGAAAATTGGATTGACGGTTTCCGCTTCCATTCCTGCGGCTGTGATTTCAATGGCCATCTTGCGCGGATTGTTCCGCAGAAAATCCATATTGGAAAACAATATTGTGCAAACGATGACCACGGCCGGGGAAGCAGTGGCGGCCGGTGCGATTTTTACCCTGCCGGCTCTTTACTTGTGGGATTTGAGTCCAAGCCATGTCATGATTGCTTTTATCGTTGTGACCGGTGGGATGCTTGGCGTTTTGATGATGGTTCCTTTGCGCCGTTTGTTGATCGTCAACGAGCATGAAGTGCTGCCGTATCCGGAAGGAACCGCATGTGCAGAGGTTTTGAAATCGGGCGAAACCGGCGGAACCAATGCCAAACTGATTTTGTCCGGGTTTATTGTCGGCGGCTTGTTCAAAGCGTTGGGAGACGGTTTGCGGTGGTTTAAAACTTCAGTGGAAGCACAAATCATCGGTTATAAAAATGCTGTGCTCAGCATGAGCACCATGCCTGCCTTGCTCGGGGTGGGATACATCATTGGTCCGCGCATCGCGGGACAAATGATTGCCGGAGGGCTTCTGGCTTCCGTTGTTTTCATTCCGATGATCTCCTTTTTTACCCAAGGGAGTCCTGCGGTCTTTTTCCCGTCGGAAGATCCCGTGGGAAAAATGGATGCTTCTGCGATCTATTCCAGTTACATCACATACATCGGGGCCGGTGCGGTGGCCATGGGCGGTTTGATCACGTTGGTGAAGACGTTGCCCATGTTGTACACTTCCGTGCGCGATACGCTGCAAGGTTTGTTGAAGCATGACCGCAATGCGGCCTTGCAAATCGAAAGAACCGACAAGGATCTGCCGATGCATTATATTTTGGGCGGTTCGATTTTGTTGATATTGATCATTGCCTTTGTGCCGGTAACGGAAGTCGGCATCGTCGGTGCGATTTGCATCACTTTGTTTGGGTTCTTGTTTGTGGCGGTTGCTTCCCGGATTGTCGGGATTGTCGGAAGTTCATCCATGCCTGTGTCCGGCATGACCATTGCCACCTTGCTGATCACCACCTTGATTTTTAAGGCGATCGGCCTGACCGGTCAAACGGGAATGATTGTTTCTCTGACCACCGCTGCCATCGTTTGTGTGGCTATTGCCGTTGCGGGGGATATTTCCCAAGACTTAAAAACCGGTTATCTGGTGGGAGCGACTCCGTGGAAACAACAAATCGCCATGATGATCGGGGTGCTGGCCAGCGGTTTGTTGATCGGATACGTTTTGTACCTCTTTGATCAGGCTTATGAAATCGGAAGCGAAGCCTTGCCGGCTCCCAAACCCATGTTAATGAAGATCATCGTGGAGGGCCTGATGCAAGGAAACTTGCCGTGGGAACTCATCATGATGGGGGCGGCAATGGCGATTACGATTGAATTTTTGGGAATCAATTCCTTGACGGTGGCCGTCGGATTTTATCTGCCGATTTCCATCAGTGCGCCGATCATGGTCGGAGGCATTGTCCGCTGGCTTACGACCCGGTTCAGCAAAAGCGAAGCTGAAAAGCAAGGCCGGGAAGAAGCAGGAACGCTCTTTGCTTCCGGTTTGATTGCCGGGGAAGCGCTGCTCAGCGTTGTCGTTGCCTTGCTCATTGTGCCGGGCATCATTGATCCGGAAGCTCCGTTTAAAGTGGATAGCCAGCTCTTGCCATTGGTGCTCTTCCTTGCATTGGTCGCCTTGTTGGGATTTGTTGCAGTGAAATTTGCCAACAAAAATGCGAAAGGATCTTCTTCTTCCAAATGATGAAGAAGAAAAAAGAAAATCTGCTGGAATTAATCCCGTGTTTAAAGCCGCATCTTTCCCTGCAACCGGCAAGGGAAGATGAGGAGCTGGTTTGTGTGGTGATCCCCCGGACCAGCTGGATCGAACGCTTTTCCATCCGTTTTTTGAAACAGCCGGAAACCATCAAGGTGAAACTGGATGAGTTGGGAAGCTTTGTGATCCGGCTGTGTGACGGGCGCCATACCGTGGATGAAATTCAGAAAAAGCTGGAGGCGGCATTCGGGGAAAAGGCTGAACCGGTATTGCCCAGATTGGCGACGTTTTTGCAAATGGTGGAAGAAAACGGATGGATCCGGTGGGAAAAATCCGGCGAAAAAAAAGGCTGTTGATGTTCAACAGCCTTTTTTATTTGGGATTGGAAATGATTATTGAAAAAAGAGGAAAAGAAGCGATGCCAAAATGAGGATGATTCCAACGTTCAGACAAACGAATTGCAGGTTTTTGTAAAAAGCCCTCCGCTCCTCTTTGGCCAAGGGGGAATCATCTTCGTCTTCATCGTCCCGCTTCTGTCCGGGGAGTTTGTTAAATTTTTTAAAAGTGCGCAAAAAGACGGAAAAGAAACCGCCTTGGACGACAAAAATGCCGGCGGCAAGGATCAAAAAGAACAATCCGGTCAAAAAGGATTGATCGATAAAGGCAAGCACGTTTCCTTTGGAAATGAAGCCGAGAAACAAAAACAGGACCAGCGTGATGAAAATGACGGACCAAACACGTTTCTTTCGCATCATCATGGCGTTCCTCCGTTTAAGGTCTGACATGGAAATATGGTTTATTTTGGACAATATCCATATAGTCTTTTCTAAAGCTAGCAATTCATTTATAATGTTACAAGTTAACCTGGTCCAGATCACGATCTGAAGGGGAATTGTCAGAAAAGAAAGTATCCAAGGTTCGACTGCAGGGAGGGGGAGTCATGCTCAAGACAGGGAAAGTATTGTTGGCAATCGCAGCCTCTTTCAGTTTAGTATTGAGCGGGTGCGGTTTTCAAGCAAACAGTGGTTCCAATACGAAATTGAGTGACAAGCAGGTGCTGAGGATTGCCGAAGAAGGCGGCATCACGACACTGGACACGGTCAAGGCCAATGATGCGATCACGTTTAATGTCCTGAATAATGTGAATGAGGGCTTGATGCGATTGGGAAGGGAAAAGCAACCGGAATACGGGATTGCGTATGAATATGAAATCAGCCCGGACAAAACCAAGTATACCTTCAAACTGCGGGAAGACGCCAAATGGAGTGACGGCGAACCCGTGACGGCGCGCGATTTCGAGTATGCATGGAAACGGGTGCTCAATCCTCAAAGCGATTCCGGGTATGCCTATGTCTTTTTCCCGATTAAAAATGCCAAACAGTATAACCAGGGGCAAGTGGATGCGTCGGCTGTCGGAATCAAGGCGGTGGATGATCACACCTTGGAAGTGCAATTGGAAAAGCCGACGTTGAACTTTATTCAACGTACGACCATGATCGCCTTCATGCCGCAACGAAAAGATGTGGTTGAAAAGTTTGGGGATAAATACGGTACATCCGCGGAAGAAACCATTTATAACGGACCATTTAAAGTCGTCAGTTGGACACCGCAAAAAGTGTTGTTGGAGAAAAACGAAAATTACTGGGATAAAAACGGGGTGAAATTGGAAACCGTTGAAATTAACGTGGTGAAGGATTTGGCAACGGGAATCAATCTGTACAACTCCGGGCAAATTGACACCGCCACACTGAACCAGGCGTTTGTGGATGCCTTTAAAAATACAGAAGAATACGTGGAAGCGGAAAGAGCAAGAAACTATTATATTCTGTTCAATCATGACGATCCTTTTTTTAAAAATGAAAAAATCAGGAAGGCAATCAATCTGGCGATCGACCGGGGAACCATTGCCAATGATATCATGAAAGGCGGATCCAAACCGGCGGATGCTTTGATTCCTTCATCGATCAGCGGGGTGGGCGGCAAAAACTTCCGTGAACTTTCAGGATCCTACGTCAAAACCGATGTTGCCCGTGCCCAAGCCTTGTTTCAGGAAGGTTTAAGGGAGTTGGGAATGTCCGAACCGCCCAAGGATATCGTGATGGTCAGTTATGACGCAACCCCGCTGAGGGATGTGGCGATCAACATCAAAGAGCAATTGCGGAAAAAGCTGAATTTGGAGATCAAGCTGGATTCCCCGACTTGGAAAACCCATGTCAACAAAGTGAAAAACGGAAACTTTGACATGGCCATGCTGGGTTGGGTGGCCGATTACAATGATCCGTTCAATTTCTTTGAAATTTGGGAGTCGGACAATGAAATGAACTTCTCCCATTACAAAAACCCCAAATTTGACCAGTTGATGGATCAGGCAAGGCAAACTTCCGACCCGAAAGCGCAGTTTGAGTTGTTAAAACAGGCCGAAGCGGTCCTCTCCGGAGTGGATGATCAGGGGAGTGCCGGTTTTGTGCCATTGATTTACTACTCTAAAGCGTTTGTGCAAAAGTCTTATGTCAAAGACTTGTACCGCCATCCGTTTGGTCCGGAATACAGTTTGAAATGGGCATATATTGTGGAGAAAAAAGAAGAATGATGAAAAGCTCAAGCCTCTTTTGACAAGGGCTTGAGCTTTTTTGTGCAGCTTGTTTTCAAAAGCGAAAAAAGGATATTTCTTTATTGTAGACTTTTATTTAATATAACAAAAGATAAACCCCTTTACAAATCATTGAAATATGAGTTAAATATAAATAACGCCTAAAATTTGATAAAATTAGAATAAAAAATTGTTAGAAATTTGAGTTGACTTCTCGTTCGATTTTCTTGGTGAACCGCTCATCTTGCCTTAAAATAACAGATGAATTATTTATTTTCAGATTATTGGGCGGGAGGGAACCACCAATCTTTTTCCATTCAGGGTTTATGACCATTTTTTGGTCTAAACTATATACCTTATTTTAAAAAAGGGGGCAGACGTTTTGAGGCGGAGAATCAAATTATTTTCCATGCTGTCATTGGTTTTGGCTTCAGCGATGGTGTTGACGGCTTGTTTTGGCGGGGGGACCGAGACCAAAAACAGTCAGGTGTTGAACTTGGTTGAAAGACAAGAACCGCCAAACTTGGACAGTGCCAAATCGACGGATGTGGTGTCTTTCATGATTTTGGGAAACACCATGGAAGGGCTTTATCGTTTGGATAAAGACAGCAAACCGGTTCTCGGGATGGCAGCCAAGGAGCCGGAAGTGAGCGAGGACAATTTAAAATGGACTTTTACATTGCGTGATGCCAAATGGAGTGATGGAAAGCCGGTGACGGCCCATGACTTCGAATATGCATGGAAGCGGGCGCTGGATCCCAAAACGGCATCCGAATATGCCTATTTCCTCTATCCCTTGAAAGGAGCTGAAGCTTACAATACCGGAAAAGGATCAGCTGACGATGTGGGAGTAAAGGCTTTGGATGACAAAACGTTGGAAGTGGTTTTGGAGCGTCCGATTCCCTACTTTAAAGACATCTTGTGTTTTGCGACTTTCTTGCCGCAGCGTCAGGATATTGTTGAAAAGTTCGGAAATAAATATGCTTTGGAAGCCGATGCGTTGGTTTACAACGGACCGTTCGTTCTTTCCGATTGGAAACACAACCAAAGCTTCCAAATGAAAAAGAACCCCGAGTATTGGGACAGCGGGGTTGTCAAATTGGAAGAAATCAACTGGCAGATTGTAAAGGATAATGCGACACAAGTCAACCTTTATAACACGGGAAAATTGGATTTTACGTACCTGTCTTCGGAATTTATAGACGCTTTTAAAAACGATCCCAACACTTTTAACATTGACGATGGTTCCAGCTGGTATCTGGAAATGAACCAAACCAAAGATTTCTTTAAAAATGAAAAAATCAGAAAAGCGATCAGTTTGGCAATTGACCGCAAAACATTAGTGGAGAATATATCCAAAACCGGATCGGTTCCATCCGGTGCTCTGGTTCCGCCGTTTATCAAAGCCAGCGGTGTGGATGACAACAAAAAATACCGTGATTTGGTGAAAATGGACCCGCAGCATGATCCGAACAAAGCCAAACAGTTATGGCAAGAAGGATTGAAAGAGTTGGGATTGTCCCAAGCACCGTCCATCGAATTGGTTGGAGATGATGTAACGACGGCCAAGCAAGAAATGCAATTTATTCAAGAACAATTGCGTGTCAATTTGGGAGCGAATGTACAAATCACCTCGGTGCCGTTTAAAGAGCGTCTGGAAAGAGGGAAAAACCAACGGTTTGATTTGTTATATTCCGGATGGGGACCCGATTACAACGACCCGATGACTTTCCTCGACCTCTTTACCAGCGACAACTCCTTTAACCGCGGGAAGTACAACAATCCGGAATACGATCAGTTGATTAAAAAGGCAAAAGAAAACGGAAACTTCAAACAACGTTTTGAAGAAATGCAAAAAGCCGAAGAATTGCTGATTAGCGAACAAGCCATTGTTCCGCTTTATTATCGCACGCAAAAAGCTGTGAAAAAACCATTTATTAAGGACTGGTACTGGAGCCCGATTGGTCCGGAATACACTTTGAAATGGGCATCGGTGGATACCGGAAAATAAGATCCGAGTTTTGCCGGGAGAAGGTATATGTCACCTGTTTGACATATACCTTCATCCATGCTGAATCAAGAAGGAAAGGAAGTGAAGCGGTATGCTGCGATATATTCTGAGCCGGTTGGGTTATATGGTGCTTACGCTTTGGATTATTGTCACGGCTACTTTCTTTTTGATGCACTCTTTGCCGGGAACTCCGTTGAAAAATGAAGAAAAATTGCCTCCATTGATCCGGGATCAAATCATGGAAACCTATGGCCTGAAGGATCCGCTCCCGGTGCAGTATGTAAACTTTATGAAGCGTTTGGTGCAGGGGGATTTTGGTCAGTCCTTATCGTATGACGGCCGCTCCGTGACTGAAATGTTGTTGGAAGGATTTGAAGCGTCTGCTTTTATCGGGGCGCAGGCACTGGTTTTCGGAGTTTTGGTCGGACTGTTACTCGGAGTGGGTGCGGCGCTCCGGCGCGGAGGTTGGTTGGATAATGTGGCCACAGTGATTGCCGTCGGGGGAATATCAATCCCAAGCTTCGTTCTGGCGGCTCTTTTATCCTATTGGGTTGGCGTGAAATGGCAAATACTTCCGGCGGGGTTGTGGGGAACTTATGAGCATACCATTTTGCCGTCATTGGCTCTTTCTTTCACCGTCATTGCACAGATTTCCCGTTATGTGAGGACCGAAATGGTGGAAGTGATGGATCAGGATTATATGAAAACGGCCAAAGCCAAAGGATTGGGAAGACAGGCCATCGTTTTCCGCCATGCTTTGCGTAATGCGCTCATTCCTGCGATTACCGTGTTGGGACCTTTGGCGGTGAATATTATTACCGGTTCGTTGATTGTGGAAACCATCTTTGCCGTACCCGGAATCGGGGAATTCTTCGTTCAGTCGATCCAGGTCAATGATTATACCTTGATTATGGGGGTTACCATTTTTTACTCCATTTTGATTCTTGCCACCATCTTTCTTGTCGATATCTTATACGGAGTTATCGATCCCCGGATTCGACTAACGGGTGCAAAGGAGTGAATCAGCGATGAGTGAGAAAACAATCAACGAGATCACACCGGAAATGTTTGAGCCGATTGGAGCCGATGAATCAGGCGGGGAGCAGCTCACCCGGGAGCGGGTCGGTTTTTGGAAAGATGCGGCACGCCGTTTTCGTTCCAACTGGGGAGCGATGATCGGCCTTGTCATTATTTTGGTTATTGGATTTTTCGCTTTTGCCGGTCCCATGATGAATGATTATGATTACCGGACACAGGATTACTCTGCTCAAAACAAGGAGCCGTTTGCCGACCATTATTTCGGAACCGACAATTTTGGCCGTGACTTGTGGCAACGGACATGGTACGGGGCCCAGGTTTCCTTGCAAATCGCTTTTTTGGCTGCTTTGTTTGATCTTTGCATCGGTGTGACCGTCGGAAGTGTTTCCGGATATTTCGGCGGCCGGGTGGACATGATCTTGCAGCGGGTGGTGGAGATTTTATATTCCATTCCCAACCTGATCATCATTATTTTGATGCTTCTGATCTTTGAACCGGGGATTATCCCCATTGCGTTGGCGTTGTCAGTCACGGGATGGGTGCCGATGGCCAGGGTGGTTCGTGCACAGATCCTGAAACTGAAATCCCAGGAATACGTGTTGGCGGCCCGTACGTTGGGGGCCGGACACCGGCGCATTTTGCTCAAACATTTGATCCCCAATGTGATGGGGCCGATTATTATTGCGGTGACGTTTGCCATTCCTTCAGCCATTTTCTTTGAAGCATTTTTGAGCTTTATCGGCCTGGGGATCCGTCCGCCGCTGGCAAGCCTTGGATCACTTGTAAATGACGGCGCCAGATATTTGCAGATTTTTCCGTATCAAGTGTTTTATCCGGCAACGATTCTCTGTTTGATCATGCTCGCGTTCAACCTTTTGGGAGACGGCTTGAGGGATGCACTTGATCCAAGAATGCGCAAATAAAGGGGGGAATCAGTATGGAGAAATTACTCGATGTGAAAGACTTGCATGTTTCATTTAAAACGTATAACGGCGAAGTGAAAGCGGTAAGAGGTGTGAGCTTTCACGTCAACAAAGGGGAAACCGTGGCTGTTGTGGGAGAATCGGGATGCGGGAAAAGCGTGACCTCGCAAACCATTATGCGCTTGATTCCCCAACCCCCGGGCATCATCAAAGAAGGAGAAATCCTTTTTGAAGGAAAAGATTTGACAAAACTCAGCGACAAAGAGATGGAAAAGGTTCGCGGGGCCGAAATCGCCATGATTTTCCAGGATCCCATGACTTCTCTCAACCCGACCATGACGGTGGGACGGCAAATCACGGAAGGGTTGATGAAACACCAGAATCTGAGTGCGTCGGAAGCCAGAGAAAAAGCGGTGGAAATGTTGAGATTGGTCGGAATTCCCAGCCCGGAATCCCGGATCAAGCAGTATCCCCACCAATTTTCCGGAGGCATGCGGCAACGGGCCATGATTGCGATTGCCCTGGCTTGTCAGCCCAAACTGCTGATTGCGGATGAACCGACAACGGCTTTGGACGTAACCATTCAGGCGCAAATCATTGAGTTGATGAAAGAATTGCAACGGAAAACAGGAAGCTCCATTATTTTGATCACCCACGATCTCGGGGTGGTGGCCGACATTGCCGACCGGGTCGTGGTGATGTATGCGGGACAAGTGGTGGAATCCGGCACTTTGGAAGAAGTGTTTTATCACCCCCGCCATCCGTACACCTGGGGGTTGATGGATTCCATGCCACGGCTGGACTTGTCGCATGAGCAGGAATTGCTTCCGATTCCGGGCTCCCCTCCCGATTTGATTTCCCCTCCGAAAGGGTGCCCGTTTGCAGACCGTTGCAAGCATGCGATGAAGGTTTGCAAGGAATATATGCCGGAAGTTACCGAGGTGTCATCCACGCATCAGGTGACTTGCTGGCTGGAACATCCCATGGCTCCGAAGCCAAATGTCCAGAAAGGACCGATTGGAGGGGAGAAAAGTGAGTAAGCAGGAAAATAAAAATCAAGGGATACGGCCGGAAAAAGATGTGATTTTGTCGGTGAAGGGATTGAAAAAACATTTCCGGCTCAGTAATGGTCAAGTGGTCAAAGCGGTGGACGGGGTTACTTTTGACGTTTACCGGGGAGAAACCCTCGGGTTGGTCGGTGAGTCCGGTTGCGGAAAGTCCACCATTGGCCGCACCTTGATCCGGCTGTACCATGCGACGGAAGGTTCGGTTACGTTTAACGGGGACGATGTGTATCAATTAAAAGGAAAGAAACTGAAAGAATTTAACCGGAAAATGCAGATGATTTTCCAGGATCCGTATGCTTCGCTCAATCCACGCATGACGGTCATGGATATCATTGCGGAAGGGATCGACATCCACGGGCTGGCTCAAGGGGAAGAACGGAAAAAACGGGTTTTGGACCTGTTGAAAGTGGTCGGGCTCAATGAAGAGCATGCCAACCGTTTCCCGCACGAGTTCAGCGGGGGGCAACGGCAGCGGATCGGAATTGCCCGGGCCTTGGCAGTCAATCCCGAGTTTATCATCGCCGATGAACCGATTTCGGCGTTGGACGTTTCCATTCAGGCACAAGTCGTCAACTTGATGCGAAAACTCCAAAAAGAAAAAGGGCTGACTTATCTGTTTATTGCCCATGATTTGTCGATGGTGAAATATATTTCGGATCGTGTGGGCGTGATGTATCTGGGAAGCATGGTGGAGCTTGCAGACAGTGAGGAACTGTATGACAAACCGTTGCACCCGTATACGGAAGCGCTGCTCTCTGCCGTTCCCATTCCGGATCCGGATGTTTCCAAAAAACGGGAACGCATTATTTTGGAAGGAGACGTCCCCAGTCCCATTGATCCTCCCAGCGGCTGCCGGTTCCGGACCCGGTGCCCGAAAGCGATGGACATCTGTGCCAAGGCCGTTCCGGAATGGAAAGAAGCCGAGCCCAAACACTGGGTGGCTTGCCATTTGTATAATGAACAATAAAGAAAACCCGGTTTCATACCGGGTTTTCTTTTCACAATGATTTTAAGGATGGTCAGACCATATCCATGATTTCGTTGACCGCAAGGATGGCAAACAAGACCAGGCTGATGATCAGAACGGCATTGGCCCACCAACGGTTCCGGTAGGCCGGATCCAATTTTTTGGAATTTAACAAAATCAACAAAGTGACGGAGATAAAAGGCATGAACAAGGAGCCGAGAACTCCGTACAAAATCACAAGGCCGACCGGTTTTTCCAAAAACAAGAGCAACATCGGAGGGAATGTCATCCACAAGAGAAAGCCGCGGTAGAAAGGGTCCCGCACAGAAACAGGAGCGGGTTCCTTTGTTCCGGGGACTTCTTTTTTGAAATGGCGAACCAAGTCGGCGAAAAGATAGGGAACGCCGTTAAACACCCCTAAGACCGATGTAAATGACGCAGACCAAAAACCAAGCAGGAACAACCAATAGACCGGGGTGCCAAATTCTTTGCCCAAAAGGACGGCAAGGTGGATCAATCCTTCTTCGTTTTGCAATTCGATGCCCGATCCGTATAAAAATTCAGCTCCCACGATCAAAAGCGAAAGGGTGAAGATGGCGGTCAGCGTGTAAGCGACACAGGTATCCAGGCGCATGACCGGGATCCAGGGAGGACCCGACCAGTTTTTTTCCCGCACCCAATAGCCATAGGAAGCGATGGTGATGGATCCGCCAACGCCGCCGATCAATCCCAAGGCATACGTGATGGAGCCGTTTGGCGTACGGGGGATGAGTCCCATGGCGATTTGATCCAGCTGGGGAAGAACGATGACAGCGGTCCCGACGACGGTGATGAACATAATACCGGTCAGCAGGGACATCACTTTTTCAAAAAACTGATATCTTCCGATCCATGCGAATAGTAAGCAAATAATGGCGTGCAGGATGGCCCAGCTTTTCAACGGGATCTGTGGAAAAATGGCGGTGGCGGCCAGCGCGGCGGAGGAAGATCCGGCGGCTCCGTATATGAATCCCCATATCACGATATAAATTCCAAAGTAGATCAATGCCCAGCGTCCCAGAGATTTCCATCCCTGCAAAATGGTTTGCCCGGAGGCAAGCTGGAAGCGGCCTACTCCTTCATTCAGGAAATACTTGATGATGGCCCCGGCAATAATGGCCCAGACAAAAACCATTCCAAACTTGGTTCCGGCCACTAGGGCGGCGACCAGGTCCCCGGCTCCCACACCGGTGGCGGCGGCAACCAGCCCGGGTCCGATCAGTAAAAAACGTTCTTTTAGTGTTTTGGGAGGCGTTTTGGTTTGTACGGGGGATCCCTCCTTCATCACAATTGTATTTATACAATAAATAAGTTTCTTTTTTTGTTTTCGAGATGAATATAAAAAATCCCTCTTTACAAAAAGTAAGAGGGATTTAAGAAAGAGCTTATAATACCTGCTCGACTTCGCGAACTTCCGGTACTTCTTCCATCAACGCCCGTTCAATTCCGGCTTTCAGTGTAATGGTGGAACTGGGGCAGCTTCCGCAGGCACCGAGCAAACGTACGCGCACGATTCCGTCTTCGACTTCGACCAATTCCACGTCTCCACCGTCACGCTGAATGAAAGGGCGCAATTTGCCCAATACTTCATTAACGCGTTCTTCTACTGACACAACCATAACCCCTTTCCAAATAGGAGTAACAAACCACGCAGATATCTCAATATCAAATTTATTGTAGGGGGTTTTTCAGGCAAAATCAATGTTTAATTCACGGAAACCGGCGGGGAAAAACGAGTCTTTTTTCCAAATCAGAAAATTGATATGATGGATATGTCTCAGTTTCATTTCAAAGGAGTATGTATATGAAGAAGCGTTATGAGGACGTAAAGGAATTGATTGGTCAAACCCCGATGTTACGTCTGAAACGGATGGGAACTCCGAAGAATATAAAGCTGTATGCGAAGTTGGAGTTTTTTAATCCCGGCGGCAGCGTGAAAGACCGCTTGGGAGTGGCGTTGATTCGAGAAGGGGAAAGAACGGGGAAACTGAAACCGGGCGGGACGATTATCGAGCCGACAGCCGGGAACACGGGCATTGGCATTGCTTTGGCCGCTGTGGGGACGGACTATCGGGTGATTTTTGTCGTTCCGGAAAAGTTTTCAGTGGAAAAACAAGAATTGATGCGCGCGTTGGGAGCCGAGGTGATCAATACGCCGACCGAGCTCGGGATGAAAGGGGCCATGGAAAAAGCGAAAGAATTGGAACAATCCATTCCCGGCGCCTATTGCCCTCAACAATTTGTCAACCCGGCCAATCCAAGGGCGCATTATGAAAGCACCGGCCCTGAAATCTGGGAACAGATGGACGGCCAAATTGACGTGTTTGTGGCCGGGGCAGGTTCAGCCGGAACGTTTATGGGGACGGCCCGCTACCTGAAAGAGAAAAATCCGGCGATCAAAACGGTGATCGTGGAACCGGAAGGGTCCATCATCGGGGGCGGAAAGCCGGGCCCGCACAAGACAGAAGGAATCGGCATGGAAATGTTCCCGGATTACTTTGACCGGTCTTTGATCGATGAAGTGTATACTGTAAAGGACGAAGATGCCTTCCGGCTCGTCAAAGAACTGGCGACCAAGGAAGGGTTGCTGGTGGGAAGTTCTTCCGGGGCCGCTTGTCATGCCGCTTTGGAAGAAGCCAAAAAATGCTCCAAAGATGCACGGATCGTGGTTATTTTTCCTGACAGCAGCGAACGTTATCTCAGCACAAAAATTTACCAAGGTGGGGTGTAAACGATGAAAACGGATACAAAACTGATTCACGGAGGCGTTTTTGGCGATGCCCAAACCGGAGCCGTCAGCGTTCCGATTTACCAAGTGTCAACCTATAAACAAAAACGGGTGGGTGAACATTCGGGTTATGAATATTCCCGGACGGGAAACCCGACCCGGGCGGCTTTGGAACAACTGATTGCAGAATTGGAAAATGGTGCGGCCGGGTTGGCTTTCAGCTCGGGAATGGCAGCCATTTCGACCGTCCTTTCTTATTTCAATCAAGGAGACCATTTGGTGATCGGGGATGATGTTTACGGCGGGACGTACCGGGTGGTTACCAAGGTGTTTAACCGCATGGGGTTGAAAGCCACGTTTGCGGACACCAGTGATCCCAAGCAAATTGAAGCGGCCATTCTTCCCGAAACGCGGGCCATTTATATGGAAACACCGAGTAATCCGCTCTTAAAAGTATCTGATATTCGGGCGATCGCACAGTTGGCCAAAGAAAAAGGGTTGTTGTTGATTGTGGATAACACGTTTTTGACTCCTTACTGGCAAAACCCGCTGGATCTTGGGGCTGATATTGTTCTTCACAGTGCCACCAAATATCTCGGGGGACACAGTGACGTGGTCGCCGGGCTGGTTGTCACCAAAGAAAAATCCCTCGGGGAGGAACTCCACTTTTTGCAAAACTCGATCGGCGGCATTCTCGGACCGCAAGATTCCTGGCTTTTGATAAGAGGAATGAAGACGCTGGGATTGAGAATGCGCCAACATGAACAAAATGCCCGGCGGATTGCCGAGTGGTTGAATGAGCATGAGCAAGTGGAGAAAGTGTATTATCCGGGATTGGAAAGCCATCCGGGGCATGAAGTGGCATCCGTGCAAGCCAAAGGTTATGGCGGGATCATCTCATTTGATGTGGGCAGTGCGGAAAAAGCGGATCAATTGTTGGAGAACACCCGCTTCTTCACCCTTGCGGAAAGCTTGGGAGCGGTGGAAAGCCTGATTTCTGTCCCGGCCCGCATGACCCATGCATCGATTCCTGCCGAACGCAGGGCGGAACTCGGAATCACGGACGGATTGGTCCGCATTTCCGTTGGTGTGGAGGATGTGGAAGACTTGATCATGGATTTGGATCAGGCGCTTCGGTAATTGAAAAGAGAAGCGGAGGGAAGCCGGTGAATCAGGTCGTTGTATACGTCTATGGTGCGGAAGAAATTTGTGCCAGTTGCGTCAACCTGCCTTCTTCCAAGGAGACCGCAACCTGGTTGGAAGCGGCCCTCGGGCGAAAGTATCCCGGGCAAGTGACGGTAAAATATGTGGATATTTTCCATCCGCAGACAGAAAAAGAAAAATCATTCAGCAAACGGGTTATTGAAGAAGATTTATGGTATCCCGTCGTCGTCATTGATGATGAAGTGGTTGCGGAAGGAAATCCGAAACTGAAAAAAATCTGTGAAGTGATCGACCGCTTGATTGCTGTGTAGAGGCTTCTGCACAGCATTTTTTTGTTTGTTTGCGGGGATCAAGGTTTTCATCAGTAACTCAAAAAGGTTTAATATTTTTGTGCTATTTTTGCTACGAGTTCCGGCGGGTTCGTGATATCTTATAATGTGTCTGCTATTTGCCGTTACAGTAAAATCTTATTAATTGTCATTAATAGTATAATATAAACAGATAAAAAATGGATGTTCCGGATGGGTGATGAAGTGGCCATCACCGCTTGGATTACGGAGGAACCGAGGAGTTGATGGGTATGTGGTTGATCCCCCTGTCGCTTGGGGCGCTTTTTGGCCTGGGGGTCTGGGAAAAGAGAAAACACCAAAAAAATATTAATTCCATTCCATTAAGGATCAATGTGAACGGCATTCGCGGGAAATCCACGGTGACCAGACTGATTACCGGCGTCATGATTGAAGCCGGATATCGCGCGGTCGGGAAAACCACGGGAACGGCCGCCAAGATGATCTATTGGAATAAAAAGGAAGAAAAGCCGATTCGCAGACGTCTGGAAGGGCCCAATATCCGGGAACAAAAAGTGGTTGTGGAAGAAGTGGCCAAGCTCGGGGCCAATTGTCTGGTCAGCGAATGCATGGCCGTGAATCCGGATTATCAGATTGTCTTTCAGGAAGAAATGTTGCAAGCCAATGTCGGCGTGATTGTCAATGTTTTGGAAGACCATATGGATGTGATGGGGCCGACGTTGGAAGAGGTGGCGGATGCTTTTACGGCGACGATTCCGTACAAAGGATATCTGATTGTATCCGAAGGGCCTTTTGTTCCCTTTTTCAAAAAGGTGGCCCGTCGCCGCCGCACGCGTGTTTATGTTGCAGATACTTCCAAGATCTCGGAAAAGTTTTTGCGCCAGTTCGATTACATGGTGTTTCCGGAGAATGCCGCATTGGCATTGGCTGTTGCCGAAGCGTTGGGCATTGACCAGGAAACGGCTTTCCGGGGTATGCTGAAGGCAAATCCCGATCCGGGAGCCATGCGGATCCTTCCGCTGAGTGCGGATGAACATCCTGCTTATTTTGTCAACGGATTTGCAGCCAATGATGCTTCATCCACCCTGAATATTTGGGAACGTGTCGGGATGCTGGGATATCCGGTCAAAGATCCCGTGGTCATTATGAATTGCCGTCCGGACCGGGTGGATCGGACTGAACAATTCGCAAGGGATGTTTTGCCGCATATGTCCATCGATACGCTTGTCGTCATCGGACAAACGACACAGCCGATCGTGGAAGCCTGCCAAAAAGGCCTGATCCGGTGCCGGGAATTGCTGGATTTGGAAAATCAGCCGTTGGAACAAATTATTCAAGCCATTCAAGGCAAATTACATAACCGGTTGGTTTACGGCGTCGGTAACATTCACGGGGCTGCGGAGCCTTTGTGTGAATGGTTTGAACAGATGAACCAAAAAGCCAAAAAGCAGTTTACCGCCCGGCTGGAGTCTGAATCGAATCAACCCGAAGATGAACAAAAAGCGGTACAAAACAAGAAAATGGCACATATTGTCAGCTAGGAGGAAAGTTCGTTGTTTGGATCAGACTTATACGTATCGTTAATTATCGGAGTGGTCCTCAGCCTGTTGTATGCGGAAAAAGTGGGGGTTATGCCTGCAGGACTGATTGTTCCCGGATATATGGGATTGGTTTTTGATCAGCCTGTTTTTATTTGTGTGATTTTGTTAATTAGTTTTTTAACATTTATAATTGTGACAAAAGTCGTCGGGCGCTTTACCATTTTATACGGGCGGAGAAAGTTTGCCGCCATGTTGTCCGTCGGAGTTGCCCTGAAGCTGATTTTTGACTATTTCGCCCCCATGACCTTTCCTTATTTGCCTTTTGAAATGCAGGAATTCCGGGGGATCGGTGTCATTGTTCCCGGGCTGATTGCCAACACCATTCAAAAACAGGGCGTGATTCCGACCGTCGGAAGTACGTTGTTGTTAAGCGGGGCGACTTTCGTCATCATGTTTTTATACGAATTTGTGTTGCTGAAGTTTTTCTAAACATCAAAGAGAAGCCAAACCATGCGGGGGTGGAGAAAGAGACAGGCTCTAACCCCGAACTTTATTTTTTATGCAAGGTGTAAGGATGGATTCTACATGTTAACTTGGAAACAAAAATTTCAACGCTATATCAAAAGGCAAAAGAAAAAAACGATGCAGCACGCGCTGATTGCTCTGGGCATCACCGCTTTTTTCATCGTCCTCAGCCAGGTTTTGGATTCGCCGCCAAAAGTGGAGGAACAAGATGATCATAGCCTTTTGACCATCAGCATGGCCGGGGACATGTTGTTTGGGCGGTATGTCGATGACGTGGTGGTCCCCGATCAGGGATATCACTCGTTGTTTCAGTATGTGCGGCCTTATCTCAAGAAATCGGATTATATTACCGGAAATTTTGATCAGCCCGTCATCGAAGACGAAGATTACCCCAAAGCGGACAAACGGGTGCATATTTCCACCAAACCGGAAATTGCCAAAGTGTTGAAAGAAGAAGGCTTCACGACTGTCAACCTGGCCAACAACCACATCAAGGATTACGGGAAACAAGGCTTGTTGGATACCGTTCGGGTGTTTCAAAACCAAAAGGTGAACACGGTCGGAGCCGGCTACAATATCCAAGATGCTTCCACCGTTTCCTATCAGATGGTCCGGGGCATCAAAATTGCCACCCTTGGATTTTCCGATATCCTTCCTAAAGATTTTCGTGCTTTGTCCGACCGGTCCGGTGTGGCCCCGGCGGATCCGGACGTGTTTTTTTATGATGTGGCCAAAGCCAAAAAAAATGCCGATCTGGTGATTGTCCATATGCATTGGGGTGAAGAGTATGACAGCACCTTCCACCCGAGGCAGCAGGATTTGGGACGGTCGTTGATCGATGCCGGAGCCGATATCGTGATCGGTCACCATCCCCATGTGTTGGAACCGGTGGAAGTTTACAAACACGGGGTCATCTTTTACAGCCTTGGGAACTTTATTTCGGATCAGGGGTGGTCCCGGACCCGGGAAAGTGTTTTGGCTCAGTATAAAGTGATGAACGGAAAGGTGAATTTGGTGATTCGCCCGCTTGTCATCCGGGATGGAACCCCGAGGCCGCTGACCGGGTTCGGTTCTTTTTACCGTCGGGAGAGGATTTTTATGCAAATCACCGATGAACCGATTTTTTCAGAAGAATGGAGCCGTTTGTGGAAACGGGAAGGAGAAGCGTTGGTGCGCACCATCGATCTCCCGCCGAAATTAAAAGCTAAATTGGCTCCGTCGAGATAAAGGAAATTTTCTTCCATTTGAAAATGATTTTGGTTAAGATTACATCGTGAAGGGACGAATGGAGGAAATGTTGACTTATCGGCAGAGGTTCCAACGATATCTGAAACGCGAGAAAAAAAAGGCCGTGTTCCATTCGTACATTGCTTTGTTCCTCATTATTGTGTTGATGACGGGATGGACGGTCTTGGATCGCGTGAAAGCCGTATCCGTTCGGGAGGATCCCGACAGCCGGCTGACGGTTACGCTTGTGGGGGACATGATGTTCGGACGGCATATCGAGGATGTGATCGTCAAAAACTACGGCTATGAATATTTATTTCATTATGTTCGTCCTTATTTTCAGTATTCGGATTATGTGACGGGAAACTTTGAGAATCCCATCGTAAACCGGCGGGGTTATCCCAAGGCGGACAAATTTATTCATCTGAGCACAAAACCCGAAGCGGCCAAAGCATTGAAAAAAGTAGGTTTTTCCACCGTCAATCTGGCTAACAACCATATGAAGGATTATGGGAAACAAGGGTTGTTGGATACGTTGAAAGCTTTTCGGGATGCCGGAGTGGAGACCGTCGGGGCCGGCAGTCATTTGGACGAAGCCGTTGAAGTGGTGTATCAAACCGTCAACGGGATAAAAATTGCCACCTTGGGCTTTTCCGATGTGATGCCGGTCGATTTCCGCGCGACACATCAACGCTCCGGAATCGCTCCGGCGGATCCGGATGTTTGGTTTCCGCAAGTGGCCAAAGCCAAACAAAATGCGGATTTGGTGATTGTACATATGCATTGGGGATTGGAATATGACAGCCGCAATCATCCGCGGCAGAGGGATCTGGGGCATGCTTTGATCGATGCCGGAGCGGATCTTGTGGTCGGCCATCATCCCCATGTGTTGGAACCGGTCGAGGTGTATAAAAACGGCGTGATTTTTTACAGCTTGGGCAATTTTGTGTTTGATCAGGGTTGGACCCGTACCCGCGAAAGCGTGCTGGTGCAATACAAGGTGTTAAACAATGATACAGCCCGGTTGGAAATTTATCCGTTAATGATCCGGGAAGGGCAACCGCGTCCGCTTTTGGGATGGAGTCAGGTGTACCGGCGTGAGCGGGTGTTTATGCAAATGACACAAGAAAGGATTTATTCGAATCTGTGGAATCGCACATGGAAACGGGAAAACAACATTCTTGTCCGAACGGTTCCGCTTCCGCCCGGGCTGAAAGGAGGGAAAAAGGTTGAACAATAAGAAATTTCATGTCATCTTGGCTGTTTTTGTGATTGTCGGTACGATTTTTGCTTATTTTTATAAAAGCAATGAGTATGATTCCAAAGCTTTTGAGCAAACCGTCGACCAAAAGAACAAGCATAAATACGGAGTGGCTGCGGCGCATCCGGAAGCGGTCAAAGTGGGGATGCGCATTTTGGAACAAGGCGGCAATGCGGTGGATGCGGCGATTGCCGTCGGATATGCATTGGGAGTCGTTGAGCCTTACGGATCGGGGCTTGGCGGCGGCGGAACAATGTTGATTGATTTTTACAGCAAGGAGAAAGACCCCGTGGTTATCGATTATCGGGAAACGGCACCATATACCGGGATCATTCCGGATAACGGAGTGGGGGTTCCGGGGTTTGTGAAAGGAATGGAACTCGCTCATCAACGATACGGCAAATTGCCGATGGAGCAGTTGATTCAACCTTCAATAGAGCTGGCGGAACAGGGGTTTGAAGTCACCCCGATTTTAAACAGCCGCTTACAGGCGGCCAAATACCGGTTGCCGGTCAACGATCTGAAGCACATGTTCCCGGACGGGGAACCGATTCAGGCACACCGCTTGCTGGTCCAAAAAGATCTGGCCAATACACTGAAGGCGATTCAAAAGGACGGATCCAAAGCGTTTTATGAAGGCTTGATCGCCAAAGATATCGAGAATAAATCCCAAGGCGTGAAAGTCAGTGATTTACACAAGTATCAGCCATTGGTCAAAGAACCGCTTGTTGTAAAATACGGGAACTATGAAATGATCACCCCTTCTCCGCCAACCGGAGGAATTATGTTGGCCGAGTCGTTGAAAATGGCTGACAAACTCAAGGTGGGCAAAACCCGGGACTTGTCTGCCGATCAAATTCATTTGCTCGGGGAAATTGACAAAAGGGTGAACCATGCGCGGCGCCAAAACGTGGGAGATCCGCAGTTTGCCAAGGTTCCGGTAAAGGAGATGCTGGCGGATCAATATATTCAACAATTAACAAAGGATGTCAACCTCAAACAAATTTCGAGCCAGTATCAAACCGTGGCCGATTCGCTCGCGGATAAAGAGGAGCATGACAATACGACCCACTTTGTGGTTGTCGATAAAGACGGAAACATGGTGACGGCCACCAATACCCTGAGTAACTTTTTCGGATCGGGGATTTACGTGGATGGCTTTTTCTTAAACAACCAGTT
This sequence comes from Thermoactinomyces sp. CICC 23799, assembly GCF_016055145.1. NCBI lineage: Bacteria > Bacillati > Bacillota > Bacilli > Caryophanales > Thermoactinomycetaceae > Thermoactinomyces > Thermoactinomyces sp. CICC 23799. The sequence continues at coordinate 244,618 of NZ_JAECVV010000003.1, forward strand.
AAAAAACTTCAGTCTCATCAAAAGCTCTCCCAATCGTCCCCAATTGGGGAAACGGCCCGTCAGTTATACGGCTCCGACCATTTTTGCCAAAAACGGACGCCCGGTTTTGGGAATCGGAAGTGCAGGGGGAAGCCGGATCACGCCGGTGTTGACACAAGTGGTATTGCGTATTTTGGAATATGATCTGCCGGTCCAGTCGGCCATCAACCGCCCCCGGTTTATCGTGGAGGATAATATCGTTTATGTCGAAAGAGCGTTGCCTGCCAATGTCCAGAAAGAATTGGAACAAAAAGGATATCAGGTGATTGTGAAACCGACGGGCATGTATTACGGGGGAGTGCAAGGCATCCGGGTGAACCGGAGTAAAAACAAGATGGAAGGAGGGTTTGACGGACGACGGGACGGAGCCTTTCGCTTTGGTGCAGACTAATGGAGACGGGTTGGAGGCATGGGTATGAAGCGTTTGTTGCAAATACTTACTCCTTTTTTGATCATTGGAGCCATATTGTTTTTTTTAATGGATTTTCGTCATGTGGAACAGCTGAGTCCTGAAGAAAAACAAGCGATTGAAAAATATCGGGAACAGCTGGTGAAAGGAACCTTGCTGGACAAGCCGGATGAAGGGATTTTCCGACGGGAAGATTTCGATGCGATTGCCAGATCTTTGGACGCACTGCATCAGCATGATCACTATTATGTGTTCGGGCCGGAATGGGGGGCTCCGCTTGATCATCCGGAAAGCGAATTTCAAAACATTGAATCCATCATCAATCAACCCGAATATGTAAACAACGGAAAGTACTTTGCTTTTTTCCAGGCTTTTCGTCAGGATTTGAACCAGGCAAAGAATAACTTGGGAACGAGAGCTTCCCATGACATTTTGGACGACTTGTCCACTTTGGTTTTTACGGATGAAATTGTCGAGGACCGGCAATGGAGCCAATCGGAGACGATCCGGGTCATGAAAGAAACCGGCCTGAAATTAATCAAAGAAGAAAATCAGAATGCACCAAACTCCGGGTGAATCCATGACCCGGAGTGCTTTTTTTTCTGGAAATGGGAAAAATCATGGAATCGTTATATAATAACAACCAAAAGATGAAGTCAATCATGATGGAGTGAATATAAATGATCCCTCTTGTCGAGTTTTGCATCAATAATTTGACGGATGAAGTGCTGGCCGTAAAAAACGAGCTGGAAAAAGACCCGGGGATCGATGTGTTGGAGTATGACTGTTTGGGAAACTGCGGAATCTGTGCGCAAGGTCCCTATGCATTGGTCAACGGGGAAATCGTCACGGCAGACAGCGGAAAAGAACTTCTCAAGAAAATTTATGAGGAGATTGAAGACATGGAAATTCGTTATTAAAAAAAGCATCCGGTTAAAACAACCGGATGCTTTTTTTAGTAAACCGCAATTTCGTTGTAGAACGTGTCCCGTTCGACCGGTGTGCGGTTGGCGCCTTTGATCAGCCAGATCAGTTCGTCTTTGGTCAATGCTTGTTGCGTCAAAGCGCCGGCGGCATGGCTGATTCGTTCCTGAACCAGGGTTCCGTGCAGATCGGAAGAACCAAATTGTGTGGCCAATTGGGCCAGCTGTGTTCCAATATTAATAAAATACGCCTTGATATGCGGGAAATTATCCAGCATCAGCCGGCTGATGGCAATGGTTTTCAGATCGTCCATCGCCGAAGTGCGGCGTTTGATGGAAGCATTGACGCTTTTGGGTTGCACCGCCAGGGGAATAAATACCAAAAAGCCGTTTGTTTCGTCTTGCAATTCACGCAGGCGGATCATGTGAATCAACCGTTCTTCCTTGGTTTCAATCGATCCGTACAGCATGGTGCTGTGTGTTTTCATTCCCAGCTTGTGCGCGGTGCGGTGGACGTTCAACCAGTCGTCGGTGCTTGCTTTGTCAGGGCTCATTTTTAAGCGGTAACGCTCGGTCAGGATTTCCGCACCGCCGCCGGTCAGGGAGCTGACACCGGCGTCCATCAGTTCTTTCAAGACCGTTTCGACCGAACGCCCGGACAAGCGGGAGAAAAATTCCACTTCGGCCGCCGTGTAAGCTTTAATGGTCACATGCGGATAGTGTTTTTTCAAGATGGCCACCGTTTCAAGATAATAGTCAAACGGCACCGTGTGGTTATGTCCGCCGACAATGTGGAATTCCCGGATTCCTTCCGTGTACCGCTCGCCGACATGTTCCAGCAATTCCTCGGGCGACATGGTGTAAGCCCCTTCTTCCCCGGGATCCCGCCGGAAAGCGCAGAATGCACATCTGGCTTCACAAACGTTTGTCGGGTTTAAGTACATATTTTGGATAAAGTAAACACGATCCCCGTTCTTTCTCCTGTTTACTTCATTGGCCAATTGACCGATGGTGAGCAGGTCCGGCGATTCGTATAAGGTGAGCCCGTCTTCCAATGTAAGGCGTTCCCCGTGTTTCACCTTCTCCACAATCGTATCCAAATTGCGGTCTGAAACCGTGGTGGTTAACGACATGGAGGGTTCCTCCTCTCATTACTGATCAAACAAACAACCAATGATATCTGAAATTATTTCGAATGTCTAAATAACCAATCGAACTTATATTATTCTACCACAAAGGATAATCATTGGAAAACAAGCGGGAAGGCATCTTCCGGCCGCCCGGATTTTGTCAATTTCCCGGGAGGGAAGGGGTTTACAATTTTTTACATGATGTCTCAAAAAGTTTGGAAAGGATGGAGATAACAAGAAGATGTGTCTAAATAATATATTTAATTGAATAATTTGTAAAAAATGCAGCTTTTCTTTTCAGTTTTGTCATTGTATACTGAAAATAACTGGCAGATTTCGAACAAATGTGCCTTGTTTTGTGAGAGATGGGTCAAGATAGGGAAGAGGAGGTCATGAGATGAGTGGGGGTCCGGCGTTAAAAGATCAGTTGGAAAAAGCAAGAAAACGCATGGAAGAAGCGGCGGATCGTTTCGGTTTGAATCATCCGGCCGTTTATGAACTGAGCCGGGAGCTCGATGAACTGCATAATTTGTGGGAACAGGAAACGATTCTTCACCAAAGGGAAGATGAAATCATCTATCCGCTTCGGATGCAAAGAACGAAAAAACGATCCAAACAGGCGATGATGGAAGCGATCTGAGCTCATTGGTTGTATCAGGGGAAGATTCCCTTGTATACTGTAAGAGAAGGAGGGAATGCCCCGTGATTAAATTGACGGAACAAGCCGCTTTAAAAGTGAAAGATATGTTGAGCGAGCAAGAGCATCCGGAAAATCTCTATCTGCGCGTCGGCGTGGAATACGGCGGATGCAGCGGTTTTTCATATAGTATGGGATTTGATGAAGAAAAGAAAGAAAATGATCTGGAACTGGACCAGTTCGGTGTCCGGATTTTGATCGACCAACGAAGCCAACCGTTGCTGAAGGGAACGGTGATTGATTACAAAGAAACCGTCATGGGCGGCGGATTCAGTATTGATAATCCGAATGCAACGGTGACTTGCGGTTGCGGCTCTTCATTCCGGACGGCAACGGAATCCGGCCGGCCCGACGAGAATTGCTGAAAAAAACCCGTCTCCATGTGAGATGGGTTTTTTTCAGGATATCGGGATTTCATCCACCATCATTACTTTGGAATGCCCGCAAGCGGGACAGGTGAGTGCATGGGGACATTGACGGGTTTTCAGATCAGTCAGCCCGTCGGTCATTTTCAGATCATCAATCTCACGATACGGGCTGTAGTCACTGAACAGATCGGTCAACCGACCGTTGTCTTCCAAAACATGCCCGCATCCGGGGCAACGATGATCTTCGAGGGCGGAAAACCCGTTACATACGGGACAAGCATAATGAGTACCCAAAAAAATCCCTCCTTTGATTTTATCTTTATCGTTTCAAATCAAAGGAGGGATCATGCAACCATTTAGCGGTCCAATTTTAAATTGGAGCTGTGTTGAGGCTGAACGCGGGCATCCGGATCGATGTATTGTTTGGCATGGTTGACGGCGATGGGAGCCTCCCCGAAACCGACGGTGATCAGTTTGACTTTTCCTTCATAGGTGGCAATATCGCCGGCGGCGTAAATGCCGGGGATGTTGGTTTCCATTTTGGAATTGACGAGGATGGCTCCTTTTTCGATATGAAGCCCCCACTCTTGAATCGGCCCCAAGGAAGAGACAAATCCAAAGCTGACAATCACTTCATCCACTTTCAATTCCTCGGAAACCCCGCTTTTTTTATCAGAAATCGTCACTTTTTCGATGTGGGTGTCTCCTTCGATCGCGGTAATTTCCCGCGGGGTTAACACCCTGATGCCGGAATTCATCATTTTTTCGACACTGTGTTCATGAGCGCGGAATTTGTCCCGGCGATGGATCAAGGTCACACTTTTTGCGACCGGTTCCAACATCAAAGCCCAATCCACCGCGGAATCTCCCCCGCCGGCAATCAGTACATCTTTTCCTTCAAACTGCCGTTTGTCTTTGACAAAGTAATGAATGTGGGTGTTTTCAAATTTTTCGGCTTCCGGCAGTTTCAATTTGCGTGGTTCAAAAGCTCCGCATCCTGCGGTGATAATCACGGAACGACCCAAATGCACTTGTTTTTGGGTGACAACCTCAAATAACCGTTCTTCTTTTTTATGAACTTGTAAAACCTTTTCATCCAAACAATAGGTGGGATGAAAAAGGTCGGCTTGCTCAATCAGATTATCCACCAGGTTTTGGGCGGTGACTTTGGGAAAACCGGCGATGTCATAAATATATTTTTCCGGATAGAGTGCAGACAATTGGCCTCCCAATTGCGGCAGGCTTTCGATGACCTTGACGGAAGCTTGGCGCATTCCGGCGTAAAAAGCAGCAAAGAGACCGGTTGGCCCTCCGCCGATCACGATGATATCGGTTATGTTTTGTTCAACTTGTTGTGTTGTCACAAGCGCACCTCCAAAATATTATTGCGAAAATGGAGAAAATTATATAATAATCATATAACACGATGTGATGATCGAATCCATAGCTTTAAAAAATTTACCAATTCGTTTTTGCCGGATAGACTGAAATGAAGTGGAGAAAATGTGAACAAAAGCTCTTGCTAAAAGTTCGTGAAAATAATATCATAATCAATGGCATGATTCAATGATCACGAAGCGTTCGAACCTTTTCAGATTGTGAGAAATCAATCATACTAAATAATACTTTAGATGGATGTGATTTGTGATGAGTATACCGAAAATCGTGATCCTTGGAGCAGGGTATGGCGGACTGATGACAGCCAAAGGATTGGCCAAAAATCTGAATGCGAACGAAGCAGAAATTACCCTGGTCAACCAAAACAGTTACCACTATATCACGACGAAATTGCATGAGCCGGCGGCAGGAACTTCCCATCATGATCACGCACGTGTTTCGATCCCGTCGGTCATTGACACCAACCGGATCCGTTTTATCCAAGACCGGGTGACCGGAATGAAGTTGGACGAAAAAACGGTTTTGTTGGAAAACAATGACCCGATCCAATATGACTACCTGGTGGTTGGATTGGGAAGCGCACCGGAAACGTTTGGTATTAAAGGTTTATTGGAAAATGCGTTCTTTATTCGCAATATCAACAGCGTGCGCATGATTCGCGAACACATGGAATACATGTTCTCGCGATATGCCATTGAGAAAAAAGAAGAATTGATCACGATCGTGGTCGGGGGAGCCGGATTCACCGGAATTGAGTACGTGGGCGAATTGGTGGATCGCATGCCCGAACTGTGCCGGGATTATGACATTCCGCTTGAAAAAGTCCGTATCGTGAATGTGGAAGCGGCACCGACAGTTTTGCCGGGATTTGACAAAGAACTGGTGGACTATGCAGTGAAATATTTGGAAAATAAAGGTGTTGAATTCATTGTCAACACACCGATCGAAGAGTGCACCAAAGACGGTGTCATCCTGAAAGGCGGACGTGAAATCAAATCGGCCACCGTGGTTTGGACCGGTGGTGTGCGCGGGAATAAACTGGTTGAAGAATCCGGCATTGAAACAATGCGCGGCCGTGTGAAAGTGGATGAATATCTGCGTGCTCCCGGCCATGAGAATGTGTTTATCGTGGGAGACAGCTCCCTCGTGTTCCCGGGAGAAAGTGAAAATGAGCGTCCTTACCCGCCGACGGCCCAAATCTCCACACAGCAAGGCCAATATCTCGGCCAACAATTGGCCAAAGTGGTTCGCGGGGGTCAATTTGACCAACCGTTTAAATATCAACCGAAAGGAACCGTTGCTTCTCTGGGAAGAAAAGAGGCCATCGGTGTGGTCGGAAATAAAAAATTGACCGGCGGAACAGCTGCGTTCATGAAGAAAATCATTGATCTTCGCTGGCTCTTCTTGTTGGGTGGCGTTTCTTTGGTTCTTCGCAAAGGAAAACTGTAATCATTTATGATTTTTACAAAAAACCCTTCTTGTTTAAGAAGGGTTTTTTGTTATGGAATAAAGCAATTTTCCGAAAGAAAAGGCATCATTCCGATGGTATCGCTTACATGGAGTGTGAACGCGTTTCCCGCTCCTGAATGGAATTTTTCATTTTGATTAGAATATTATATCATTTCTGAAACTGATACCACAGGGGGGCGATTCCATGAAAAAATTTATGTCGGAACTGTCGGAAAATAATTGCCATTATTGCAGCGGAAAAGGGTATTTGGAGCTTTTGCTGGGCGGTACGGAAGAGTGTTATGCCTGTCACGGAACCGGAAAAGAAGATAAAAAATGAAGTGAACCCGCGTTTGGCGGGTTTTTTTATATCGTTGACCTTCTGAAAGATATTCAGTAAAATGAGTGGGAACTTTGCGATTTGGAGGCGATGACTCAAGTGACGCTCGCCCAATTGATCATTTCCATTCCGTTGTTATTTGTTTTATTTTTTGGATTGGGCTTTATTTTGAATATGATTTTAAAAACTACTTGGTTGCCGCTCGCCCTTTTTTTCGGGGTTGTTTTGTATGTGGGGCGGGATGTGACGCAAATTTTTACCATTGTCAATGCTGTCTTGTTCTTTTCGGGTTTTTTGGGAGTCCTTGGCGGGATTTTTACCATTCGTACGTTGCGCTTAAAAGGATATCGGATGTTCTAGAAACCAGGGATGCACCCTGGATTTTTTTTAGCATGCATTCGGACAGAAGGTGAGAACATGATTTTATTTGTGGTGAATCCGGAATCAGGTAAAGGAAAAGGGAAAGTTTTCTGGGAAAAAGCGGAAACATATCTCAAGGCCCGGTCTGTTGCTTACGAAGTCTGGCATACGAAGCAAAACGAGAAACTGACTTCTCAGATTCTTGATGGAGCCAAACAGAAAAAGTGGCAAGCGGTGGTTGCCATCGGCGGCGACGGAACGGTGAACGAGATCGGGAGCGGATTGATTGGCGGAGCGGTTCCGTTCGGGATTATTCCATCCGGAACCGGAAATGATTTTGCTTTTGCCCACGGCATCCCTTCCCGGCCGGAGAAAGCGCTGGCGCGTATCTTGAATTTTCAACCGGAACTGGTGGATACGGCGACCGTGAACGGACAACCCATGTTCGGATCCACAGGAGTGGGATTTGATGTCAGTGTGGTGGATCGGGTGAACCGGTCCGGTTTAAAGAAGTGGTTCGGATCGTTTTCATACGGGATGGAAGCGATGAAATGCCTGTTTTCTTACAAAGCCCGGTCCATGACACTGAAGATGGACGGAAAAGAATATCGGCTGGAGAAATGTTGGATGGTGTCCGTGGCCAATATCCGCCAATACGGTGGAGGGATCCGGATTTGTCCGCAGGCGGACACCCAAGACGGATATTTGGATGTGTGTTGTGTGCAAAATCTGAGCAAAGGTCAGTTTATTCGCGCTTTTCCATTAACTTATTTCGGTTGGCATACCCGGCACCCGGTCATCCGGTTTGAGAGGGCACAACAAATTGAAATACCGGGACCCGAATCTTTTCCTTATCATATTGACGGGGAAGTCAAGGGGACGACTCCGGTCCGGATTAAAGTGCAACCCCGTTCCTTACTCCTCCTGTAAGGGGAAAGGGTGATCCGGATCCGGCGTTGAAAACGTTTCCGGATATAACAAGTGCGCCAAATGGTAAAGGCCGGTCAAAATCCGGGGGGAGGGTCGGCAATACCATCCTTCGTCCAACAGAAAAATATTTTGCTCCTTTGAAAGCGGCGTTCCTTGCCAGGGCGGACGGGATTGGATCATTTCTTTTTTGATCCGCTTCAGCGGAACCCCGGTCCAGACGACCAAAATATAATCGGGTTTTTTATCCCGTACGGTTTCCCAATCCGTCTGCACGCTTTCTTTGTCAATGTCGGAAAAGATGTTGACGGCCCCGACCAATTCACTCACCTCGGTGAGCCAGTTTCGTCTGCCCGGGGTGAAAACCGGCTTTGGCCACCACTCCCAATACAGGCGCGGCTTTTTTTCTTTGCCGGGAATCCGGGATTCGAGCCGTTCGATTTGATCTGTAAACCGGCGGGAGGTTTGTTCCGCTTTGGTTTGGAGGCCGAGGACGTCTCCGAGCCGGATCAAATCTTGTGCAATATCCCGGAGGGTTTTGGGGTTCAAAACGATAAAGGGGAGATTTTCTTGTTTTAATCTTTCGATATTTTTCTCCATTCCCGGGACACTGAGGGAAGCGATCACCAGATCCGGATTCAATGCTTTGATTTTTTCGATATCCACATTTAAATCCGGACCGACGCGGGGAAGGTGTTGGCAGGACGGGGGCCAGTCCGAGTAATCATCCATTCCGACAAGCCATGTGTGCGCTCCCAGAAAATAAAGCATTTCCGTATTGCTGGGACAAATGGAAACCAGTCGCATCCTGATCCTCTCCTTTGAGTGCATTGCGCTTCTTCGGAAATGTTGAAGCGGGCATTGTTTAAATGTCCCGCTTCACTTAATACCAGAGAAAGTACATCGCGACAGAAACCAATATGCCCAACCAGGCACCGGTAAAGACTTCGATGGGTTGATGGCCCAGGATTTCCTTCAAGCGGATCCGGGTTTCCGAGGTCGGCTTTTCTTTGATGTTCCTGAGTTCCTTCAACAGTAAAGCGAAGTCGTCAGCCAACTGGTTAAGAGCCTGGGCATGCATGCCGGCCTGTCGGCGGACACCGGTGGCATCGTACATCACAATGATTCCGATGATGGTTGCAATGGCAAAGGCGGAAGAATCCCATCCCTCCGTGATTCCCAGGGAGGTTGCCAGTGCGGTCACAGCGGAAGTGTGTGAACTGGGCATGCCCCCGGAGCTGACCATCCAGTTCCAATCCCAATGATGCGTGATAAAAAAATTCCAAGGGACTTTTAACAGTTGTGCCAAGACAATGGCAGTGAGAGATGCCCAAAGAGGAAAATTGGCCATGAGTTCAGCCGGTATCAATGCCTGGTCATCCTTTCCATTCGGTGTCGGTTCTATTTCATCCATGCGTTGTTTTCGATTCCTTTGTGAAACTATTTTATTATATCTCATCAAGAGACGATTTTTAAATGATTCTTGGCAAATTGTTGCAGGAAAAACCTGAGTGTTTTTCGAAGGATTAATATGAAAAAAGCAAACATCGTTCATTGTCTCCAAAAAACGTTTCATTAAGGAGTTTTTTTATGAGGGACTATTTACCGGATCCGTTGCCAGTCAGCCATCGTTTGCAATGCCGGGAGTGCCGGGAACAGTTTAAAACGTTACATTCCGGGCCGCTCGAAGAAAAAATGGTGTGTCCGTCCTGCGGCTGGTCCGGGACATTATCCGAATGGATGACGGAAGAAGCCGTCCTCCGTGAACTTGCTTTGGCACGCAAGAAATTGGAAAAAGTTTTTTTCAAGATGAAAAGCTCCCATAAAAGCTGATGACGGGTTTTTGACCGTTCTTTGTTTTTACCTGTTTTAAAAAAATCGTTGACATTTATTCTTATTGCTGATATGATATTTTTTGTCGATTCGATAATGATTTTTCACCTCAAGCCGAAGTGGCGGAATTGGCAGACGCGCACGACTCAAAATCGTGTTCCTTTATGGAGTGTGGGTTCGACTCCCACCTTCGGCACCAAGCATGCTGGGGTGGCGGAATTGGCAGACGCACAGGACTTAAAATCCTGCGGTGGGTGTACCACCGTGTCGGTTCGAGTCCGACCCTCAGCACCAAAGTGTGAATCGGCCCGTGAAAAAAGCTCCGCTTGAAAAAGCGGAGCTTTTTTTTTGCGTGGTTTGACCTGTACATGAAAGATGCCCCGCTCTTCACGGGACATCTTTCATGTTATGAACTGAGAAGAGGAGTGGATGAAGAAGGTTGGTCTTCCAACCGCAGGACCTCTTCTTTGTCCGGAAGTTCATAAACTTCCTCCAATACATGTTTTAACACCAAATAAGCGGAGTAAGGCTTTTTCAGGTAGTTTTCGGTAAAAAAACGTTTTGTTTCGGGACAGAAGATAAATGCTTTTAACTCTTCCAGTTCCTCAATTCGTTTTTTAATCACTTCCAAAACTTCGGGACAGTCGCTGAATAATTCTCCTTCTTTCCACGTCAAAGTGATATGTTCATATAACCATCCTTTGATGGTAAATTGACGTAACATGTTGTACCACCTCCAGAGGTGATAAATCAAAGACCTGCTCTTTTTTTATACGTCGTATGGCCGGAAAATCCTGCCGCTTGACTGTATCCGCAAACATTCGAAAATTTTGACCGTAAGTCTCCGGCGATGGAAGCCGGAAACGGAAAAACAGGTTTCCAATAATCAGGAAGGATAATTTCCGATTTTTTACCTGTCATTTTTTCTTTTTAATATCTCAATATTTGAATGTTTCGCATTTGCTTATTTTTTTATCCGCTCCCGTTTTTTCCCCTCCTTCCCCTGTGTGTCCCGGTGATTGCCCGGGATGCTTGTGGTTTTTTAACATTTTTCCCCCGTCAGGTGACGGGGATGGATCCGGTTGAAAGCATCATGATTTGATGAAAAGAAAGGTAGTAGATCCATACTTGATCAATTAATATAAAAATAATTATAATCTTTGTATGATTGTTTTTGAATTAAAATACAAAGGTGCTTGAATTTTGAACACTAGAAAACAGGGTGAAGCCGGATCATGTTAAATGAACAACATCATCGCCAGTTACAAATGATTGCTTCCTATTTGCCAAGTATTCAATTTGATTGGGATAAGGAGCAAATGGTTCATTCATTCTCTGTACTAGCCGAACTCTTGGATTATCGCATGATGTGGGAAAAGGAAGAAGGTGTGTGTTTTTGCAATCATTTGGACGGATATCCCCGCATTCTGTTGGAGAAAAAGGAAGGGCGCATTCAATCGGTATGGCTGGATATTGATACATACCGGGAAATGGATGAGATCCTGAAGGATCCCGGTGATGACCGGATGAACGAATTAACCATGGAAATGTTGAGGAGTTTGGACGTTGTTGTGCGCTTTTTGTCGGCCAATTGGGGAGCTCCTTTTTTTTATGGGGAATTTTGGGATCCTCATTTTCCGCGTGACCAGTATGTCAGCATCCGGATGGCATTGTGGAAAGTGCAAGATGCCCACATCGCCGTGCAAGTGGAACATCAGGACCGGGAATACCCCATCAGCCTGAACATGCTCATCACACCTGAACAAGAATTGAGTTCGCACCGGTTTGATGCATTGATGAAGCGGAAATGAACCTCCTTTCCAATATTCTACAATTTCAATGCTTCGGATTTATGTTAGACTGTGAAGCAAGTTGAAGGGAAAGGGGTTGCATTATGAGTTTTCAATTGATTCTCGCCGGATTGACGGCACTGTTGTCCACGGTTACCGGTTGGGGGTTTTTGGGAAACCAAAATCAAGCCGATCCCAAGGAGACGTTGCAACCACAGGAGGCAGTCCGGGAAACGCAACCGTCTTCTGCAGCGGCAACCGGTGATCAAAATGCAGAGATTCTGCCCGTTGAAAAAGAGGTTTTGACCTTGGTGAATCAGGAACGGGAAAAGCACGGCTTGAAACCGTTGCAACTGGATGCCGCGGTTTCCAAAGCAGCGGACATGAAATCCAAGGACATGAGGGATCATCATTATTTTGACCATCAATCCCCGACCTACGGTTCTCCTTTTGAAATGATGAAACAGCAAGGCATTGATTTTAAAGCGGCCGGAGAAAATATTGCGGCGGGACAAAAAACGGCGGAAGAAGTGATGGACGGCTGGATGAACAGTGAAGGACACCGGGCCAATATCTTGAATCCTGATTTTACCCATATTGGAATCGGTTATGTTCAAGGTGGAGATTACGGCACTTATTGGACACAATTATTTATTCAAAAATAAAGAGACAGAGTGAACCCCCTGCATGAGCAGGGGGTTTTCGTTTAAAGGAGTCCCAATTGTTTTTGCTCTTCTTCGGTAAACAAACGGGAACGAATGATAAACCGGACCCCGAGCGGGATTTCCAGGGAGAAAGACGCACCGCGGCCTTTGGTGACATCGATGGTCAGGTGGGTGTGTTTCCAGTATTCATATTGGGCCCGGGACATATAAAAAGGGCAACCGGCCACATCCCCGAGGTAGACATCGTTGGCTCCGACCCGGAAGGTTCCCGCTTTGAAACACATCGGGGAAGATCCGTCACAACAACCGCCGCTTTGGTGAAACATTAAATCGCCATGTTCTTTCCGCAAAGCCTCAATCACTTTGGCGGCTTCTTCCGTCACAGACACCCGCTCCACTTGTTTCATTCCGGTCACCTTAAAACAATCCGGTGGGGTTTTGATCGTAGGAGATCAGCATGTTTTTGGTTTGCTGGTAGTGTTCCAACATCATTTTGTGGGTTTCCCGCCCGATCCCGGATTGTTTGTATCCGCCGAAGGCAGCGTGTGCAGGGTAGACGTGGTAACAGTTCACCCACACGCGGCCGGCTTCAATTTTCCGGGCGATCTGGTAAGCTTGGTGAACGTCTCGGGTCCACAATCCGGCTCCCAGGCCATAGAGCGTGTCATTGGCAATTTCCAACAGTTCCTGTTCATCTTTAAATGTGGTGACGGAAACAACCGGCCCGAAAATTTCTTCTTGGAAAATGCGCATTTTGTTGTTTCCGACAAAGACGGTCGGTTCAATATAAAAGCCGTCCGGATATTTCGGGTTGTCATACGGCTTTCCGCCGGTCAGGCATTGTGCCCCTTCTTCACGCCCCAATTCGAGATAGCTCAGGATTTTTTGAAATTGATCCGATGAAGCCTGTGCCCCCATCATCGTTTCCGGATGCAAGGGATCCCCCATTTTGATTTTGCGCACCCGCTCGAGGGCCCGATCCATGAATTCTTCATAGATCGATTCCTGGATCAGGGCACGGGACGGACAGGTGCAGACTTCCCCTTGGTTTAACGCGAACATGGTAAATCCTTCGATGGCTTTTTCCAAGAAGCTGTCATCTTGCCGCATGACGCTTTCCGTAAAAATATTGGGGGATTTTCCGCCCAACTCCAGCGTGACCGGAATGATGTTTTCAGAAGCATATTGCATAATAAACCGGCCCGTGGTTGTTTCGCCGGTGAAAGCGATTTTTCCGATCCGCGGGGAGGTGGCAAGCGCTTGGCCGGCCTCGGGACCGAAACCGTTTACAATATTGAGGACGCCGGGAGGAAGCAAATCTTGAATCAACTCTGCAAATAACAGGACGGTGACGGGCGTTTGTTCAGCGGGTTTCAGTACGACACAGTTTCCTGCGGCCAGTGCCGGTGCCAGTTTCCATGCGGCCATCAACAAGGGGAAGTTCCAAGGGATGATTTGTCCGACCACACCGATCGGTTCCTTGATGTGAACCGAAAGCGTTTTGGCGTCAATTTCGGAAACGCTGCCTTCTTCTCCGCGGATGACGCCGGCGAAATACCGGAAATGGTCAACAGCAAGCGGGATGTCTGCCGCCAGTGCTTCACGGATGGGTTTTCCGTTGTCCCATGTTTCCGAAAGTGCCAGTTTTTCTTTGTTGGCTTCAATCCGGTCGGCAATTTTAAGGAGGATTTTGCTTCGCTTGGCAGGCGGGGTGTTGGCCCATTTTTCCCTGGCTTGGTGCGCTTTGTCCAAAGCCAGTTCGATATCTTCTTTTTGTGAACGCGGAACTTTGGTGAACACCTTGCCGTCAACCGGAGACGGGTTGTCAAAATACTCGCCGTTTACCGGAGGCACCCACTCGCCGCCGATAAAGTTTTCATACCGGGGTTTGTAGTGAAGCAGGCTGCCTTCCGTGTTGGGGGCTTTGTAACCGGAAAGTTTGACGCTCATGGCCTCATCCTCCTTATGTTTTTTGAAAAATATAAATGTTCCATATATAAATTTCTTGAAAGATGATTTGATTCCTGCTTGACCGCCGGGTTTTATCCTTTTAAAACGGCCTTACAAAAATCGCCTCTTTCTCTCTTTGTATATGTTCGATACAATAAGTAAATGACTCGAATCATTCCAATGTGGTACGGGAAGAGAAACCAAGTATTTGGAGGTCTTTAGCAATGAAGGGGAGGCAAGCACTGGTTAACCTGTTCCATGAAGCCGAATTGCCGGAAGAATGGCTGAATCATGCCTTTCGGGATGGTGTGATTAAAGAAGTGCAAGTCCGTCTCCAAGACAGAACATGGAATATTCACCTTCATTTGGTGGAGCCGATGGATGCGGAGTTATGGCAGGATTTTCAGATGCGCGTGAAAAAACATTTTCAGCCGTGGGTCCGGGTGAATATGTACTTCACCTATGACCGCTTGCAACATGAAATCGTTCTGCAAAAATATAAATATTTTATCCAAAAATGTTTGCAAGAACAGGTCACACCCGCCGCCGCCACTTGGTTCGGACAGGCTGAATGGCGGGTGGAAGGGGACCGGATTGTTGTCGTCTTCCCCAACCCGGCGGTTTTGAAAATGGCTAAACAACGGGAAACGGACCGCTATATCATGAAGTATTACGAACGCATCACCGGAACCAAACTCCCCGTCATTTTATCAGCAAAAGAAACCGAACCGGAGCAGGCCGCCGAACAATTCCGCGAGCAGAGAATCCAAGAGGAAAAGACCTTGATGCAAAAGGCGTTGGCCGAACAAAAAGAGCGGGCCAAGAAACAGAAAGAAAAGAGCGAGCATCCGGAGGAACCGGTTGTAAGCAAAAAATTGGGCTACAGCATCAAGGGAGAACCGGTGAAAATCAACGACATTGTCGAAGAAGAGCGGAATGTGGTCATCAAAGGCAAAGTGTTTAAAAGCGAGTTGAAAGAGTTAAAAAGCGGTCGGAAGTTGTTAACCTTCAATTTGACCGACTTTACCAATTCCATTTCGTGCAAAGTGTTTGCCCGTGACAAGGAACAAGCCGCCGTTTTGGCCATGATCCAAGACGGTGATTGGTTAAAAGTGCGCGGAAGTGTTCAATATGACACGTTTTCCCGTGAACTGGTCGTGATGGTGAACAGCTTGGAAGAAACCGAACCCGATTCGTTTGTGCGCCGGGATACGGCGGCAGAAAAACGGGTTGAGCTTCATTTGCACACCTCCATGTCCGCAATGGATGGGATTGCCAGTGCGGGGAAAATGATTCAAAGAGCGGCAGAATGGGGGCATCCCGCCGTGGCGATTACCGACCATGCCGTGGCGCAAGCCTATCCGGAAGCATACAAAGCGGCCGGCGAACATGACATCAAAGTGATTTACGGAGTGGAAGCCAATATCGTCGATGATGGCATTCCCATTGTGATGAATGAAGTCGAGATGGATTTACTCGAGGGTACATATGTCGTCTTCGACGTGGAGACCACCGGGTTGTCCGCCGTTCACGATGTCATTATCGAACTGGCAGCGGTCAAGATGAAAGACGGAAAAATCATCGACAAATTTTCCTCCTTTGCCAACCCTCACCGCCCGTTGTCCAAACACATTGTCGAGCTGACGCATATCACCGACGACATGTTGAAAGACGCACCGGAAGTGGATGATGTGGTGGCGGATTTTCTGGAGTTTATCGAAGGCACCGTGCTGGTGGCGCACAATGCGCGATTTGATATGGGATTTTTGCAGGAAGCGGTGAAACGGATCGGCAAGGAGCCGGTGAAAAATCCGGTGCTGGATACCTTGGAACTGGCACGGATGTTGTTCCCCGACATGCGGAACCACCGCTTGAACACCCTGTCGGATAAGCTCGGCATCAAACTGGAACAGCACCACCGGGCGATTTATGATGCGGAAGCCACCGGCCATGTGATGTGGAAAATGTTGCAAATTGCGGTGGAGAAAAAGAAAATCACCCATTTGCACATGTTGAATGAAAACCGCGGGGAACGGGATTTAAAAAGGGTCCGTCCTTTCCATGCCATTTTGCTTGTGCAGAACCAGGAAGGGATGAAAAACCTGTACAAGCTTATCTCGATGTCCCATTTAAAATATTTTTACCGGGTGCCGCGCATTCCCCGCAGCGAGCTCGTCAAGCACCGGAACGGCCTTTTGGTCGGGTCGGGCTGTGAACGCGGAGAATTATTTGAAGCGGCGTTAAACAAGTCGCCTTCCGAAGTGGAAGAAATCGCGCGTTTTTATGATTACCTGGAAATCCAACCGGTGGAGTACAACATGCATCTGGTGGAAAAAGGCTTGGTGGAAAATGAAGAGCGGTTGCGGCAAGCGAATCAATTGATTGTCGAGATCGGCGAGAAGCTGGGCAAACCGGTCGTCGCCACTTCCAACGCCCATTATTTGGACGAACAGGATGCCATTTTCCGCGAAATCATCGCCGCAAACCAAACCGGTGCGAAACCGCAAGGGCCTTTGCCGAAAGCGCATTTTCGGACGACGGACGAGATGTTGCGGGAATTTCAATATTTGGGCGAGAAAAAATGCAAAGAAGTGGTGGTGGACCATCCCCGGGCGATCGCGGAGCAGATTGAAGTGGTCAAGCCGTTCCCGGATGAAACGTACACGCCCCATTTGGAAGGAGCCGAAGAAGAGTTAAAACGGATTTGTTACCAAACGGCGCACGAATGGTACGGGGAAGAGTTGCCGGAAATCGTGAAAAACCGGTTGGAACGGGAGTTGAACTCCATTATCAAACACGGATTCAGCGTGCTGTACATGATTTCGCAAAAAATCGTCAGCAAATCGCTGGAAGACGGATACCTGGTCGGTTCCCGGGGATCGGTCGGTTCTTCGGTCGTTGCCTGTTTGAGCTATATTTCCGAAGTGAATCCGTTGCCTCCCCATTACCGTTGCAAAAAATGCAAGTACAGCGAGTTTATTACCGACGGTTCTTATGAAAGCGGGTTTGACCTGCCTGACAAAAAATGTCCCCGGTGCGGGGAAGAGCTGTGGAAAGACGGGCATGACATCCCGTTTGAGACGTTCCTCGGCTTTGAAGGGGACAAAGCGCCTGATATCGATTTGAACTTTGACGGTGAATATCAATTGCGCTCGCACCAGTACACCGAGGAACTTTTCGGGAAAGAGTACATCTATCGTGCAGGAAGCATCAACACGGTGAAAGAAAAGACCGCGTTTGGTTATGTGAAAAAGTATGCGGAACAACATAATTTGAATTTGCGGCGTGCCGAAATCGAGCGCCTGGCGCAAGGTTGCGTCGGGGTGAAAAGGTCCACCGGGCAACACCCCGGAGGGCTGATGGTGGTACCGCAGGAACGGGAAGTCTATGATTTCACGCCCATTCAGCACCCGGCGGATGACACCAAATCCGGGGTGATCACGACCCACTTTGATTACAAAGCCATCTCCGGGAAAATTTTGAAACTGGATTTGCTCGGGCATACGGGACCCACCATCCAACGCCTGTTGCATAAACTGACCGGTGTGGATCCCACCAAGGTTCCGCTCGGGGATCCCAAGGTGATTGAACTGTTCCGCAGCACCAAAAGCATCGGGGTCCGGCCCGAAGACATTAACGGAATTGAACACGGCACGCTGGGGATTCCGGAATTTGGCACCTATTTTGCGCGTGGGATTTTGCAGGATGCCAAACCCAGTTGTTTCAGTGAATTGGTGCGTGTGTCCGGATTGTCGCACGGGACGGACGTCTGGCAGGGCAATGTGCAGGATTTGATCAATGACGGCGTTTGTACCATTTCAGAAGCCATCTGTTGCCGCGATGATATCATGTTGTATCTGATTCGCATGGGATTGCCGTCCAAAGCGGCATTTAAGATCATGGAAAAAGTGAGAAAAGGAAAAGGGGTTTCCGATGAAGAGGAAGCCTTGATGAAGGAGCATGGCGTGCCGGATTGGTACATTGAATGTTGCCGGAAGATCAAATACATGTTCCCGCGTGCGCACGCCGCGGCTTATGTGACGGCGGCCGTTCGCATCGGGTGGTTTAAAGTGTATCATCCGGAAGCTTTTTATGCGGCATTGTTCAGCACCCGCGTCAATGAATTTGACATTGAGCTTGTTTTAAAAGGATATGATGCGGTCAAACGGAAACTGAATGAGATCAACGAGATGGGCTTCCAGGCATCGGCGAAAGACAAGGCCATGGCGGCCACCTTGGAATTGGTGATGGAAATGTATGCACGGGGAATTGAATTTGCGCCCGTGGACTTGTATCAGTCGGATGCCGTCAAGTTTTGGCTGGATGACCAAAAACGCCTGATCCCTCCGTTTGCTTCGATTTCCGGAGTCGGGGAGAGCGCGGCGCAAAACATTGTCCAAGCCCGGGAGCAAGGAGAGTTTTTGTCGATCGAGGATTTGCAAAAGAGGGCCCGTTTGTCCAGCACGGTGATCGAAGTGCTGGAGCGGCTGGGTTGTTTGCAGGGGCTTCCGGAAAGCAACCAGTTGGCATTGTTTTAAAAAAGGAGCCGGTTTTTTCCCGGCTCCTTTTTTGGTCAAAATTATTTTAATTTCTTTAAAAACTCCCGCATAAATCCGGGAAGATCCGGCCAAGCATGAGCCGAGACCAAGTTGTTGTCCACATGAAGCTCTTTGTTGACGTACTCGGCTCCTGCGCTTTCCACTTCCGGCTTACAAGTGGTGAATGCCGTCATCGAACGGTTTTTTACGGATTCCGGAATCACGCTGAACACCAGTGCGGCATGGCAGATGGCCCCCACCGGTTTGTTGTTTTCGAAGAAATGGCTGACAATTGCAGGGACTTCTTTTTCCATGCGGATGTATTCCGGAGCCCGTCCCCCGGGGATGATCAAACCATCATAATCGGCCGGATTGATTTCGGAAAATGAGGCGTGGGAGTCAATGCCGTATGCCAATTTTTCCGTGAATGTTTCCATGTCCACAAAATCATGGCAAACCGTTTGCAATTTCTTTTTATTCGGGGACGCGATGGTGACTTCGTGCCCTTCTTCCAGCAACCGGTAATACGGATAGAAAATTTCCAGGGCTTCCACGGCATCACCGGTCAAAATCAACACTTTTGCCATAAAAAATCCCTCCATCTTGTGATCATAAGTTACTTACTATTTTATTGTACATAATTTATTTTAAAACAAATAGACCTGCATGTAAAAATTTATCTTTCTTTTAAAAAAGTTGAATCCATTGAAGGAAACCATACCCTGCTCCGGTTTCCAAGGCGACGGATGGAATTTTGCCCACGGCAGTGGAACTTGAGAAGATGAAAAAGCGGGTTCCCGCCCATACGGCAAAAAGGTTTACGGCTCCCGTCGGAATCCATGGCACCAACCGGGCAGCGGCAAGCAAGGTCCATTGCCGCCACAGCGGCTGTGCTTGGATGGATTCCAGCCAGCGCCAGCGGTTTCGGTATTTTTTGGGAAGAATGCGCATGCCCCGCTGATAAATCACAAAGGCAAGCATGGCTCCCAAAACTTCGGCGGTCCAGGACAGAACCCCGCCCCACCAGGCTCCCCAAAGCCAGACGTTTGTTGCCGTCATAAAGACTGAAGGGAGAAATCCGGTCAGGTTGACAAGCGTATTGACCAAAAGGCTGACAGGAATGGCCCAAATGCCGAGTTCCAGCAAAATGTTTCTCCACATCTCTTCCATGCAACGTTCTCCCTTGCTTCGAATTAAGTTTATTATACCGGGAATTGCAAAAACCACCCGGTTTCCGGGTGGTTTTTAAAAAAATCCTCATCTTTTCAACACCCTCAAGGCGGCGGCAACTTTTCTGGCAAAGGTGATCGGATTTTCTACGGATTCAAAATGAATGTAAAATAAACGGGGGTTTTCAAATAACCAGTGGTTGTGAAGAGCGGTTACAATTATTCCCCGTTTTCGCAATTCGGAGATAAACGGATTAATTTCTCTTTGTAAAATCACCGTTTCTCCCAAATTGAGCGCGCGGCCCCGGCGGTCAAGGCTCTCAAAACTGAAAAAGGTGGGAAGAACCAGCGGGGAACGGGATCGTTTGCCCAAAATGGTGACGGGGATGTTCCGGAATTTTTGAATAAAACAAATCCCGTTCATGGTGCTTGGCTGGCCGTTGACAATCCGTGCGAATTGACGGCACAAGCGCTCAAGCGATGACATGGAATCACCTCCCGTGCTTTTCAAATCGCTATAGCATATGAAAGGAGAACCGGGGGGGAAGGGTCAGTACCCAAGGGAAAGGAAGTTTCAATGCAAAAAGAGGCGTTTGGGCAGAGGAAGGCCTTTTGGAACCAAAGCAGGGAGAGGAACTAAAAGTGAATAATCCGTGACAAAAAAACTTTTTTCGTACAAAAAGACCATAATTTAGAAAGTCCGTCCGAATAAATCATCAGATGGACTCCCTATTAAATCTCTTCGAATCCCCATTCGAACCGGGTTTAGATCAGGCCAGGGCAATTGCCCTGGTTTTTTTATGAGGTTTTTGTGAAAAATCATTGACGATGGTCCTTTCTTGTCATTATAATAGAGTCAATTCAATAAAATAATACTATTCTTATCAGATTTTGCTCTTATCCAGAGAGGCTGAGGGACTGGCCCAATGACGCCCGGCAACCCCGGATGAAGATCCGGAAGGTGCCAATTCCTGTAGAAATCCTTTGGGATTTCTAGAAGATAGGAGAGACTTCGATGAGTGATCAAGCCTCTTCTCTGGATCAGAGAAGAGGCTTTTTTACAACAAAAGGGGGAAAAAGACCAATGAGTGAATCCACGAACTATCGAAGCGAAACCATTGCCGTACACGGAGGACAGGTGCCGGACCCGGTCACGAAATCAAGAGCCGTGCCGATTTACCAAACGACCTCGTATGTGTTTGACAATACGGAACATGCCGCCAATTTGTTCGCGCTGAAAGAAACGGGAAATATTTATACCCGCATCATGAATCCCACCCAGGATGTTTTTGAAAAACGGGTGGCGGAATTGGAAGGCGGAGTCGGAGCGTTGGCAACCAGCTCCGGGCAGGCAGCCATCACTTATGCCATTTTGAACATTGCCAAAGCCGGAGATGAAATCGTCGCTTCCAGCGCGTTGTATGGAGGAACTTATAATCTCTTTTACCATACTCTTCCCAAAATAGGGATTAGCGTGAAATTTGTGGATCAATCGGATCCGGAAAACTTCCGGAAAGCGATCACCGACCGGACCAAAGCCATTTTTGCCGAAACCATCGGAAATCCCCAATTGGATGTGCTGGATTTTGAAGCCGTTTCGAAAGTGGCTCATGATCACGGAATTCCGCTCATTGTGGACAATACTTTTGCCTCCCCGTATTTGTGCCGTCCTTTTGAGCACGGGGCCGACATTGTCGTTCACTCGGCCACCAAATTCATCGGGGGACATGGAAACAGCATCGGCGGAGTCATTGTGGATTCCGGAAAATTTGACTGGACCAACGGCAAGTTCCCGGATTTCACGGAGCCGGATCCGAGTTATCACGGAGTGGTGTATAGCGAAGCGCTCGGACCGCTTGCTTACATCACCAAAGCGCGGGTGCAACTTTTGCGTGACACCGGAGCGGCAATTTCCCCGTTTAATGCCTTTTTGTTGCTGCAAGGATTGGAAACATTGCATCTGCGGATGGAACGGCACAGCGAAAATTCACTGGAAGTTGCCAAATATCTGGAAAAACATGAGTCGGTTGAATGGGTCAATCACCCGGGGCTTCCGAACCACCGGTCTTATGAATTGGCTCAAAAATATCTTCCGAAAGGTCAAGGAGCGATTTTCACTTTCGGCATCAAAGGCGGATTGGAAGCCGGCAAGAAGTTCATTGAAAGCCTGGAGCTCTTTTCACATTTGGCCAATGTCGGCGATTCCAAGTCCCTGGTGATTCATCCGGCCAGCACCACACACCAACAATTGACGGAAGAAGCGCAAAGAAGCGCGGGAGTGACTCCGGATCTGGTTCGTTTGTCCATCGGAATTGAGTCGGTGGATGATATTATTGCCGATCTGGATCAAGCCTTGAAAAAAAGCCAACAATAACCGTTAAGCCAACCCCCTTTACCCGTCAACCCCTTTCCATTTTTTATGGAAAGGGGTTTGTTTATTTTAATAATGTCAACAATTAGAAGGACAAAATAGGATTTTCTATAAATTGAACCGGATTGGACCGACGTCTTATGATAAAAGTAACCAGATGTTCACAAAATATAAATATATATTTCAATAAGAGAAAGGAGAGAAGAACATGGCGGAATCGGGTCAGGCAAATCCCGGATTCAAAATGAAGGTACAACGTTTCGGAAGTTTTTTAAGCGGAATGATTATGCCTAATATCGGTGCTTTCATTGCCTGGGGATTGATCACGGCTTTATTTATTCCTTCGGGATGGTTCCCGAATGGGGATTTGGCTAAACTGGTCGACCCCATGATCCAATATCTGCTTCCGGTATTAATCGGATACACCGCCGGAAAAATGATTTATGACGTGAGAGGAGGCGTGGTGGGAGCCACAGCCACCATGGGTGTCATCGTCGGTTCCGGCATTCCCATGTTTTTGGGAGCGATGGTGATGGGACCGCTTGGCGGTTACTGCATCAAAAAGTGGGACCAATTGATCGAAGGAAAAGTGAAACAAGGCTTTGAAATGCTGGTAAACAACTTTTCCGCCGGGATCATCGCCGGAATTTTAACCATCCTCGGTTATAAAGCCATCGGTCCGGTGGTACTGTTGTTGAACAGCACGTTGGCAGCGGGGGTTCAAGCCATCATCGATGTGCATTTGTTGCCGCTTGCCAGTTTGTTTGTGGAACCGGCAAAAGTCTTGTTTTTGAATAACGCCATTAACCATGGAATTTTAAGCCCGATCGGGATCGAACAAGTGACCGAATCCGGTAAATCCATCTTATTCTTGTTGGAAACCAACCCGGGTCCCGGACTTGGCATTTTGCTTGCTTATATGTTGTTTGGCAAAGGAACAGCCAGACAATCCGCTCCGGGTGCGGCAATCATTCATTTCTTCGGGGGAATTCATGAAATTTATTTCCCTTATATTTTGATGAAACCCTTTCTTTTGGTTGCGGCCATTGCCGGCGGAGCCACCGGCGTCTTCACCTTCTTGATGACGGATGCCGGATTGATCGCCGTGCCGTCACCGGGAAGTATTTTCACCTTGATGGCCATGACGCCGAAAGGGCATTATGTCGGTGTCCTGGCGGGGGTCATCGCCGCGACGCTCGTTTCTTTCCTCATCGCATCCTTGATTTTGAAAACATCCAAACAAAACGGCGAAGACTTGGACAAAGCCGTTGAAAAAACCAGTGAATTAAAAGGAAAAGAAGGCAGAGCGGCCGAGCTTTTGAAAAAAGAAGAAAAACCGGCAGACGAAGAGCCGAAAGCCGAATCGGTTGAGTACGACAAAGTGAAAAAAATTATTTTTGCCTGTGATGCCGGAATGGGTTCCAGCGCCATGGGGGCGTCCATTTTGAGAAACAAAGTGCAAAAGGCCGGTCTGGATCTGTCTGTGACCAACACATCGATCAACAACCTGCCGGATGATGCCGACATTGTGGTGACACACAAAGACCTGACGGACCGGGCCAAAGCCAAGATCCCCCATGCTCATCATATTTCCGTGGACAACTTCTTGAGCAGCCCGAAATACGATGAACTCGTGGAGGAATTGAAAAAGGCCAAAGAATAACGGGAAAGCGCGGTTTGTCCGAAGCTTTCCGGGCGACGTCGTTATAATGGAGTGGACAAGATGTATATCACTGCAAGGGAAAGGTTGATTTTAAAACGTTTGCTATCCACCCGGCCGGAAAATTTGACCACGAAGCAACTGGCGGAAGAACTGGATGTCAGTGTCCGCACCATCCACCGGGATTTGAAAGGGATCGAACAATTGCTTCAAAAGTATGACCTGGAACTGGTCAAAAAGCCGGGGGTCGGCATTCAGCTATTCGGTGCGGCCGGCCAAAAGGAGGCGTTAAAACGGGATCTGTTCCGCCAATCCCGCCGGGAGTATACGCCGGAAGAACGGAGGATCCTGATTTTATGCACGCTTTTGGAAGCAAAAGAACCGGTGAAACTGATTTCGCTGGCAAGTGAACTGGACGTCACCATGGCAACCGTCAGCCATGACCTGACCAAGCTGGAAAGCGGGCTTGAGAAGTTTGATTTGTCGTTGATTCGAAAACGCGGGTACGGGGTTGAAATTGTCGGAAGCGAGTCAGCCAAGCGGCGGGCCATGAGCAATCTGATTGCCGAAAATATTGATGAAGTCCAGTTCTTATCCCTGATCCGCGAAAACATTCAAAACAAGACGAAAAAAACACCGGAATCCCTTTCCGGAAGATTGCTGGGTCTGGTTGAAAAGCGCAAGCTCATCCTGGTGGAGAAAGTGGTCGAAGAAATCAGCAAACAACTGCCTTATTCTCTTGCGGACAGTGCCTACATCGGATTGGTCGTCCACTTGGCGCTGGCGATCGAACGCATTATGCAGGGGGAAAACATTGAAATGGATCCCGTGCATCTGAACCGGTTAAAAAACGCACCGGAGTATGCGTTCGCCCGGCAATTGATCGCCCGGTTGGAAACGGTATTCCGCCTGTCGATCCCCGAAGCGGAAGTCGGCTATATCACCATGCATCTGCAAGGGGCCCGGCTGAGACACGATCAGGAATACACGATCGAGGAAGAGGATTATCCCGTTCTGCTTTGGACCAAAAAGCTGATCCGGTTTGTGGAAGAAGAGCTGCATTGCCGGTTGTCGGATCAAACGTCGTTGGTTCAGGGGCTGATTTCCCATTTGAAACCGGCCCTTTACCGCATCCGGCGAAACATGAAAATCACCAACCCCATGTTGCCCAAAATCATGGAAGATTACAGGGATTTGTTTGCGGTCGTCAAAAAAGGGGTGGCGGCCGTCTTCCCGGATGTTTCCGTTCCGGACGAAGAAATCGGGTACTTGGTGATGCATTTCGGTTCGGCATTGCTCAACAAACAAGAGCAGGATTTGCATGCGCTCATTATTTGTTCCAGCGGGATCGGCACATCCAAGATGCTGGAAACCCGGATCCGGCAGGAGATTCCGGAGATCAAAAACCTGACCAACCGGTCGGTTTTTGGAATCGATCAGGAGGATCCGGAGGCGTTTGACCTCATCATTTCCACCATCCAACTCCCTTATTTCCAAGGGGATTATCTGGTGGTCAGTCCCATTTTGACCCGCGATGAGGTGGAAAAGATCCGGGCCCGTATCCGGGAAAAGCTGCGCAAAAAGAGAACGGGCTTCAAAACTTCTCCCGGGAATCCGGATCCGGCTCCTTCCCCGAAGCTGGAACAAACCATCTCCAACATGCAAAAGATCCATCAGTATTCGGGAGGGATCGCCACCATCCTCCGGGGATTCCAATGCTTTGTTGCGGAAGAGGCCGGCTCTGTCCCGGAAGCTTTGGAAGCCGCCTGTTTGCGGTTGCGGGAGGAAGGGGTGATCCAAAGGGTGGCGCCGGTGGTGGAAGCTTTGTTAAAGCGGGAGGAAAAAGGGGGACTGGGAATCCCCGGAACACGGCTGGCGCTTTTCCACACACGGAGCCAACAGGTGGTCCGTCCCTCTTTTACGGTTTGTTTCCTGAAACAGCCGTTTGTGATGAAGGGCATGGACCAGTCGGACATCCGTGCCGATACGTTGCTCTTGTTGTTGGCACCGGAGAAGGTTTCCGGTCCGGTGTTGGAAGTCTTGAGTTACATCAGTTCCCTGTTTATTGAAAACGACGAGGGGATTGCCTTGTTCCAGTCGGGAGACCAGCAGGCAATTTCCGCTTACCTCGCCAAACGGTTTGAACGATTCTTTGAAGAAAAATTAAAAGAAACAAGGAGTGTTTGACATGGCATCATCGATCTTATCCCCGGAAAACATCCGCTTCAATGCAAGCGTGGACAGCAAAGAAGAAGCGATCCGCTTGACGGGTCAATTGTTGGTGGAAAGAGGTTACGTCAAACCGGCTTATGTGGATACCATGCTGGAGAGGGAACAATTGACTTCGACGTATATGGGCAATTATGTTGCGATTCCGCATGGAACGGAAGCGGGCAAGGAAAACGTCATCGAATCCGGTATTGTGATCGTACAGGTTCCTGACGGTGTGGACTTTGGAGACGGCAACATCGTCAAACTTTTGATCGGAATTGCCGCAAAAGGCGATGAGCACTTGGAGATTTTATCCAAGATCGCCTTGTTGGTTGCTGAGGAAGAAAACGTGCATCAAATCGTTCAAGCGGAAACAGACGAAGAAATCATGAAATTCTTTTAAGAGGTGGACACACATGCTGGCAGTACATTTTGGAGCTGGAAATATCGGACGCGGATTTATCGGCAGCCTGCTTCACCAATCCGGATATGAAGTATGCTTTGTGGATGTGAACCGGGAGATTGTGGATTTGATCAACGAGCGGAAAAGCTATTCCATCGGGTTGGCCGATGATTCCAATGAAGAAATTATCGTCAAAAATGTTTACGCCATTCACAGCGGAGATCATCCGGAGCAAGTGGTGGCCGCCATTGCCGGTGCGGATCTGGTCACCACGGCAGTTGGTCCCAATGTCTTGCCGCTGATTGCCGGACTGATTGCCGAAGGGTTGAAAAAGCGGATGGAAACCGGAAGCAAGCCCTTCAATGTCATTGCTTGTGAAAACATGATCGGCGGCAGCGCCCTGCTGAAAAAAGAAGTCTATGCCAAACTGGATGATGAAGAGAGAAAAAACGCTGATGAGATAGCCGGTTTCCCAAATGCCGCAGTGGACCGGATTGTTCCCAACCAGTCTAATGAGGATCCGTTAAAAGTGGTGGTGGAACCCTTTTATGAGTGGGCGGTGGACCGTTCCCAAGTGGTGGGGGAACTTCACGTGACCGGCATGACTTTGGTGGATGATTTAATGCCGTATATTGAACGAAAGCTGTACACCGTCAACACCGGCCATGCCGTGGCCGCATACTTCGGCTACCAAGCCGGTTACCAAACGATTGATGAAGCCATGGCGGATCCAAAGATCCAAAGCCAGGTGAAAAACACGTTGCAGGAAACCGGAAAACTGTTGGTTGAAAAGCACGGGTTCAATCCGGAAGAACATCAAAAATATATCGACACCATCATCCGGCGTTTTGTCAACCCGCATATTTCCGATGACGTGACCCGGGTGGGCCGTTCCCCCATGCGTAAACTGGGACCCCAAGACCGTCTGGTCAGTCCGGCCACCCAATATATCACGTACCTGAAGGAGCAGCCGGTTTCGCTGGCCAAAGCCATTGCCGCCGCCCTGCGGTATGATTACCAGGAAGATTCCGAAGCCGTTCAAATTCAGGAAAGCATCCGGCAAAAGGGATTGGAAAACACCATTCATGAGATTACCCAAATCCCGGTCGAAAGCGACCTCATGAAACGGATTGCCGGGGAATATCGCCACTTTGCGCTTTAAAGAAAAAAACGGAGCTTTGTCCGCTCCGGTTTTTTTTGGAAGCAATCTTAATGAAGCCGATTATTTAAAATAAAATTAAAAATATTCATTCTAATCAAAATGAAATGTGAGTTTGTGTAATGAATGAATCCTGTTGCATGATTGCTCAGAAAAAAGGCAAACACAGGAATGTTGCAATTCGATGCTTCTTCCGTTCAAACGGATCCATTCACTCATTGAAAGGGAGTTGGAAAATGCAAAAAGCGGTAAATGTGATCATTTACGTGATTCTGGTTCTGTTGACGATAGCCCTTTTCTCTGAAATTTTTTCATGACCGGATCCTAAATGGAAGACGGAGAAGTAATGCCGGACCATGTCCGGGGCCGGCGGATAAGCAGCCGGTCTCACAGGAAGTGAAGAAAGAGAGTCCTTCTTCCGAAAAATCGTGTAATACGATTGAAAAAGGATGGAATTGGTTTAAGGGAGAAGTAAAGGGAGCTTGGGAAGGAACGAAGAAATTTTTTGGGGACTTATGGGACTGGTTCACAGGAGTTTGTGCCAAGATGAAAGAAGTGGTGGTGGACAAATTGTCCACTGCCTGGAAATGGGTTAAGGAGAATATCGGATATATCGCGGCCGGAGTGGTGTTGGTTGTCGGAATGGTGGTATGTTTTGTCGCTCCTCTGCTGGGGGTTTCGGTGTTAATCGGGATGGGCCTTTCCTTCGGGATGAGCTGGTTGATGAATGGTGAAATCACGCAGGACACCTTTTTGGAAGCAGCTCTCGGCGGTGCGTTGGGGGGGCGATCGGGATGGGGATTGCCGGGGGAGCGGACCGGGTTCATTGGGAAGCCGGTTGATTGCATCCATCACCGGTTCGAGGTTGTTGGGGCCGCTGGCTTCCGGGTTTCGGAATGTGGTTACGAAATTGCCGGGGCCGCTTCGTTCCATTTTCTCCAGAGCCGGCATCGGCGGTGCGGCGTTGGTCGGGGTCACCGCTTTTGCCGTGCCTGTGTTTAACAAAGTGAAACAGCTGGATCTCGGCATACCGACGGTCAAAGCGGAAACGGATGAACTGTTTGACAGCTTTAAAAGGTGTTTAAAAGCCCGCTCCACTGACCGGTACACGGCAATGATCGAGTTGCCTTGCGGAAACCGCACACCGGATCCCAAAACGCCCAAAGTGGAAAAAGACACCTCATTGGTCCCGGGAACCCCGGAACACAAACAAAACCGGTGGGAAGTTTACAAGGCAAACGGCGGCAAATGAGTTATGAACAGTGGAGCAAAACGTATGTTGCCAACATGAAAAAAGCAAGCCGGTTGCACCAATTGGTGGAAAATTACCGGAAAACCCTCAACTGAGAAAACTCCACCACGCAATAAAGTGTGGACACTCCATCCGGTGTGCGGATTATTGACATTGCCGATCCCAAAACATTAAGAGCGGTTGAACATAAAACCACGACCAAAACCGATGGAAGCAAAGGTTATTTTTCAAAAGATGCGCACATCCGGGAAGAACTGGAAAAAGACGAATATCTGGTGCAAGTGGAAAATTGGGAAATCACCTGGGTGTTTGAAAATGCCGATGCCAACCAGCCGTGGATCAATGAATTAAAAGCGGCAGGAATTCATGTGGAGTTCCGGTAATTAACCGTAAAGGAGGGAAAAAGGTGGCAGAGGAAAATCAAAGAGACTGGTTTGAAGAATGGCTGATGATCCATCGGGATGAACTGGAAAAACTGCAAAAGAAGCTGGGGCATTTGGATTTGGATTACACCCCGGAGTCCCTGCTGAGAGTGGAGGCATGGGTGTTGGAAAATTACTCATCGCCGGATGAGATATTGAAAGAGGAAGAAAAAATGACGTTGGACGGCCTGTTAAGGTATGTGGGCGAAGTTTTTAAAATGCATCTTCAAGGGTGGTGGAATATCCATCAGGAGGATCCGGAGCATCTGTTTTACAACCTGCCGGTGATCAGTTTTCCGGGCAACATTCCGGATACTTCCCCGCTGTCGTTCATCACGGCCAGCCTTGACCGGAAATCGGGAAACTTTTTTTATGATTCGCTGAACCGGAAAAAGAATTTTATGGAAAGCCAGGGCATTTTGTCTTGACGGAAGCCGGACGGAAAAAAGGAACTACCTTTGGACCGTCCGGTTTTGCTTTCGGAGGCGGGCACGCGATGCAAACCTGTACGGAGGAAGAACGGGGCGGTGGCTGTGGGATCGGTTGATGAGCCAAAGACCGGTGATGTAAAATAAAAAAGCTGTATACGAAAGATTCCGAAGTCGTTTGCATTTAAAAAAACAAAAAGAAATTCAACAACAAGAGATAAAAGGATGTTTGGGGATGAAAATACTGTTCATTCTGCTTGCGGTGATGGTTGGAATCATTGGTTTGGGAATGTGGTTCCGGTTCAATCGTTTGCCCCGGCCGCCATTGAAAAAGCCTGAAAAGATGCTGAAACCGCAGGAATGGAGCCGGGAAGAAGTCACGGTGGGCTGGGTCGGGCATTCCACGGTTTTGATGCAACTATATGATACACGCATTCTCACCGATCCCGTCTTGGGAAAACGTGTGGGAGAGTCCATCAAATGGTTGAACCGGCAGATCGGGATGAAACGCCATACCGAGCCGGCGGTTTCTCTTTCCGATTTGGAAAGGGTGCAGTTGATCCTTTTGTCCCATGCCCATTTTGACCACTTTGACGTTCCCAGCTTGTCGCAATTGGCCCATGAAGGGTGTTACGTGGTGACGCCCAAAAACACGGCCTGTCTGATCAAACACTTGCCGTTTAAGAAAGTTTTTGAGCTGGGATGGGATGAACAACTGGAGATTGAAGAACTGGGAGTCAAGATCCTGGGTGTCCCCGTCAAACATTGGGGGAACCGTTACCCTTGGAACCGCCGGTACGGCTATAACGGTTATTTGATAGAGAAAAAGGGAACCCGCATCTTTTTTCCGGGGGATACGGCTTTTACGGATCAATTTCGCAAGTTGTCTGAAACGGGGCCGGTGGATCTTGCCTTTATGCCGATCGGAGCCTATTCCCCCGATCATTTGCGGTGGGCGCACTGCACGCCGGAAGAGGCTTGGGCCATGTTTCGCGATACGGGTGCGAAATGGCTGGCTCCCATTCATTGGGACACCTTTGTATTGTCGGCCGAACCTTTGGAGGAGCCGATGGAACGGTTGATGCAAGCCGCCGGGCAAGAAGAGGGGCGGATTGTTTTCCGCAAGCACGGGGACACATTCATGCTGCCCGAAGGAAGCCGGGAAAAGACAGATTCTGAAGCACTCAACAGGTAACGGGCGGCAACGGCACAGCGGGTGATCAATGATTTTATGAAAGTGAAAATGGATCAGCAGGTTTGAATGGAGTCTGGAAAATCCTGCTTTTCGATCGGGAGACCATCATATGGTACCCGGCAGTGAAAGGAGTCGATCAGATGGCATCTTCGATGAATTTGACACCGGAGCAAAATCAATTGCTCCGTTCGCGATTGGAAGCTCTTTTAACCAGTATGGATCAAGATGAGAAGATCAAGCCCCGTCCGGCCCGGAAAAAAGCCAAAACCGATCAGGGTGACGGATTCAAATACGGGCGGGCGATTCCCCGGGCCAGACATTATTATCAAGAAGACAATGTGATCTATCTCCAGAGTGCTCTGAAGCTGAAAGAAAGCACGGAACAAGCCCTCAATGAAATGAAAGAGCAAAAGATAAGGAAAGAAACGATCCGGCAGCTGAAAAAACAATGCAATGAATTCGTAAAAGATTACGGCGGCTTGATCACCCTGACTGCCACACTCGCTTCTTTGGTCAGCAGTGCCAAAGATGTTCTTGAAGCATTAAAAATTCTTGATTAGTTTCATCCGGATTTCCCGCCATCAGCCGTTTGGCGGACGGGTGCGTATTGTTTTTGCCAAGGACAAACGGATTTGAATCAAACCAGGATGCGGAGGCGGGTTGCATGCCTCCGTTTTTTTTGTGCTAAACTACTTGGGGAGACAAGAATTTTATGGAAATCCCGACGGATGACATACATGACATTTTGGAGGACTGATTTATGAGTGTTCATCAATCCAATCAGCGAAAGTCCAACCGGTTGATCCGGGAAAAATCGCCTTATCTTCTCCAACATGCCCATCAACCCGTGGATTGGTTCCCATGGGGGGAAGAAGCTTTCCAAAAGGCCAAAGAAGAGGATAAACCGGTCTTTTTAAGCATTGGTTACAGCACCTGCCACTGGTGCCATGTCATGGCGCGTGAATC
Source organism: Thermoactinomyces sp. CICC 23799 (assembly GCF_016055145.1). Classification (NCBI taxonomy): domain Bacteria; kingdom Bacillati; phylum Bacillota; class Bacilli; order Caryophanales; family Thermoactinomycetaceae; genus Thermoactinomyces; species Thermoactinomyces sp. CICC 23799. The sequence continues at coordinate 276,670 of NZ_JAECVV010000003.1, forward strand.
GTTTGAGGATGAAGAAGTGGCTGCCATTTTGAACCGGGATTTTGTCCCGGTCAAAGTGGACCGGGAGGAAAGGCCGGATGTGGATCAAGTATACATGACGGTTTGTCAGGCAATGACCGGCCAGGGAGGATGGCCGCTCACCATCATCATGACGCCGGAGCAAAAACCTTTTTTTGCAGGCACTTATCTGCCCAAGCAAACCATGTACGGGCGCATGGGCCTGATCGATTTGTTGAAACGGGTTTCAATGCTGTGGAAAGAGGAGCGGAACCGGGCCAATGAAGTCGGGGACAAAATCGTCCATGCGGTCAAGTCTTATTTAAATCCGGCGGAAGCCGGGGAAACGGACCTGGGGGTCATCGATCATGCGTATGAACAGTTTGCCAGCCAGTTTGATCCGGATTTTGGCGGTTTCGGCGACGAGCCGAAGTTTCCACGCCCGCATGATTTGCTGTTTTTGCTCCGGTACCACAGGCTGACGGGAGAAGAGGAAGCCCTCCAGATGGTGACCCGTACGCTCACAGCCATGCACAGTGGAGGGATTTATGACCACTTGGGCCATGGCTTTGCCCGGTACGCCGTGGACCGGGAGTGGCTGATTCCCCACTTTGAAAAAATGCTTTATGACAATGCTTTGCTGGCTTTGGCATATCTGGAAGCATACCAGGTGACCCGCGAGGAACGGTACGCCGAAGTGGCACGGGGCATTTTCCGTTATGTGACAAGAGACATGCAGGCGCCGGAAGGCGGTTTTTATTCGGCGGAGGATGCTGATTCCGAAGGGAAAGAAGGAAAGTTTTATGTTTGGACCCCGCAGGAAATTGCGGAGGTGTTGGGGGAAAAAGAGGCCGAAATCTTTTGTGCGGCTTACGGCGTGACCGAAGAAGGAAATTTTGAAAACGGGAAAAGCGTTTTAAACCAAATCGGGGTTCGTCTCGATGAGATCGCCGAAAGGTATCAAGTGCCGCTGAAGGAATTGGAGGAAATGCTGGCCAGAGGGCGCAGTCAATTGTTTGAAGCCAGAGAGCAACGCGTACGCCCGGGAAAAGACACCAAAATCCTCACGTCCTGGAACGGATTGATGATTGCGGCATTGTCCCGGGGCGGCCGGGTTCTAGGAGAGACGGAATACACCGATGCCGCGGTCAAAGCGGCCCGCTTTCTTTCGGACCGGTTAATCGATGAGAAAGGCCGTCTGTTTGCCCGCTATTGTGACGGGGAAGTGGCCTATCCCGGCTATCTGGATGACTACGCCTTTTTCACCTGGGGCTTGACGGAGTTGTACGAAGCCACTTTTGAGCCCCGGTTTATTGAGCAGGCCTTGGTGTTGACAAGGCAAATGCTGGCGCTGTTCAAAGACGAAAAACAGGGCGGATTTTATTTTACCGGAAAAGATGCCGAGTCCTTGTTTGTCCGACCCAAAGAGATTTATGACGGTGCGACTCCGTCCGGCAACTCGGTGGCGGCCTATAATCTGATCCGGTTGGCCAAGCTGACATCGGATGAAGCCTTGCTTCAAGAGGCGCGGGAACAAATCCGGGCTTTTGCCAAAGCGGTGGAAGCTTCACCGATTTCCCATTCCTTTTTCCTGATGGCGGTGATGTTGGTGCAGGGGAAAAGCAAAGAAATTCTCATATCCGGTTCGCCCAATGATGTGAAAACCAAAGAAATGATCCGGCTGATCCAAAGGGCTTACCTGCCGGAAGCGGTCATTTCCCTGGATCCGCTCGGAAGTGATGCCACCACCATCAAATGGTTTGTTCCCCGGCCTGAAGAAGAGGCATCCCCGACGCTTGGCCCCAAAGTGTACATTTGTGAAAATTATGCCTGCCAATCGCCGGTGACCGATTTGGAAGAGCTGAAAAAACAATTACAGTAAAAAAGCAGCATGACAAGCTCCAAAAAAGATTTTTGGAGCTTGTTTTTTTATTCTTTTTCCAGGATGACGGTCAAGTGGACGGGCTTTCCGGCATCTTTGGCTTGAACCGGAAGATGGCGCGGTTTGTAGCCTTCTTTTTCGATGACAAATTCGTACGATCCGGTGGGCACATACCATGTAAAACGGCCTTTTTCATCGGTATATCTGGCGATTTCCGGGATGGGTCCGCTGACGTCTTCTTTCGGTTTCGGGACGACCAAAGCGCCGGAGACAGGTGAATGGTTTTCATCCGAGACGGTTCCGGTGACTTTCACTTTGGACACGGGGCCGGCTGCCGGTGTTTTTTCACAGCCGAAAAGAAGCGGGAAACAAAGGGTGAACAGCAAGATGGTGAATCCGCATTTCCATTTCATCAGGCAAAATCCCTCCTTGCATAAAAAGAGAGAGGATGAATCCTCTCTGAATGGTACAGTTACTTTATATGACTTTTTTTCCGGGATAAAAGTTCCAACCGGTTGGAATCTATTGATCTTTCCAAGTGTTCAGGTTATCGAAAACTTCTTTGGTGATGCGGGTGCCGCGGTTGCTCTTTTTATTTCCGTATACGCCGTTGGTGTGGATGGCAATGCTGCAAACCCCGCAATTCTGATATTGCTCCTGGTAAACGGGCGATCCGCTTTGTCCGGCATACGTGTCGTTGTCATACAGCAATTTGTATGGGGTGGTTTCCCGAATCCGGTCTCTGTGTTCCCATTGGGTGCCTTGCGGTTTGTCACCGGGATAACCGCTGATGTTCACCTGCGTGCCATTTAACGATCCGCTCTGCCAGCGGTATCCGAACCAGCCGGTTTGGTTTCCCACGTTTTGATCCAATTTGACGGCTCCGTAATCATAATTGGTGTTGCCTTGCCGGGTCCATCCGATAACCGAGTAAAAACGGGAGGCTTTTGCATAACCAAACGGCAAACGGTTGCCGTCCCGTCCGGGATAGACTTTTGCCCACGAGGCCCATTTTTTCTCATCCGGGTCAAAGACGCAGTGCCCGGCTGTTGCAACGGTGTCCGGCCCGATCAGCCAACCGGTGCAGTTTCCGAGATCGCTTTGGATCTGGACGACGGCGCTGTAGGGGTATTTGGAAGTGTCTTTCACCCGCGTCCGGTTATCCGGCCCGATGACGGATTCGGCCGATGCGCCGTTTGGGGAATGGTTTTTTTCACGCACTTTCAGCATGTTTCCTTCAAACCCTTTGCTGTAGGCGCCCCCGGAGGTTTGGACAATGTCTCCCGACTGCGTGGATTGTCGGATGCTTTTGCCGTCGCTGGCCACGGGGGTATGGGGGGAAGTTTCGGCAAACACTGCATCGGCTTTGGCAAAGGACCAAGAAGCGGGAACCATCAGCAAAAGGGTTGACAAAAAGGAAACTGTCATTCGCAAACCATTGGCATGTCGCATGGATATCCTCCTTCGGCGATATGTAAAGTTACGAGAATATTATAAATAAATGGAATAATTGTTACAATCAGGGAACGGGTGAGACAAAAGCCGATTCAAAGTAAAAAACCGAGGATTCCGGCTTTTATCACGATGAATGAATGGAAGATGGGAATCTTGCAGTCCCGTTCCTGAGAGGAAGGAAAAGCCTGAAAGATGATCTCTTTCAGGCTTTGTTGGATGAAGCATTTCCCCGGTAGGGATGCGGTTTGAAGGAAACGAGACGTCCTGTCACATGGAATATGCGGTGAGGTTTATCTTGATGGCCGTTTTCGGAAATCCAGGCATAGCCCAGTTTTTTGGCTTCGTCGTCACTTGTGGCATTGATGGGACCATCATACAGCAGTTGGCCATCCATATCATATACCGTCATGTGATACACGGATTTGGATCACCTCGAATGAAAATTTAAAAGTGTAACTTTATTATATCATTTTTAATGGTTATGTGGTTTCGGTCAATAAATAACCGGCTTTGTCGGTGGCTTGGACCAATTCTTTGCGCAACCGGCGTTCCACTTCACCTTGTTTCCCGTTTTCTGCCCGTGCTTGGATCCGGACAATGGACGACTGCGGGGTCACATCCACCACGCCCAGCACGTTTGGACCGTCGATCACGCCCGGCAACAATTCCCGGAGAAGCCGGCATTGTTCTTCCAGATAAGCGAGGGCCTGATCCAGATCGGTTTTGGTTGAAAGGGGAAGATCCACTTTGGCCAGCATGTGCCCGCGGGAATGGTTGGTGAGGGATTTGATATCCCGGTTTAAAATAAAGTGCAAATCCCCTTCCGGATCGCGGATTTTCAGGACGCGGAGGCCCACATGCTCCACGGTGCCGGAAAATCCGTTGACGGTGACATCTTCCCCGACTTGCACTTGGTCTTCCAGCAAAATGAAAAATCCGGAGACGATGTCGGAAACCAGATCTTTTGCGCCAAAACCGATGGCAAGCCCCAGGACGCCGGCACTGGCCAAAATGGCAGAAATGTTGATGTGAAATTCGGCCAGGATGGAGACCAAAGCGATGAAGATGATTACATAGGTGGTGACATTGATCAGGATGCTTTGAATGGTTTTTAACCTTAACTGCGTCCCTTTGCTGAGGCGGCTGTGGGTGGTCAGGCGGATGATCAATTTTCTGGCGATGATGATGCTGATGATCGAAAGCAAAATGATGATCCCGATTGCGATGACGGATGCAAGAATCGATCCCCAATCGAGTTTCAATATCATGTTTATCATTTGCGTGTCCCCCCTTCTGATGTTGAGCAATCATGATTAAAACCAATATAATGGTTTGGGAAGATTTTGAAAAGGGGGCGTAAACATGGCCTGGTCTCTCCGGACTTTCAGAGGAATGATCTGGATGATTTGCGTGGCCGGGATGACCCAGGGGTTATTGATTCCGCTGTTGACGATGTTTCTGGAAGAAAGAGGCGTGCAAGCCGATTTTAACGGGCTGAGTGCCTCTGCGCTTTATCTCGGCATCTTGCTCGCGGCTCCCCTCGGTCCGGCCATGGTCCGGCGAATCGGTGTGAAGAAATCGATCCTCGCCGGGTTGTACATTGTCACCGTTGCCGTTTGTTTTTTTCCGTTTTTTCAAAGTTTCTGGGTATGGACCGGGCTTCGCTTTCTGGTCGGCATCGGCGACAGTTTGTTGCACTATGCCACCCAATTGTGGATCACCATCCATGCGCCCGTGAAAGAAAGGGGGCGCCGGATTTCCCAATACGGGTTCGCTTATGGATTGGGATTTGGGATCGGTCCGCTGGGACTGAATCTGGTTCATTTTGGAGAAACGGTTCCGTTTCTCTTTGTTTTGTGTATCCTCCTTTTTTCCATTTACTTAACCGGCCGTTTAACGATCGCCGGATCTTTGGACAATGAAGAGAAAGAGACCGGAACGCACGGCAAAAGTTCATTGAGAACGGTCTACCGGCTTGGCTTCATCGCTTTTTGCTCCCCGTTCATTTACGGGTTTTTGGAAACGGCGTTGACGGGGAATTTCCCGGTGATCGGCATGCGGGAAGGCATGGGCCAAAGCTTTATCTCCCTTTTGATTTCTGCATTTGTCTGGGGCAGTTTGCTTTTTCAGGTGCCGCTCGGGGTGTTGGGGGACCGGATCGGCCGTAAAAATCTGCTGATTGTGGTTTGTTCGGCCGGGGCGGCCGGCATGTTTGTCATTCCGTATTTTTTGTCCAACGGGATTTATCTTTTTGTTTCTTTCGTCCTGATTGGCGGTTTGGTCGGCTCCCTTTACTCCATGGGACTGGCCTGCGCCACGGATTTGCTTCCGGCCCGCTTCTTGCCGGCAGCCAATGCCATCGCTTCGGTTCATTTCAGTGTCGGCAGCATTCTCGGCCCTTCTTTGGGCGGTTTTTCCATTGAAAAAGCAGGCGGGGAAATGTTGTTCATCACCATCGGATGTATGCTGACGGGATATGTGTTGATGATTTTGTTGGAGAAGATGAGCAACCGGATGAATTCGTTCAAATCCAAAGAAAAACAAGCGGTGTAAACCGGTCCGCCGGACGAATCAATAGGTCCGGCGTTCCCATCCTTCCCCCTGCCAATGAAGCGGGATGGTTTTTCCGCGGGTTTCGATGACCGGATCTTTGACGTACCAGCCGCGCCCGTTGACACTTTCATTGGTCTGATAATGGAAGCGGACAAAACGGGCTTGTTCGGGAACCAAAATGGCGTAAGTCTTCCAATTTTTGCGGTTTCCGCTGAATTGTTCCGCCGTGAACCAATGCCGGCCGTCGGCGGAAAACTCCACCGTGGCTTGATCATGGTCCGGTTCAATCCGGTGCCAAGTCGTAAATACAAGGGTGCGGTCGTCGGACGAAAGCGGCAGGGATGCCACCAGCGAACGGGACAATTGGTCGCCGTAACCGGAAAACCAAGCCGGCACTTTGCCCGGGATTTTCACGGGGATGGCGTCCGCCGCCATGCGTGCCACTTCCCTTCGCAGCGGATTGATGGATGCGGTTTCGCGGGTCGGGTGGACGCGATTGGTCAAAAGGATGGCGATCGTTCCCTGGCTGCGGTTGATCACCAGCGAAGTTCCGGTGAATCCGGTGTGGCCCATCGCATCGGGCCCGCTGAGTGCGTCCATGTACCAGCCTTGGTTTAATTCCCAGCCGAGACCGTGGTCATCGCCGGGAAATTCCGTGTTATAGTTGTTTTCCATCAGACGGACGGTCTCTTTTTTTAAAATCCGCATGGATCCGTATTTTCCGTCCATCAAGATCATATGGGCGAAGACAGCCAAATCGCGGGCTGTGGAAAAAACCCCGGCATGTCCGGCCACTCCGTCCAGTGCCGCCGCATTTTCATCATGCACGGTCCCCCACACCAACCCCCGGCCGGTCCACGGTTGATACTCCGTGGCGGCAATCCGGTGTTTCAACTTTTGCGGAGGGTTGTAAAAGGTGTCATGCATGTGAAGCGGGCCCGTGATTTCTTTTTGGATAAATTGATCCAGCCGCTGTCCGGAAAGGCGTTCGACAAGAACCCCCAGCGCAATCATGTTGAGATCACTGTAGGTGTAAGTGGTTCCGGGCGGATGGTCCAGCGGGTAAGTCAAAGCGATTTGCAACCGTTCTTCCCGGCTGTTTCCCATTTGATAAAGCGGAATGCCGGAACGAAAGCCGGATGTGTGCGTCAGAAGCTGGCGGATGGTGACCGATTGCTTTTTGTTTTGAGCAAACTCGGGGATGTATCTGGCGACGGGGTCATCCAGCCTGAACCGTCCCTTTTCATACAATTTCATCACTGCCACGGACGTGAAAATTTTGCTGATGGATGCGAGGTCGTAGATGGTGTCTTCCCGTGCGGGGATCGGAGGATGAACCGGAGTCTGCCGGTCGTCGGCATAACAGACGGCATATCCATAAGCTTGGTGTTTCACGATGGTTCCTTTGCGCGCGACAAGAAGGACGGCTCCCGGGGTCATGTTTTCCCGGATGGCCTGACGGATGATGGTGTCCATATGAAGAAGCGGTTTGGATACCATGCCGCCGGATTCGGGAGATCCCGGTTGAAGAACCGGACGGATCGGGCGAGCATCTCCCCAGACCGGGTTGTTGTCCGGGCGGCGGTCGGAGGCATAAAGTTGCGCGGGAGTTTTTCCGTCGATTCCGTTTCCCCAAGCGATAGCCGGAGCCAAGGCGGGGAAGATCAGTGAAGTGACCAGCAACAGATGGATGCCGGTTTTTTTGTACACGGCCCACATTCCTCCTCTTTGATCGGTTAATTTTATTTTAATCCATTTTGACAGGAGAAAGACACCGGAAACAAAGGAAAAGTGTTTCCGGTCAGGAAGCGCCGTGCGGAGGCAGGGTGTAACTCCATCGGTCCCGTGCCAGATCGGTCGACGGGAAAACAGCTCTGGCTTCCTGGAGCAAAGCTTTGCATTCTTCTTCTTGAAACCGGGTGCTGATATGGTTCAGGATCAAATGTTTCACCCCGGCTTCTTTGGCGACGGCGGCGGCTTGCGTGCAAGTGGAGTGAAAGTATTTGCGGGCCAGATCTTCCTGATCCCGGCGGTAAGTTGCCTCATGAATCAGCAAATCGCACCGGTTTGCCAGGATGCAGGCTTCGGGAGTGTACCGGGTGTCTCCAAGAATCGCCAAGGTTCTTCCTTTTTTCGGGGAGCTGACATAATCTTCCCCTTTTAATACCCGTCCGTCGGGAAGGTTGACGGTTTTCCCTTCTTTTAACAAGCGGTAATGAGGGCCGGGCGGGATCCCGGATTTTTCTAACTTTTCCACATTCAATCTGCCGGGTTGATCCGGTTCTTCCAGACGATATCCGTACGAAGGGATGCCGTGATCCAGCTTTTTGGCCCGGATGGAAAAAGGCGGCGCTTCAAATTGGCAATCATCGCCTTCCATTTCGACGATCTCCAGCGGATACCGGAGAAAGGTGCGGCTTGTCTTTAAAGAGATTTCGACAAACGCTTGAATCCCTTTCGGACCGTACAAGGTGAGGGGGGAGGTGGCGCCTTGGAACGAACGGCTTCCCAAAATCCCCGGCAGACCGAAGAGATGGTCGCCGTGCAAATGAGTGATGAAAATCCGGTTGATTTTGGCGAGTTTCACCGGCGAGTCCCAGATTTGATGCTGTGTGGCTTCGCCGCAGTCAAAAAGCCAAATCTGCCCGTGATACTCGGGCATGATCAATGCCAGGGAGGACACGTTGCGGTTCCGGGAGGGAACCCCGGCACCGGTCCCCAAAAAATAACATTGCATCGTGCAACCCATTCCTTTCTTATGAAGACTGGTTATATTGAAGAACCCATTCGCAGGCTTCGCGGACGGAAGAAACGACCCGGCCGGCTTTTTGTTTTACTTCTTCCGGGGCATGGCGCATGGCAAAGCTGTGGGGAGTCCATTCCAGCATGGAAACATCGTTAAACGAATCCCCGACGGTTGCGATTTCCTCCGGTTTCAGGCCGAGTTCATCCGCCAGTTTTTCCAGCGCATTCCCCTTGGAAATGCCGGTCGGCATGAAATCGAGGCAATCGGTGTCCGAAATAAAGGAGTCGACTTGGGAGGGGAACCGTTGGTGAATATGTTGATCCAACCGTTTTAAATCGTTCAGTTCCCCAAAGAAGCAAACCTTGCTGGGAAACAGTGATTTTCCGATTTCTTCATGCAATTGGGGGCGGGAATGAACAGGCATCTTCATCCTTTCTTCAATGGCCCGGGCTTTTTCCGTCTTTTCGGCGACAAACATTTCGTTTTCCTCGCTGACAAAGCAAACAAGCCCGAAAGGACGGGCCGCTTCATAGATTTGTTTGGAAATGTTTCCGGGAAAGGTGACCCTTTGCAAACATTTTCCTTCTTTGGTATAGATGAAAGCCCCGTTTTGGCTGATCCGGTGAAAACGGGCTTGAATCCGGTTCATCACCTGAACGAGTTCAAAGTCCATTCTTCCGGAAGCCAACCCGATTTCAAGGCCTGCATCCATCAGTCTGTGCAAGGCGTTTTGGTCTTGCGGATGGATTTGTTTTTCATGGTCGAACAGGGTGTTGTCCAAGTCGCTGATAAATAGTTTAATCATTGCTCTCACTCTTTCTTTTTATACTCTTTCTGGTTTTCCTGTGGGTATCATATATGATGCTTGGCTCCGGATGCAATCGTGGTGGCTTTGGATGCGGAGTGACTGGTATAAAAATACGGACGTTTGGAGGAAAAAGGTCATGATATCGGACGGGCGGGTTTTCCTGAAGGAGGAAGGACAGAGAAAAGACAGCTTCATTCCAACGCACATTCATGGAATGAAGCTATTTTTTCAAAGCTTGTAATCTTTCTCTTTTGGCAATGGCTGCTTTAATGGCCATATAATCCACGGCTTCCGGCAAAGCTTCTTTGATGGGACGTAATTTTTGGGCGCCCAGTTCTTCCACTTTTTCCATGATCAATGCTTCATATTCTTTGGGAATAAAAGCATCCCAGTCGAGTTCCAAACCTTCCAAGCCGGCGCGCAATAAGTGATCCTCGATGGTGCCGCGCGTTAAGTTGCGCTCTTTGGCGATTTCGGGAATGGATTTGCCTTGCAGGAACATTTGATAAGTGATGAAATGGCTGGACGGTTTTCCCGTAGTTTTTTCCCGGGCCGGCTTTTCCCCGTGCTTTTGGACATATTCTTGGATAATTTGCAAAAAATGAGCCCCGTATTTTTGAAATTTCATTTCCCCGACCCCGGAGATCGCTTGCATCTCCTCTTCTGTGACGGGCAAGCGGCGGCACATTTCTTTTAAAGTGCTGTCCGGGAAGATCATGTATGGTGGAAGTTTTTCGGTTTCGGACAACTGCTTGCGCAAGGACACCAGTTCATCCAGGAGACGGTTGGTTTTGGTTTCGGGGGTTTTGGTTTTGAGCCATTTTTCGGTCTCTTTGTGCAGATACACCGGTTCCTTTCCTTTCAGCACCGCAATGGCTTTCGGGGTCAGGCGGACCAGCGGATAGGGACGCCCTTCGTAGATCAGGGAGAGATAACCATCCGAGGCCAAAAGTTGGCACAACCGCTGAATTTCTTTCTCCGTGTACTCCCGCATGGTTCCGTATGTAGAAATCCGGTCCAGCTTCCATTCCTTCAGCCGCTTGTTTTTGGATCCTCTGAGGACTTTGGCGATGATGGTGAGTCCGTACTGTTCGTTCAACCGTTTGATGCAGGAGAAGATTTTTTGTGCTTCAATTGTATAATTGACCAAATCCCCCATCTTTTTGCGGCAGTTTCCGCATGTTCCGCAAGGTTGCATGGTGTCGGCCCCGAAGTACCGGACGATTTCCTCTTGAAAACACCGTTGGGTGTGACAATAGTTGACCAGCTTTTGCAACTTGCTGAATTCCAGCGTTTTTCTCTCCGGGGAAAGATCGGAATGCCGGATCAGGTAGCGTTGCATGGGGACGTCTTGCGGTGAATACAACAAAATGCACTCGCTTTTTTCCCCGTCCCGGCCGGCTCGTCCCGCCTCCTGGTAATAACATTCCAGATTGCGGGGCAATTGATAATGAATGACAAACCGGACATTGGATTTATCGATGCCCATGCCAAAAGCATTGGTGGCGACAATGGTTTGCACCCGGTCATACGAAAATTGCTCCTGTGCTTTTTCTCTTTCTTCATCGGTCAGTCCGGCATGGTACTTGGCCGCGGAAAAGCCGGATTGCACCAATGCTTCATAAACATGATCGGTGTCTTTGCGGGTGGCACAATAAATGATCCCGTTTTGGCGGGGATGCTCTCTTAAATATTGTTTGATGTAATCCAGCCTGTTTTCTTCATGTATGACTTGAAAGGACAAATTCGGCCGTTCCAACCGGGTGGAATAGATCCGCGACGGATCGATTTGCAAAAGCCGGGAAATATCTTCTTTCACATCCGGCGTCGCGGTGGCGGTTAAAGCGGCAATGAGCGGCCGGCGGGGCAGGGATAAGAGCTGTTTGGCCATGGACCGGTAGCTGGGCCGGAAATCGTGTCCCCACTGGGAAATGCAGTGGGCTTCATCGATGGTGACCAGATAAACCGGCAGGGTGGCAAAAATCTCTTGAAAGGCCAGGGATTCCAAACGTTCCGGAGCAATGTAGAGCAGTTTGTAAGCCCCTTCTTTCAACTTTTTCAAGCGCCGACTGATTTCGGCAGACGAAAGCGAACTGTTGATGTAGGTGGCTGAAATGTTGTGTTGGCGCAGACGGTCCACTTGATCTTTCATCAATGAGATCAACGGAGAGATCACCAGCGTGATCCCGGGAAACATCAGAGCCGGGATCTGATAACAGATGGATTTCCCTCCGCCGGTCGGCATGATGCCCATCGTATGGTGGCCGGATAAGATGCTTTCGATGATTTTCTTTTGTCCGCTTCGAAACGAAGAGTAACCGAAGTATTTCTGCAACAACAATTCCGCTTGTTCCATCGACATGACGGATCCCCCTGCTCGCTCTTCTCTCTGTTCTCTTTCATAAAGGTATAATAAAACCGGAATTTGCTCAAATTCGCCCAGACGTGATTTTGGCCCGGGAAACGGGTACAATGGTCAATGGAAACAGAGGAGCTTGGATCCGTCTCAGGATGTCCGGGCGAAAACAGGAGGAATCAACCATGTTATTCATAGATAACCAAAACATAACCGATCCGCGCATGAACCTGGCGATCGAGGAATATGCGCTGAAACATTTGGATATTGATGAAACCTATTTGCTTTTTTATATCAATGAACCTTCCATCATTATCGGAAAACACCAAAATACGGTGGAGGAAATTCATGTCGATTATGTCAGGGAAAACGGAATCCATGTGGTCCGCCGCTTGTCCGGGGGAGGTGCCGTATACCACGATCTGGGCAATCTGAATTTCAGTTTTATCACGAAAGATGACGGGAAAAGCTTTGCCAATTTCCGGAAGTTTACGGAGCCGGTGATCGAGGCGCTCAAATCGCTGGGGATTGATGCAGAATTAAGCGGGCGGAATGATATTTTGGCAAACGGGAAGAAAATCTCGGGAAATGCCCAGTTTTCAACCAACGGGCGGATGTTCAGCCACGGAACGCTGATGTTCGATGTCAATCTCGATCATGTCACCAAGGCATTGCAAGTGAAAAAGGAAAAGATCGAATCCAAAGGCATCAAATCGATCCGCAGCCGGGTGGGCAATATTGTTGACTTTTTGAAAGAGCCCATGACCATTTTGGAGTTTCGCCAATTGTTGTTGGAACATATCTTTCAGGGGCAAAAACCGGTTCCCGAGTGTGTATTGTCCGAAAAAGACTGGGAAAAAATCCGGGAAATCTCCGAGTCGCGCTATCAAAAATGGGAATGGAATTTCGGCGAGTCGCCGGCATTTAATGTCAAGCACAGCCGCCGTTTTCCGGTTGGAAGCATTGACGTGCGTTTGAATGTGCAAAAAGGAATCATCCGGTCCTGCAAGATCTATGGCGATTTCTTTGGAATCGGCGATGTGAAAGACATTGAAGACCGTCTGACGGGAATCCGGTATGAACGGGATGAAATTGAAAAATCTTTGGACGGCCTGGACATCAAGCACTATTTCGGAGCCGTCTCCAAAGATGACTTCATTGACCTCATTTACTAAACCGGTTGAATGCAAGACGGAGGAAAGGGGTTCCTTTCTTCCGTTTTTTTTCGCTATTTTTCCACGGTCTCTTCTTCCTCTTCGGTTTCCAACTGGCGCCAATGTTCCAATGTTTTTTTGACAATTTTTTGCACCACGGCCGCCGGATCGGTTTGGTGGTCGCGTGCAATGGCTTCCAACTGCTCGATCTCCTCCAGGGTTAACCAGAAATGAAAGGACATAAAGGCATCTTCGCTTGCAGGATGAGATCTCTTTTTAAATAACACGAATGTGCCCCCTTCTTTCCCGCTTCAAAAATATGGGATATCATTTTATCTAAAACTTAGATAAAAATGGACAAAATCCTTTTTCAGGAAAGATCCATTTTTGGTGACGGGGAAAGCCGGCGCATGATCGGGAAACCGGCCGGAGGCTAAGAGGAGGATAACATTCTCTAAAATAAATAGATTCTTGACAAATATCTGAAATTTCTATTATTATGAAAGCGAACAAGCGCTTGTTTCGCAGGAGAGATGAAACATGACAAAGCAGGAACGCAAGGAACAAATTTTGAGCACGGCTTGCCGTCTTTTCAGCCGGAAAGGATATCACGGGACAACGATCCGGGATATTTCGGAAGCATGCGGGATTTTATCCGGGAGTTTGTATGCGCATATCCGCACGAAAGAAGATTTGTTATATGAAATTACGAACAGAGGCGCTGAAGCTTTTTTGAATTCCCTTCGGCCCATTGTCGAGAACGATGCACCGGCAGTGGAAAAGTTAAGACAAGCGGTCATTGCCCATATCAAGGTGGTGGAAGCCAACTTGGAAGCGGCAACCGTTTATTTTCATGAGTGGAAGGGATTGTCCGAGGAAAGGTTTTGTGAAATTCAGGAAAAACGGGACCGGTATGAGAAAATGTGGGCCCGGCTTGTGTCCCAAGGGATTCAGGAGGGGGCCTTCCGGCAGGTGGATGAAAAATTTGTCCGGTTACTCCTCCTGTCCGTGGGAAATTGGCTTTATCAGTGGTACCGTCCCGAAGGCGAATTGCCGCCGGAGGAGATCGCCGACCGGTTTATGGATTTGTTTCTGGACGGACTGGCAAACCGGGAACAAGGGGAAATACCGGATCCGGCGCGTTGACATAAAGGACGGGACGGGGAAGAAGCAAAAAAAAAGATGGATCTTGGCAGGAACCGGGTTCCATGTTGAAGGGGGTTGTTTGATGAAACCGGGTCTTCACCGGGGATACCAGGAAAAAATGATCGTGACGGTGACGGAGGAGATGGTTGCTTCGTTTGACGGCAAAATGATTCATCCGGTCTTGTCCACCGTGTCCATGGTTTATTATATGGAATGGGTCGGAAGAAAAGTTATCGAGCCGTTTTTGGAAGAAGGGGAAGAAGGAATCGGAGCCTCCATCAATGTCCGCCACCGCTCGCCGGCCCCGGTCGGGAAAACCGTCACGTTTGTGGCCACAGTCAAAGAATGGACTCCGCAAAAAGTGGTGTGCGATGTGATTGCCGAACATGACCAGGCGCTGGTGGGAGAGTCCGAGTTTATCCAGGTGATCTGGCCGAAAGAAAAGCTTCAGGCGCATATTGAGCGAATGAAATAAATTTGGAAAAAGAGGAACTGAAATTTCAACCGGTTTGCGAATAAGTCAGTAAGGGGGCTTACGTTTGTTTCATAGATGCTTTGAAAACCTTTGAATCAGAAGGTGGTACCTTGTGGAAAAGCTTGCTGACAATGGTTTTTGACGGGTTGGCAAGCTTTTATTTTTTATATGACCGGGAAAAGAAAATACGGATCCATCAGGTTTGATCCATAAAACAAAGTGTGTGGAGGGATCGGTGAATGAAGCGACTTTTGCTGGGGATGGAACGGGAATTATTGGTGGCAGACCTGGATGACGGGGAAAGTGCCGGGACAACTTCGCGTCTCAAAGGGATGCAACCCACTTGCATTGCCCAAGATCCGTTCCGGCCGGAGAGGTTGTACTGCGGGACGTTCGGCCGCGGCTTGTGGTGTTCGGACGATTTTGGCGACTCATGGTACCCGGTCGGGGATGGATGTGATTATTTTGAGCCGTTAAAAGAAAAAGGAATCCTTTATGAAAAAATCACAGCCGTGGCGGTGAGTCCTCATCAAAAAGAAAATGGTTACGGAATGGTGTATGTCGGAACCGAACCGAGTGCGCTATTTTCATCGGAAGACGGAGGCAAAACCTGGCGGGAACATAAAGAGATGAAATTCGTGCCATCGCATCGGACTTGGAGTTTCCCTCCCCGGCCGCACACGCATCATGTCCGCTGGATCACGCCGGATCCGGAGCAATCGGAGCGGATTTATGTTTCGATCGAGTTTGGCGCCGTGCTGCGGAGTCTGGACGGGGGAAAAACCTGGGAAGACAAAAAATTTCAAGGCCCGCTGGACGCCCATACCCTGTTGATGCATCCCGGGCAACCGGATCGTTTGTATGCGGCATGCGGCGATGGATTGTTCCGGGAAGGTTGCGGCTACATGGAAAGCCGTGACGGGGGCCAATCTTGGATTCCTTTGGGCCAAGACCTGAAACATCCTTATTTATATGGTATGGCGGTCGATGCCAAAAAACCGGATTGGGTGCTTGTCTCTGCCTCCATCCATCCGAATCACGCTCACCACGCCAGAATGGAACAGGCTTCTTCCACAATTTATCGAAAAGAAGGGGATCGTTGGCTGGAAGCGGTTGACGGCTTGCCAGGACCGGAAGGAATGCTGATTTCTGCATTGGCAAACGACCCGTCGGAATCCGGCGTTTTTTACGCGTTGAACAATTTGGGGCTTTTCCGGTCTGTCGACGTCGGAAAGACATGGGAGAAGATCAATCTTGGGTGGAAAGAGGAATATCGGTCTCAACATCCGCATACCTTGTTGGTCGTTGATTGTTAATCTGGACCAGAAAAACATGAGCAGGCCTTTCGGGTGCCTGCTCATGTGAGACAACGCCGTCTCGACAAGCGCTGCATTTTAAATGGTTTCGACTATGAAATGCATCGTAACGATGGTACCGTCTGCAGAAAGCCAAACTAACCGGGGGGGATCGTTCATGGATGGATGCCGGCTGAAAGTTTTCTTGCGGGGATCAAGCCGTCGTGCTATGAATGCTTGTCCCGAGTGTCGCCCGATCTATTGAAAAAACTCGAAAAGTTCCCGCGCTATTCGGTTCATCCCGGCTATGACATTTTCTTCCGGGATGAGCCGGCGCATGACGGTTTTGCCAAAGAAGTCAAAAACCTTTCCCGCGACAGCGAAGCGTTTCATCGCATGTTGGGTCTTGCGTTGGGATTTCCGCCGCGGTCTGTTGATTTTTACGTCAAGAGGATTAGCGGGGAACTGAATCGGGAACAATTTTATGAGCAAAAGGTCGGTTTGTATCATGCCGGCGTTTGGTGCGCAGGGCATAAACGCGATATTATCGAAAACATGAACTGGTTGTGGAAGCAATATCCATATTACGATCAGTCAAGAGTCGCCACTTACTACAACAACGATCGCCAAGTCTATCCGGTCGAATATGGCGATGATGAAGCTTTGCACCACCTTGCGGAAAAGCTGAATAAAGCGTCTGCCCGGTGACGGAACGGCATGAGGTGACACTGCCCAAAAAATATATTTTTAATATTGCGTAAATAGCCGGAGCCGGTTGGGGACGAACCGGAAGGGTGGGCCGAAACCCGCTGTTTATCCGGGTTTTTCGCGGTTTGTGGATCTTCGGTTGGTGTCCGGGATTCTCTAAAAATTTTATTTGACATTCGAGAATAAAGTGTATATAATAAAAATCGTTCCAAGCGAGATTGAAATTTTTCAATCCATCACCCATCATGCCGAAGTGGCGGAATTGGCAGACGCGCACGACTCAAAATCGTGTTCCTTTATGGAGTGTGGGTTCGACTCCCACCTTCGGCACCAAAGCGAAACGGTTTCCTGCATCAGGAAGCCGTTTTTTTGTTTGATGATCCGGGCTGAAGTTAGTTGGCGCCCGCGGAGGGATTCCGGTGGATCTTGGACGGACGTCTTTTTTTACCGAATGGGTATTGATCAGAAAATGTTTTTCTTTTCCCTGCATATGATGATGCTGAAGCTGGCTTTTCAGCCGGCTTACATTCAGGGAATGGGGGCGAATCGGGATGGATTGGTTGACTCGGTTTCGCAACTATGGTTTCTGGTTATCATTGTTGGCATTTGTTGCCGGAGGGCTACGGTATGCCGGTTTTGACTTGGGGCTCCCTGAGGGGAACACGATTGTGGATCTGATTATCGCCATTCTGGTGGCGCTTGGGATTATCAATGATCCCACCACGGAAAGCAAATGGTACAAAGATGATTCCAAATCATAAGAGAAAGGATTTTTTTGAGACGTTCACACGGATGCTTCCGTGAACGTCTTTTTGCATTTTGAAGGCAACCGTTCCGGCATCCGGACAGAAAGAATTGGATTGACATTGGAAAGGATGGCATGTTAAAATGGACCTCGTCGTTTGAAAATTAAGTTCATAAAATAACCGAATTATCGGGATGTGGCTCAGCTTGGCAGAGCACCTGGTTTGGGACCAGGGGGTCGCAGGTTCGAATCCTGTCATCCCGACCAGTCAGCGGGACGTGGCTCAGCTTGGTAGAGCACCTGGTTTGGGACCAGGGGGTCGCAGGTTCGAATCCTGTCGTCCCGACCAACGATATCTGGACGGATTCATGGTATGTGCGCAGGTCTTGAGGAGAGGACCTGCGCTTTTTATTTGCTTGGAAAAGGAAGGTTCCGGAAGGTCAAGCTTTTTTTAAACCGGCGGCAAAAAAAGGCCCGTTCACAGTGATGGTGGATAAGATGCGCGCCATTTCCTCCGGGGATTCTTTCCTGCCGCTGTTTAACCATTGTTGAACCACTCCGATATGGGCGGAAGCAATATAAGACACCAGGTAATGTCCCGGAACCAGCAAATTTTCTTCTTTTAAGACAGAGTTTGGATTGTTTTTGATGAGTGCATTCCACATGAATTTTTTCAATCGGTTTTGAAACGCCAAGTCTCCTTTGGGGCCCAACAACGTTTTCATAAACCGGTGATTTTGATCAATATATTCCAAAATGGAAACAACTGTGCTCACCGGTTTTAAAGTGGGGGATGAAGCATTGATTTCGGAAAGGGTATTCGGCAGATTGCGCTTGGCAATCTCTGTGATCTCCGTCAGGATTTCTTCCTGGTATTTGTCCATGAGATCAAATTTATCCTGATAGTGTGCATAAAAGGTCCCCCGGTTGATGCCGGCTCTCGTGGCGATGTCTTTCACGGTGATGGCGTCGAAGCCTTTTTCCTCCATCAATTCCACAAATGCCTCTTTAATCATTTTCCGCGTTCGGACGACACGCAGATCCGCTTGATTTTTTCGCATCGGGTTCCTCCTTTGCTTTTTGGACGACACGGAGTCAAAAAGTGTTCCATAAGCGACAGGTTCCGCCGTTTTGATTATTGTTACGGATAAAATCCCAAAATTATAATGAAAATGAACAACCTGTTGTTTATTATACAGGAAGTAAAAAGCGTCGTGACAAGCGGATTGGTCGATCTTAAGCGGAAAGAAGGGAAAGGAATGAAACCCCAAGTCCTCATTGTCGGTGCCGGCCCCACCGGCTTGGCACTGGCCGTTGCGCTTCAAAAACAAGGGATTCCTTTTCGGATCATTGATAAAAACCGGGGGCCGGGCACGCTTTCCAGAGCCATGGCGGTTCATGCCAGAACTTTGGAATTATACAGCCAGTTCGGTCTGGCGGACCGGTTGATCGAAGCCGGCATCAAGGCGACCGCGTTACAAATTTTTAAAGATGCCAAACGGGTATCCCGGGTGGAATTGGGCGAGAAACTGGCGGAACACATCAGTCCTTATCCTTATCTCTTAAGCCTCGCTCAAGATGAGCATGAAGCCATATTAATCGAATATTTGCAAGCCAAAGGCGTCATGGTCGAATGGGAAACCGGGCTGTTGGATTTAAAGGAAACGGATGGCCGGGTTCATGTCACCATCCAAAGACAAGGGGGCGAAGAGGAGCTTTTTTATGATTATGTGTGCGGGTGTGACGGAGCGCACAGCACGGTGCGAAAAGCGTTGGGACTCGGCTTTCCGGGCGGAACTTACGAGCAAGTCTTTTTTGTGGCAGATGTCAAAACCAAACATCCTTTGCCGGGAATGGGCCCTGCATTTTCAGACAAAGAGTTTTGCCTGGCACTCACGCTCCGCGATAAAGAAATTTTAAGCCGGGGCATTCCTTCTGCATTGGATCCCCTGATTCCGTATATTGAGAAAATGGTGCCGGTAAAAATCGAAGAAGTCAACTGGTACTCTTCTTACAAAGTCCATCACCGTGTCAGTGAAAAGTTTCGCGTCGGCCGGGTTTTTTTGACCGGGGATGCGGGGCATATTCACAGTCCGGCAGGGGGACAAGGCATGAACACCGGCATCGGGGATGCGATGAACTTGGGATGGAAGATTGCCGCGGTTTTGCAAAAGAAAGCGGCCGAACGGATTTTGGATTCGTATGAAGAGGAGCGGTTGAGCTTTGCCAAAACCTTGGTCGCCACCACGGACCGTCTCTTTAAGGGATTGGTTCAGGTGATCGAAGGAAAAGGCCTGGCTTCTGCCATTTACAAAGAAGTGATCATCCCGCATATCCTGCCCAAACTGGTAAAATTTCCGGGGGTCAGAGAAAAGCTTTTTAAAACCATGTCCCAAACACAAATCCATTATCGGGGCAGTTTGCTCAGCGCCGGAAAAATCGGAACCATCCATGGTGGCGACCGTTTGCCATGGGTGCAAACCGACGGCGGGGACAATTTTAAGCCATTGCAATCAGTGGATTGGCAACTTCATCTTTATGGCGAAACCACCCCGTCCCTGCGAAAGTTTGCAGAAAAGAACGCATTGGCTTTGCATGAAGTGAAATGGACGCCGGACGTGGGCCGGTCGGGCATTCAGAAAAACTCGGTTTTTCTTGTCAGGCCGGACGGCTATATCGCCGTGGCCGTCACCCCTCAGGAGGTTGGCAAAATGCAAGCTTTTCTGGATGAATACCGGATTGTCCCGTTTGGGAACAAACCGTTTTCGCGTTAAAGAATTGAAACCAAAAGAGAGACGACAGGATTTCCGTGTCAGCCTGTCGTCTCTCTTTTCTATAACGATGCTTTGGCTTTGTTGGGAAGCAAATGGTGTTGGATGAAATGTTGCACCCCGTCCTGGTGATGCGGCGGCACATGGACCGCGGCTTGTTGCAACACGAGCGGATGGGCGTTGGCCACAGCGGCCGGCAAACCGACGATTTCCAGCATGGACAAGTCATTCAAGTGATCTCCGATGGCGGCGGCTTGACCGGCTTGGAGGTGAATGCTTTCCAACAGTCGCAACACGGCATTTCCTTTTGAGATTCCGGAAGGCAGGATTTCAAAGTATTCATCCGAAGACAAAATGCAATCCAGCGGGAATGCATCCGCCCGTTGTTTGGACCAGTCAAGCATGGACTTCATCTCTTCTTTTTCGGCGATCGCCACCAATTTTAAATATGGAATGTCCGGCAATTTGTCAAAAGAAGAGATGATTTCCGGTTCAAATCCTTCGTCGATGCTGGCTTGGGTCACATACCCGATTTTGGTCCCGTAAACCCGGTCCAACCCGTAGACAAAAATGTCCACTTGGGGCGGAATGGTTTTCTTCCATTCTTCCAACAGTTGGAGAATCATTTGGCGCTCAAAGGTTTTGACCGGGATTTGTTTGTTGGAAACCGGATCGTACATGGCGGCGCCGTTGCACAAAATGACAGGGACCTGAATCTCCAATTCTTCAATAAACCGTTTGGCTTCCAAGTATGTTCTTCCGGTGGCGAGGGTGAAAACGCCCCCTGATTTCTGGAAGGAAGTGATGGCATTTTTATTGGCTTTGGAAATTTGTCTTTTATCGTCAAGCAGGGTGCCGTCAATATCTGAGACAAAAAAAGGATAAGGTAATCGTTCCAATGATTTTCAACTCCTTTGCTATTCCCAGAATAAAGCAGAAAGATCAACAGGAGGTTGAGTTTTTGTTAAAGCTTTTGAAATGGAATTCCTAAGAGTATAACATATTTCTTGACAGAGGAGAAACCGGAAGAAAAGGGAGAGAAGAGAATGGACCTTGAGACATTGGCGAAAAGATATGAGCAGTGCACCATGTGTCCTTTACACCAAAGGAGAACCCAAGTAGTGATGGGAGAAGGAAATCCCCGTTCGCTTTTGATGATTGTCGGTGAAGGACCGGGTGCCGATGAGGATCGCCAAGGCCGCCCTTTCGTCGGCAAAGCGGGACAACTGTTGAATAAAATTTTAGAAGCGGCAGAAATTCCCCGTCAAGAAATATTTATCACGAATATTGTCAAATGTCGTCCCCCGGGAAACCGGACGCCCCGGGATGAAGAAATGAATACATGTATTTCCATTTTACGGCAACAATTTGTATTGATTCGTCCAAAAATAATTGTTACGTTAGGTGCAGCACCCACCCGGGCTCTGATTGACCCGTCTGCCCGGATCACCCGCGTCAGGGGGAAATGGGTCCGGCGCAAAGGGGTGCTTTTCATGCCAACCTATCATCCGGCCTATCTGCTCCGGAACCCGAGTGCCAAAAGGGAGTCTTGGGAAGATTTCAAGCAGATCCGGGATGTATACAAAAAACTGTTAAATAACGTTTCAAGACAGGACGAGCATGAGGATGGTGAACCGCAATGAAACAGTTGTGCCAAATTTTAAAACGCATTGACGGAAAAGGGTACAAAGCCTACAAAGACTTGCAAGGAACGTATCAATTTCCGGATTTTCAATTATTTATCGATTATGTTCAGGGAGATCCTTTTGCCACTCCGTCCCGAGTGCGGGTGCGATTGGAGCGGAAAGAGGTTCCCGTCGATCTGTCCTGGATTCAAACACGGGAGAGAAAAGTGGCATTGGAAGACTGGTTGGCCCGGAAATGGTCGCGTGAGTTGGGCAAGTATTCGTTTAAAGCTTCCGGAACGGGCAAAAGCGGATTGATGACCATGGATCGGCCGGGACAGGAAATTTTGGAGAGAACGGCCGTGGTGGTGGAACCGGAATATATGGAAGCCCGGATACATATCGGATTGCCGGCCCGGGGACGAACGGTTTTAGGCAGGCAGGCGGAACAAATGCTGCTTGATTTCCTGCCCCGGATTGTCCGTGAAATGAAGCTGTCAGAGACGGACAAAAAACAGATTGAAGACCGGATGAAACTGACAGACAACCAGCAGGCGATCCGCAAAGCGCTGAAAGAAAACGGGTGGGTTGCGTTTGTGGCGGATGGAGCGGTTTTGCCGCGTGAAAGCGGGATCAGCAACCGCCCCTTAAAAAGCGGACAAGTGGTTCCGTTCCGCTCACCGGAGTCATTGCAAGCGGTGATACCGGTGCCGCACGGCGAGCCGATTTCCGGCATGGCGATTCCCGAAGGCATCACCCTCATCGTGGGAGGGGGATATCACGGAAAAAGCACCTTGCTCAAGGCCATTGAGCGCGGGGTGTACAACCATGTTGCCGGAGACGGAAGGGAATATGTGATCACCGTGGAAGATGCCGTCAAGATTCGGGCCGAAGACGGACGCCGGGTGGAAAAGGTGAACATTTCCCCGTTTATCAGCCGGCTGCCTCTGGGCAAAGACACGGATCAATTCTCCACTGAAGATGCCAGCGGAAGCACTTCCCAAGCGGCCAACATCATGGAAAGCCTGGAAATGGGAAGCACCTGCCTGTTGGTGGATGAAGATACCAGTGCCACCAACTTTATGATCCGGGATGCACGGATGCAGTCCCTAGTGGCCAAAGGAAAAGAACCGATCACCCCGTTCATTGACAAAGTGCGCCAGCTTTATGAAGAAAACGGGGTGTCCACCATTTTGGTCCTGGGCGGATCCGGGGATTATTTCGATGTGGCGGATTATGTGATCATGATGGATCATTACCTGCCGTATGATGTGACCCGTCAGGCCAAAGAGATTGCCGGTGTCCATCAATCGGGAAGAGCACTGGAAGGCGGCGAGTCCTTCGGGGAGATTTCCCACCGCAATCCGGTTGCCAAAAGTTTCGATGCAAGAAAGGGTCGGAAAGAAAAGGCGGAAGCCAAAGGATTGAAAAGCATTCTTTTGGGTTCCGGCACGATTGATCTGACCTGCTTGGAACAGTTGGTCGATCCCAGCCAAACCCGCGCCATCGCCCAAATTTTGCGTTTGCTCGGAAAGCGCGCGGATGGCAGGAAATCATTGCGGCAATTGCTGGAGGAAATCGAATCGGAAATCAAGGAAAAAGGATTGGACTGGATTTCCCCGTTCCGCGGGCATCCCGGAGATTTGGCACTTCCCCGCAAATACGAAATTGCAGCGGCCGTCAACCGGATGCGGACGCTGGCGGTCAAAGGAGAGAATGGGCGTTGAAAGAAGTGATTGTCTATACCGATGGGGCCTGTTCCCACAATCCCGGCCCGGGGGGATGGGCGGCCGTATTGATGTATAAAGAACACCATAAGGAAATTTCCGGTGGCGAGGAAGTGACCACCAATAACCGGATGGAGCTGACCGCCGTCATTGAGGCGTTATCCCGGCTGAAAGAACCTTGCCGTGTCAAAGTGCATTCAGACAGTGCATACATTGTCAACTGCATACAACAAAAATGGTATGAGAAATGGGCAAAAAACGGTTGGATGACATCCGGGAAAAAACCGGTGGAAAATCAAGATCTGTGGAAAAAATTGCTTGCGCTGATGGAAAAGCATGACGTGGAGTTTGTCAAAGTCAAAGGGCACAGCAATGTGACGTGGAACAATCGCTGCGATGAACTGGCCCGTGCGGCTGTACCCAAGTGATGGAATAAACTGATGGATCAAATGGATAGATAACAGTGATATAATAACAGGTTAAAAAGGGGGTGAGAAAGGTGAATGCAGAGGAATTGAAGCAACGGTTGAAGGAAAAAGCAAAGGAAATCGGAATCGACAAAATCGGGTTTGCCAGCGCCGATCCGTTTACAGAGCTCAAGGAGAGACTGAAGGAGAGCCGGGAAAAAGGATATGCATCCGGTTTTGAAGAGCCGGACATCGAAAAACGGGTGGATCCCGGTCGCTCTCTTCCTCAAGCAAAAACAATCATTGCCATTGCCCTGAGTTATCCCTCCCGGCTAAAAAATGCCCCGCGTTCGGAAGAAGGGGCTTATCGGGGGTACTTTTGCCGGGCTTCCTGGGGGCAGGACTACCATGATGTGTTAAAAGAACGGCTCCGCCAATTGGAAGCGGCATTCAAAGAATGGGTGCCCGAAGCGCGGACCATGATCATGGTGGATACCGGCGCGTTGTCGGACCGGGCCGTGGCAGAAAGAGCAGGCATCGGCTGGAGCGGAAAAAACACCGCGATCATCACGGAAGAATTTGGTTCCTGGGTTTACTTGGGGGAAATGATCACCGATGTGTACCTCCCACCGGATGAACCGGTGACGGATGGATGCGGCGATTGCACACTTTGCCTCGATGCCTGCCCGACCGGGGCGCTGGTGCAACCGGGGCAACTGAATGCCCAATCCTGCATTGCTTATCTCACCCAGACGAAAGGTTTTTTGCCGGATGAATACAGGGGGAAAATCGGAAACCGTCTTTACGGGTGCGATACCTGCCAAATCGTCTGCCCGAAAAACCGGAAGATCGATTTTGACCATCAACAGGAATTCCGCCCGGATCCGGAAAAAGTGAAGCCGCTTTTGAAGCCGCTGCTTTCCATCAGCAACCGGGAGTTTAAGGAAACGTACGGATCGATGGCCGGTTCATGGCGGGGGAAAAAACCGATCCAACGAAATGCGATTTTGGCTTTGGCCCACTTCAGGGATCGTTCCGCCGTTCCCGATCTTATCCGGTTGCTTCGGGAAGACCCGCGACCGGTGATCCGGGGAACGGCAGCATGGGCGTTGGGCAAAATCGGGGGAGAGGAAGCGAAAGAAGCATTACTTGGAGCCAAAGAAAAAGAAACCGATCCGGAAGTTTTGCGGGAAATTGACAAAGGCCTGGAATTCTTTGCCGGGAACCCGGTTGTTTCTTGAAAGAGGAGTTTTTGCAGATAAAGAGAATTCATTCTAAACACGAGAGAATAATGTATACGAAACAGACTTTTAAGGATCTCCGGTTTCAATCATCCGGAAGATGCGATGGTGGGTATTCCTTTTTGATGACGGCAGCATCCCTTTGCATATGAATTTATTTTCTTGCAACATTTTGCAAATCGATTCGTCTATAATCTGAAGATGTTTTTTGTCAAGTGACGAAATCCCGGATGGGAGGTTTATTTCATGGCCTCAGGGACGCAACATTTGGTTTGGAGTCATATGGAAAGTCCGGTCGGTTTGATCACCCTGTTGGCGAATCAGCGGGGACTCATTTACTTGGACTTTTGCAAACAAAACGATCCCGTTTTGGGAGCCGAGATCTGGTTGAATCATTGGTTTCGCCATTACACGCTGGAGAAGAACGAGCAGGCATTGCTCCCGTATATGGACGAAATCGATGAATATTTTCAGGGAACCCGGAAGACCTTTGAGATCCCGTTTGATTTGTACGGAACCCCGTTTCAAAAAAGGGTTTGGCGGCAGCTTTCCACCATTCCCTACGGCGAAGTCCGGACTTACAAAGAGATCGCGTCCGCCATCGGGTCGCCGAAAGCAGTCCGGGCGGTGGGCGGTGCCAACAATAAAAATCCGTTGTCCATCGTCATCCCTTGTCACCGGGTCATCGGTTCAAACGGTTCGCTGGTCGGATACGGAGGCGGCCTCCATATTAAAGAATACCTGCTGACGCTGGAAGGTTGGTTAAAACCATAAACAAAAAAAACACGGATCCTGCGGATGGAAACATCCGTTTTTCTTTTTGAATGGGGGAATTCATATGATTTTACAACACAGGAAAAAAAAGAAAAAGATCCGGGGCTGGAAAAGACAAATCCGGAAAATCGAGCATTGGAAACAAGCGGCGATGGCATTACACCTTCGGGAATTGGAAGAAAACGAGCGCGTTCCCCCGTTGCATGCATTAAAGAGAAGAAAGCTCCCTTTGTGGTATCAACAATTATTTTTGGAAGCATTGCTGGACGTCAGTGAATACTGGCAGCAAAAACTGCAGCAAGCCCGGAAAGATTGTGAATTGCAGCTGTGGCTTTTCCTTCCCTACATGACGGAGTCGCAAATTGTCGTCTCGACGGGTGAATCCCGTCCGCCGTGGGGGATGTTTGACCCCGATCCGGATCCGAAACCTTTTCCCGGCAATTGTTTTCCCCGGTTGAAGGCGCGATTGGAGCAACTGGATTGGAATCTCCATATCGAAAGCGATGTGTTTACAAAAAGTGATTTAAAAAAAAGCGCCCTCGCTTCCCAAGAGATCAAAAAAATTTTGGGCAAAGTTTATCAGCAGACCGAGCTTCACTTGTGCGAAGGAAAGAAAGAAACCATTTACAGTATCAAAGTGGGGGAGGTTTGGGTGGGCAGCTTTAAATAGGGAATGATCCCGTTGCCGGCTTCATAGGATGTTTGTAAAACCGATGAAGGAGCGTTGTGGATGACGAGCATGGTTTACAACCGGCAACGGGCTGTAGCTTATGCCAATCGCTACTGGAACGGCCATCATCCTGCATATCTGCTTTTTGACGATGATTGTACCAACTTTGTTTCCCAGTGCCTGTATGCAGGTGGAATGCCCATGGTTTTCGGGAGCAGGAACCAAGGATGGTGGTACCGGAGAGATCACGGGAACCACCAATGGAGTTTCAGCTGGGCGGTGGCCCACAGTTTGTATCAGTTTTTGAAAAAAGGGGGTTCCACGGGCAGATGCCGGATGGTCGGCTCGGCCGGGGAGCTTTTATTGGGGGATGTGATTTGTTATGATTGGGAAGGAGACGGGCGTTTCAATCACAATACGATTGTAACGGCGTTTGATGCAGACGGACAGCCTCTGGTCAATGCGCATACCCAAAACAGCCTGCATCGCCGTTGGGAGTATCGTGATTCCCCCGCCTGGACACCACAGACCCGTTATGTGTTTTTCCACATTGAATAGGATAAGTTGAAGCGGATTTTCTTTTTCGGGTAAAATAGACAGGAAGTTTGGACAGATGGAAGTGATGAAACTGTGCCGTTTCATATCGTGCTGGTTGAACCGGAAATTCCGCAAAATACAGGAAACATTGCCCGCACTTGTTCGGTGACCGGGGCGAAATTGCATTTGGTTCGTCCGTTGGGGTTTGAGATCGATGACAGCAAATTAAAACGGGCCGGTCTCGATTATTGGCATGAACTGGATATCGAATATCATGATTCCTTTGACGAATTGAAGGAAAAGTACCCGGACGGGCGCTTTTTTTGTGTGGAAACCTTTGCGAAAAAACATTATACCGAACCGGTTTACCGGGAAAATGATTTTTTTGTTTTCGGCAAAGAAACCAAAGGATTGGCACCTGAAATTTGGGAGGCGCACAAGGATACCATGATCCGGATTCCCATGCGGCCAGTCTCCCGTTCGTTAAATTTATCGAACTCCGTTGCCATCGTTTTGTATGAAGGATTGAGGCAAATCGGTTTTAAGAACCTAGTCTGACGGAGATTCACACAGAAAGAGGGACACCTTATGATCAAAGCATGTTTGTTTGATTTGGACGGCACGCTTCTGCCGCTTGACACGGAGTCTTTCGTGCGCATTTACTTGAAAGAACTGGCGGGAAAGGTGAAGCATCTGATCGCACCCGATCAGCTGATCCAAACCATTTGGGAAGCGACAGAAGCCATGATGAAAAGCGGGGACGGGACAAGGACCAACGAACAAATTTTTGAACGGGAGTTTCTCAAACGTTCCGGGCTGGACCGGGAAATCATCTGGCCTTTATTCAATCAATTTTATGAACAAGATTTCCCGAAACTTTCCAAATATACAAAGGTGAGTCCTTTGTCCCGGAAAGTGGTACAAGCC
This sequence comes from Thermoactinomyces sp. CICC 23799, assembly GCF_016055145.1. Taxonomy (NCBI): domain Bacteria; kingdom Bacillati; phylum Bacillota; class Bacilli; order Caryophanales; family Thermoactinomycetaceae; genus Thermoactinomyces; species Thermoactinomyces sp. CICC 23799. The sequence continues at coordinate 304,669 of NZ_JAECVV010000003.1, forward strand.
GCGGTGGATCAAGGGTATAAAGTCGTGGTGGCAACCAATCCGGTATTCCCGAAGGCCGCGATCATGGAGCGGTTGAAATGGGCCGGAATCGATGATCTTCCCTTTCAATGGGTGACCGTGTATGAAGAGGCCCACTATTGCAAACCCAATCCGGAATATTATCTGGAAGTTGCCGCGCGGATCGGAGTCCGGCCGGAAGAATGTGTCATGATCGGCAACGATATGCAGGAAGACATGGTGGCTTCCACCACGGGGATGAAAACATTCTATTTAAAATCCGAATGCCAAATCGACCGGGGCAAACCGACGTATCCGGTTGATGATGCCGGGGATCTTCAAAGCTTGTTGGAATCGATCCAACAGCAAACGGGCGTATTTGAAAAAAGAGATTTTGAGCCATCCATCCGCTGAAGATTTTTGAAAAACCTCAGATTTTTCCTGAGGTTTTTCTATCTTTTTCCTTTAAATTCTGATAAAATAGAAGTAACAACTTTCTAAATAGCGCATATATATGATAGAAAATCATGCCTTAGTCTCTTTTCCTTTTTCAGATTGTTAGTCACCAGGGATTTGAAAAGTCAACGGTTTGGTTTGAAAGTTTAGAGAGGAGGCTTTCCATGGATCATTTCCTCAGACGCCTTGAGGAGTATCGCAACCGCGAGAAGAGCTTGGAATGGGAAGGAACCTTCATTGACTATCTGGACATCGTGAAGAAAAATCCCCGCGTGGCTCAAACCGCTCATTCCCGAGTTTACGATATGATTATAAAAGACGGTGTTTCAACCGATTCACAAGGAAATAAAAAATACCATTTCTTCACCAAAGAGCTGTTCGGGCTGGATCAGGCCATCACCCGCTTGGTCGAAGAGTATTTTCACTCCGCCGCCCGGCGCTTGGATGTCAGAAAACGGGTCCTACTGTTGATGGGACCGGTCAGTGGAGGAAAGTCCACCATTGTGACGCTGTTGAAAAAAGGGTTGGAGAAGTACTCCATGACCGACGAAGGGGCCGTTTACGCGATCAAAGGATGCCCGATGCATGAACAACCGCTCAACTTGATTCCCGAGGAGTTGAGGCCCGAATTTGAACAAGAGTTTGGCGTGAAGATCGAAGGGAAACTTTGCCCGTCTTGCCGGTTCCGGCTGAAGGAAGAATTCAACGGACGGATTGAAGACGTTCCCGTGAAACGGATCATCCTGTCCGAGGATGAACGGGTCGGAATTGGAACGTTCAGCCCGTCGGACCCCAAATCACAAGATATCGCCGATTTGACGGGAAGCATTGACTTTTCCACCATCACTGAATACGGTTCGGAGTCCGATCCGCGCGCTTACCGGTTTGACGGCGAGCTGAACAAAGCCAACCGCGGGTTGATGGAGTTCCAGGAAATGCTCAAGTGTGATGAGAAGTTTCTGTGGAACTTGTTATCACTGACCCAGGAAGGCAATTTCAAAGCCGGTCGTTTTGCATTGATCTCCGCGGATGAAGTGATTGTCGCCCACACCAATGAAGCCGAGTACAAAGCGTTTATTGCCAATAAGAAAAATGAAGCGTTGCAATCACGGATCATCGTGATGCCCATTCCGTATAATTTAAGCGTGACGGAAGAAGAAAGAATTTATAAAAAATTAATTGGACAAAGTGACCTGGCCCACATCCATATTGCTCCCCACTCGCTCAGAGCCGCAGCGATCTTTTCCATTCTGACCCGGTTGAAAGAATCGAAAAAAGTGGATCTTTTGACGAAAATGCGCCTGTATGATGGGGAAGTGGTCGAAGGATCCAAAGACATCGACGTGGATGAATTGCGCAATGAACACCTCGATGAAGGCATGTCCGGCATCGATCCCCGCTATGTCATCAACCGGATCTCCAGTGCACTCATCAAGACGGAAACCAATTTTATCAACGCTTTGGATATTCTTCGTTCCCTCAAAGACGGTTTGGACCAACATCCTTCCATTACTCCCGAGCAGCGCGAGAAATACCTCCATTTCATTTCCATCGCCCGGAAAGAATACGACGAAATCGCCAAAAAAGAAGTGCAAAAAGCGTTTGTCTACTCTTATGAAGAGTCGGCGGAAACCCTGATGGAAAATTATCTGGATAATGTGGAAGCTTATTGCAACTGGAACAAAATCCGCGATCCAATCACCGGGGAAGAACTGGAGCCGGATGAAAAGTTGATGCGCTCCATTGAAGAGCCAATCGGCATCTCGGAAAATGCCAAAAAAGCGTTCCGCGAAGAGATTTTGATTCGCATTTCGGCTTATGCGCGCAAAGGGAAAAAGTTTGATTATAAACAGCATCCCCGCCTGCGTGAAGCGATCCAGAAAAAATTGTTTGCCGATCTCAAGGACGTGGTGAAAATCACGACATCCACCAAAAACCCGGATGAAAACCAATTGAAAAAAATCAATGAAGTGATTAACCGGCTGGTGACCGAATACGGATATACGCCTGCCAGTGCCAATGAGCTTTTAAGATACGTGGGCAGTTTGTTAAACCGCTGACGGTCAAAAAATTGCGGCAAGGATTCTTCTGTCGGAAAGAGAGTCCTTGCCGCAACAGTCTAAAGGGCTTTATTTTCAGGGAGGTGAAACCCATGGCGCACCCCCCGTTTATTGTCTCTGAGGAAGACTGGTCCCTTCACCGCAAAGGATATCAGGACCAAATGCGGCACCAGGAAAAAGTGAAAGAAGCGATCCGAAAAAACCTGCCGGATTTAATCAGTGAAGAAAGCATCATTATGTCGGACGGGAAACAGATCGTGAAAATCCCGGTTCGCTCCATTGAAGAATACCGTTTCCGCTTTAACTACAACAAAGGGAAGCACGTGGGACAAGGAAATGGGGACAGCAAGGTGGGAGATGTGTTGGGGAAAGAACCCGGTTCCGGCAATCAGGGGCCGGGAAAAGGACAGGGAGCCGGCGATCAAGCAGGGCACGATTATTATGAAGCCGAAGTCTCCGTGGAAGAATTGGAAGGAATGTTGTTTTCCGAGTTGGAACTGCCGCACCTGGAGAGCAAAGAAAGCCAGGATATGTCGGTGGATGACATCCGCTTCAATGATGTGCGCAAAAAAGGATTGATGGGAAACATCGATAAAAAACGCACGTTGCTGGCGGCCATTAAACGAAACGCACTGAAAGGAAGCAAAAAAACCCAAATTTCCGTCGATGATCTCCGCTTTAAAACATGGGAAGACATCGTCGTGCCGCATTCCAATGCGGTCGTGATTGCCATGATGGACACCAGCGGATCGATGGGGGTTTTTGAAAAATATATTGCCCGCAGTTTCTTTTTCTGGATGACCCGTTTCCTTCGCACCAAGTACGAAAATGTCGAGATTGTGTTCATCGCTCATCACACGGAAGCCAAGGAAGTGAGCGAAGAACAATTTTTCACCAAAGGAGAAAGCGGCGGAACCATTTGTTCCTCGGCCTACCGGAAAGCTCTGGAAATCATTGATTCCCGCTATCCGCATGACCGGTATAACATTTACCCGTTCCATTTCTCCGATGGAGACAATTTAAGTTCGGACAATGAACGCTGCGTCCAATTGGTGCGCGAAATTCTCAAACGTTCCAATATGTTTGGCTACGGGGAAGTCAACCAATATAACCGGCATTCCACCTTGATGAGTGCCTATCGCCATTTGAAAGTGCCGCGCTTTGCCCACTTTGTCATCCGGGAAAAAGGGCAAGTCTATGATGCGCTGAAGCACTTTTTCGGAAAGAAAGAGGCTTGAATCCAAAAACGCCTTCTCTTTGAGGAGGCGTTTTTCTCGTTCAGAACGACAAAAAAGGCCAATGGTAAAAACAATCCAAAGAAGATCGCTGATTTCAGAAGACGGATTTTGTGATCCAGCTGAAGAGATATGCTTTTTTGCGAAATGATTTTAGATTTCAAGAAGGGGATTCTTTAGCGTTTGCTGAATTAAATTACTCTGTTAAAGAAACAGAAATCTGAAAGTGATCCGGAAAGGAAAGCAGTATAAAATGGTTCAAGCCGTAATTCATGGCATCATTTTGTCTTTCGGGCTGATCTTGCCGCTCGGGGTTCAGAATGTTTTTGTATTTAATCAGGGGGCTACGCAACCTAAGTTTTTCCGGGCTTTGCCGGTGGTGATTACTGCATCGGTTTGTGACACACTCCTGATCTCTTTGGCTGTTTTGGGCGTATCGGTTGTGGTTTTTGGCGTATATTGGGTCAAGTTGATGCTGATCCTCGCGGGCACCCTCTTTTTAACCTATATGGGATGGGTGACTTGGAAAAGTCGATCGGATCCGGATCAGCCGCAAAAATCATCGCTTTCCCCCAAAAAGCAAATCGCTTTTGCCGTTTCCGTTTCATTGCTCAATCCGCATGCCATCATGGATACAATCGGGGTGATCGGCACCAGTTCCCTTTCCTATACCGGTGCCGAAAAGTTTGCTTTTACACTTGCCTGTGTCGCCGTATCCTGGATCTGGTTCTTTTCCCTGGCATGGGTGGGAAAGCAAGTGGGAAGGTTTCATCAATCCGCCGGCGTGATCAACATGTTGAACAAAGTGTCGGCTTTCATTATGTGGGGCACCGCTTTGTACCTGCTGTTTACCATCTGAAGCCCGGATCCTTTTCATCAACCTGGTGGCAAACCAACCGTCACCGGGTTGATTTTTTAATTGGGGAAATTTACTCCACGATGGCACCAAACGAGCGGGCCAGTTGAATGGCTTGGGCAAGGTCGATGCGGGTTCCTTTTAGGTTGGAGCTTTTCGGATCCAATCCTTCCAAAATGGCGCCTCTCAAATCGGATCCTTTGAAAGAAGCCCCTTGGATGTTCGCATAAGATAAATCCGCCTCTTTAAAATTGCATTGTTCAAACTCCGTACCGTATAAGTCGGCCTCTTTGAACCGGATTCCGGAAAGGTCGCATCGCTTGAAATGCTGGTTTCTAAGCAAGGTGTAAGACCAGTCTCCGCCTTGGATGGAAGCACCGGTGAAATCAGCCTCGCCGAAGGAAGATCCGGTCATTTTGCAGTTTTCAAAAACCGAAGCAAACAACCGGGCGTGTTCAAATTGGCAATTGAAAAAGGCTGATCCGCGATGTGTGGAGCCGTTCAGGATCGCATGGGCAAAATGGCATTCTTCAAAGACGCAACGGGTTGTGCTGATTTCCTTCAAAAACGTTTGTCTGAAACGGCAGCGGAGAAAATGGCATTCTTCCATGGATACGGCGGGAAAGCGTTGATGGCTGAAATCTTCATCGACGAACTCTTTTTTTGTCCACTTCGTCATATCCATTCTCCCTTGTTCAGGCTGTTACAAAGAATATACAACAGTCCGGCGGATAAAGACAGGAGTGTTCACACTTTCTCGAAACATCCAGCCGCCGTGCTTTTATAATAAAAAGGAAGGGGGAAAGTCCAAATGGCCATTGAATTTGAAGCCAAAGTCCTGGAAATCGATCCGGCCGAAATGATGGAACGAATCTTCAAAGCAGGCGGGGAAAAGGCCGGCGAATTTTTGATGCGGCGTTATGTTTATGAGATCACTCCGGGAGACCACAGCAAATGGATGCGCCTGCGCGATACGGGCGAAGAAGTCACACTGGCGGTGAAAGAAGTGCACCATGACGGGATCGGCGGAACGGAAGAGATTGAGATCACCGTGAGCAGCTTCGAGGAGGCCGGCCGGTTGCTCGGAAAATTGGGGTATCGTCCCAAGGGGTATCAGGAAAACCGGAGAACCCGTTTTTTGCTCGGTGGTGCGAGACTGGAGATTGACGAGTGGCCGGGTATTCCTCCGTATCTGGAGATTGAGGGAAAGTCCAAAGAACATGTGATCCAAGTGGCTTTACAGCTCGGGGTGAAGGAAGAACAATTAACCGGCGAAAGCACGGTCAAAACATTGGCCCGGTACGGGATCGGGCCGCAAGCTCTTCAATCATTGCGGTTTGAATGAGGGGGAAATTTTTGGTGAAGATGAAACTTCTCAGATCGTCCGGGAAAACTCCCGAACCGTTTCATGCGGATAGACTGGCAGACTTTCTTTCTCCTGAAGAAAACCGGTATCATCATATCTTGGGCGTTGTCCGTTTAATGAAAGAGATTTTGCCAAAGCTAAATTTCAATGAGGAAGTGAAAAAAGAACTGATTCAAGCCGCTTATCTCCATGATATCGGTTATAGTCCCAAGTTAAACAAAACCAACTTTCATCCCTTTGACGGAGCTTGTTTTGCTTTTAAGGCCGGTTTTAACAAGCCGGTGATTGCCGCGGTTCTTTTTCATTCGGAAGCTTATGAAACGGTAAAGGAAAAAAGAAGCGATTTGCTTCCGGCCTATTCTTTGAATCATGATCTGTTGGACGAGCAAGACCGGCTGTTTACAGACTTGGTCACATATTGTGATGTTCAAACTTCGCCGCAAGGGGAAAAAGTCAGTTTGGACGAAAGGGTCCGGGATGTGGTAAAGCGATATGGAGAGCATCATCCGGTCAGCCGGATGATGATTCAGTGCAAACCGAAATATCAAGACATCATCAACCGCGTTAACCGGTGGATCTGTTCATAAAGCCGAGACTGGTTTCCGGATCAAAATCGTCTTAACATGAATGGGAGAAGGAGGGTAAGGGCATGAGAGAATGGGTGAAAAAGGTTCAAAATGCCAAACATCTCGTGGTTTTGACCGGGGCGGGGATGTCCACGGAAAGCGGTCTTCCGGATTTCCGCTCGCAAGGCGGGCTTTGGAGCGGCAGGGATCCCAATGAAATTGCCACCCCGGGTGCCATCGGGACGAAAGATTTTTTTGAGTTTTACCAGATGCGGGTGGAAGAGTTGTTGAAACATCACCCCAATATCGGCCATTATGTGTTGGCTGAACTGGAAAAAGAAGGCATGGTGAAAGCGATCCTGACGCAAAACATTGACGGTTTCCATCAGCGGGCGGGAAGCCAAAAAGTGATCGAGATTCACGGGCACATGCGCCATCTGGTTTGTTCCGGCTGCGGAAAAGCGTATCCGGCCACTTCGTATCGTGAAGGCGCTTATTATTGTACCGATGAGCAGTGCCGGGCTCCTCTCCGGCCGCCGATTGTGCTGTTTGGGGAACCGCTGGACACGGCTTCCTGGAATGAGGCGGTCCGGGAAGTGGAGCAAGCGGATCTGATTCTCGTGATGGGCACGTCCTTGCAAGTGTATCCTTTTGCCGGGTTGGTGGAAATCGCCCATGAAACCGGTTCAGACATTATCCTCATCAACAAAAGTACCACGCCGCTTGATTCCCTGGCGGATCAACTCATCCGCGACAGCATCGGGCTGGTGCTGAGCGAAGGCGGGAGAGTTCTGTTGGGAGAAGAGCGGTTGCGGAAATTGGAGGAAAAGGTGCAAGGTTAAAGGCTGGGATGTGGATCATTTAAAACGATGGACAGGTAGAAAATATGTTATAGTAATAAAGACAAACATTGCTGATATCCCAATAAGAACACCTCCCCGGTTGAGGCCGGGAGGTGTTCGTGTTTTAAGGGGAATCGGCGGGGAGAGCATTGGATTCAATTATAATTTTTGGTGTTAACAGAAGAAATGTTTTATATATAAAATTTATATTATTGAATATATTTAATGGATTTAATAGAATGAATATATCTTTAATCAATATCTTTGTGTGGTTTGTCGTTATATATCGGAGAACTCAATGTTTACACATAAACTAGAAAGAGATGATAAAACGTTGTCTCTTTTGTGAAGGAAGAGTCGATGTGTCATGAAACAAAATAATCTGGTTGTCACCTTGGCTTCGGGAACCATTGCATTGCTGATTGCCATGGGAATTGGACGGTTTTCATATACCCCGCTTCTCGTCTTGATTTCAGGCATAGTTTTGGATCGGCTGGCCAATCAACAGCGAATGAGCTGGGCTGGTTTTTTCTATGGTGGGGTTGGATGGGGGATCTTCTTCAGCGGTTTGCTCGTGCCTTATTTTGTCCAATGGTTGCAATGGGATGGAGCGTGGCTCGGTTTGATGGTATTCAGTATTCTGTTGGGTTTGGTTTCGTGGTTTGGTGTGACAGAAGGAAATGAATCAGCCGGGTCATCGGAGTCCCATCCAACTGCTGTGGAAGTTCAGAACAATAAAAAACAATTCATTTGGCTGATGACTGCTTATGGGTGTGAAGGTTTGGGTTATATCGTGACGGGAACCTTTCTGGTGGCAATGGCGGCGCAAATTCCTTCCTTGTCTCAAAATCCCGCCGTCAGCTGGATGATTGCAGGGCTTGCCGCAATCCCTTCCTGTATTTTTTGGGCATGGATTGCGAATTGCTGGGGATACCAAATTTCCCTGATGGTTACATATTTATTGCAAGCAGTCGGTGTCCTTCTTCCTGCCATTTACCCTGATGCCATCGGGATTTATTTGGGAGCTTTTCTGTTTGGCGGGACTTTTATGGGGATCACCACGCTTGCCACTTCCATGGGGCGGGAGATTTATCCTCAACAAAGCAGTCGCGTGATCGGTTATATGACTGCGATTTATGGATTGGGTCAAATTCTCGGCCCGATCGGTGCCGGGATCCTTGCGGAGAAAACAAACAGTTATACTTCTTCCTTGGTATTCGCCACCGCAATTCTGTTGTTGGGGGCAATTTTTCTAATGAATAATGTTATCGCACAACGAAAAAATACTCTGTTATGAAGGGGATGTCCTTTCACTTGGCGATGGACAAACATTGCGGATATTCCAAGAAGAACACCTCCCGGGGATGAGCCGGGAGGTATTCGTGTTTTAAGGGGAGTCGGCGGGGAGGGTCACGGGCAGGGGTTCTTTCTTCTCCCGGCTTTTGACATGGGAATGGAGGAAATCCAAGGCAAAGGCATGGGTATGGCGTTCTCCCAGTTTGTCGAGATGCGTGCCGATCAGAAGATGGAGCCGGTCGGTTAAGTCGGAAAATGAATGCTGTGTCGCGATTTGGAGTGCCTGCTTCAATGTTTGAAAAGCTTTGTGGTTTTCGTTTTGCAGAAAAAAGCTGTTTGCCATGAGCATCAAGGCTTCGCATTCATGGTAAATCAGGCCCGCTTTTCTGCTGGATGCAAGCGCCTTGAGGGAATAGTTGCGGACCGGTTCCGCTTGTTTCCTTTTTTCATGCAACGTGGCCAGCTGTATGTAAAGATAAGCGGACAATCCCGCCTTGCGCACCTTTTTTTCCAACTGTTGCGCCGTTTCCAGACAGATTTCCGCTTGATGAAGCTGTCCGGATTCGATGTAAATCCGGCCCAGCATTCCCCAAAACTTCATCAGGCGATCCGCCATCTTGTCCACACGAGCCAGCTCAATCCCTTTCAATGCCGACTGGATGGCCATGGAATGCATCCGGGCTTTGGCCAAGATGGAAGAACGGACGTCATAATGATACAGGAGTGCTTCTTTGCTGAGATAGCCGGCTTGCTCTTTTTTCAATTCATTCAGGGTGTTTTGCGCTTCTTCCAGGCGGTTCAGTTTTTCGAGATAAATGGCCTGATTGACCAGAATGATTTCTTTTAAATACCTTCTTTCCCCCTCTTCCTGAAAACATTCCCGTGCCTGTTTGGCATACCGGAGTGCTGTACCGTATTGGTCCGTCATGTACTCCAGCAGGCTTAACCCGTTGTAGCTGGCGGAATGCAAGTTGCTTTCAGCCATTTCCGGATATTGTTGTTCCAGTCGCAAAATCGCCTCCGTGAAATGTTTCTGCGCTTTTTTCCCTTTCTTTTTCCCGGCGTAAGCTTTGCCTTTCAAATAATGCGCCCACACAGAGAGCGGATGGTCATCGTGAATGTTCAGTTCCCTTAATCGTGCCAGGCCCGGGTCCGGGCTGATCAGATCGATGATCGTTTCGACGGCCGTCAACTGCAACCGGATGGTCTCATTGATCTTTTCTTCTTTTGTCTTTTGCATGGAAAAACACGTTAAGTCTTCTTTCACTCCCAGCTTTTTCAGGACGTATTCCAATTTTTCCACGCTGACTTGCCCTCTGCCGTTTTCAATCGAGCTTAAAACGGGTTGGGTCAACTTTTCATCCGTCAGGTCCGTCTGGCGGAGCTTTCGTTTCTTCCGCTGCTGGCGGATAAACCTCCCGAGTGCCACGCGATCGATTTGTTCTTTCATTCCATTCACCTCAAAAAATTTTCCGTCCGGTTTTGTCGATATATTTGGGGGAATTCCGTTTATTTGGTTTGGTGCACCAAATATCCGGAGGGTTTGTTTAAATATTTCGTGTATATTTAGAAATATCAGGAATAATTGAATGAATATAACCATTTTTGTTAAATTTGCAAATATTTTTTGTAAATTATATACTATTTTCGGACAAATCATCAACCATTTCATGGAAAATCCAAGGAAGGGGACAGTGAACCGTGTTGAAGTTAAACATCGAAGGAACCGAAAGCGAAGTGGAGAAATTTTTGGAAGACATGCAAAAAATGTACTTTTATGTCGCGGTCAAACGCGACGGCAATGAGGAAAGAACCGAGGTTTGTTGTGAAGCCAAAAAAGTGAAACACACCCGGGTCCGGATTCAGACCGAAGACGGGAAGACGATTGAAATTCCCTGTTGGGATTTGGAGGTTTTCAAAGAAGAGAAAAAATCAGTGTGGAAATTTAAATCCTACGATATTTTCGCGTAAATCCGACCGGATGGAGAAAAACGGGGGACCGCGATGCTTAAAAGGGCTGGAAATGCATAGGATATAGTATTCTATGTCCTTGGAGGTAAATCATGAATCCTTTTATTCCCTCGTTATCCAATGAAGAAATGATCTCCATCATCCAAAAAGGACTCGGCCGGACATCCCAACCGAAACGGATCATTGTGGTTGGAGCGGGAATGGCCGGACTGGTGGCTGCTTCTTTGCTGAAAGAAGCCGGGCATGAAGTGATCCTTTTGGAATCTTCGGATCGTGTGGGAGGAAGAGTGTATACAATCCGGTCACCGTTTGAGAACGGGGAGTATATGGAGGCCGGAGCCATGCGCATTCCCAATACCCATCATTTGACATTGGAGTATATCCGGAAATTCGGGCTGATGCTCCGGCCGTTTGTGAATTCCACTCCCAACGATCTGATTTTTGTCAATAATGTGTTGGTACGGCTGAAAGAGTACGAACGAAATCCGGATGTCCTGAGGTTCCCGGTTAATGACTTTGAAAAAGGGAAAACCATCAGCGATTTGCTCAATCTGGCCGTTTCCCCGATCACTCAGTTCATCGAAGAAGACCCGGATCAGCGTTGGATCACAGTGATCAAAGAATTTGACAAATATTCCGTCGATTCGTTTTTCCGTTACAATCCGGTGGGCTGGACCCTGTCGCCGGCCGCGATTGAACAAATCCTGGTGCTCGCGGATTTGGAAGGGCTTCCCGAATTGTCTTTTCTTGAGGCATTGCGTGAATTGATTCTTCTTGAAAGCCCGGATGTTTCTTTTTATGAGGTGGCCGGAGGGTTGGATCAGTTGCCGAAAGCTTTTTTGCCGCAACTCCGGCCCAACATTTTGTTCCGGCACAAGATGACCCGGATTGTGCAAAACGAACGGGAAGTCACCATTTATGCCCTGGATCAAAATTCCAAGATGGTTCATGTGACCGGAGATGCCGCCATCATCACGATTCCTTTTTCCGCTTTTCAATATGTGGACGTCGAGCCGTACGATTCTTTTTCGCATGCCAAATGGAAGGCGATCCGGCAATTGCATTACGTGGCTTCCACCAAAATCGGAATCCAGTTTAACAAACGGTTTTGGGAAGACGCGGGTTTGTTTGGCGGGAAAATGATCACCGACCAGCCGATCCGCTTCACCTATTTCCCCAGCCATGGGTTTGGCAGCGACACCGGCGTGGTGCTGGCCAGTTACACATGGGAGGATCATGCATTGATTTGGGACGGATTGTCCCTGGATCAACAAATCAAAGAATACATGGATGAGCTGATGAAAGTTTTCGGCCCCTCGATCGAAAACCATGTCGTGACGGGCGCTTCCTTCAGTTGGCAAAAATATCCGCATACCAACGGTGGATTCTCAATGTTTAAACCGGAACAGGAAAGCGAATTGTTCCCGGCCGTTATCGCGCCGGAAGGAAGGGTGTACTTTGCAGGGGAACATGCTTCCTACACGAGAACATGGATCCAGGGGGCGATTGAATCCGGAATCCGGACAGCCCGCGATGTCCACCGGCGGGATGAACCTTAAGCCTGCATGGGATTGACAGGCTTATTTTTTTTTGCCCGTTTTCCAAAAAGGGGGATGCAAACTGGTACTCTGCCGAAAACAGTGGTAGAGTGAGATTGGTAAACTTTTTTGCGTGGATTGAAAGGATGTAAAGAGTCAAGATGAAAAAATCAGTGGTACTTGCAGAAAAACCTTCCGTCGGCCGGGATCTTGCCCGTGTCCTCGGTTGCCGCAAAAAAGGAAATGGCTTTATGGAAGGAGACAAATATATCGTGACATGGGCATTCGGCCATCTTGTCACATTGGCGGAACCGGAAGCCTATGACAAAAAGTACAAAGTCTGGCGGATGGAAGATCTGCCGATTTTGCCCCAACCCTTGAAACAAGTGGTGATCCGGAAAACGAGCAAACAATTTCATCAAATCAAGAAGCTGATGTCCCGTCCGGATGTCCAAAACATTGTCATTGCCACCGATGCCGGCCGGGAAGGGGAACTGGTGGCCCGGTGGATCATTGAAAAAGCCCGGGTCAAAAAGCCAATCAAGCGTTTGTGGATTTCTTCCGTCACCGACAAGGCAATCAAAGAAGGTTTTAAAAAACTGAAGGACGGGAAGCTGTACGAAAACTTATACCGTTCCGCGGTGGCCCGGGCGGAAGCGGATTGGGTGGTCGGCATTAATGCGACCAGGGCGTTGACCAGCAAGTATAACGCTTCACTCTCATGCGGGCGGGTCCAGACCCCCACGTTGGCCATGATTGCCCGCCGTGAAGAGGAGATCAAAAACTTCCGGCCGAAGCCGTTTTACGGGGTGGAAGCGGTCACGGACAAAGGGTTGAAATTCACTTGGAAAAAAGGCCGGAGCTTTCGCAAAGAGGTTTGCGAAAACATCGTGGCTGCAGGCAAAGGCCAGAAGCTTTCCATCACCCATGCCAGCCGGAAAAAGAAAAAGAAATGGGCGCCCGCCCTTTACGACTTGACCGAATTGCAACGGGAAGCCAACCAGCGGTACGGATTTTCCGCCAAAGAAACCCTGTCGACGCTTCAGCAATTGTACGAAACGCACAAAGTGGTCACCTATCCGCGCACGGATTCCCGTTATTTATCCTCCGATATCGTGGATACGTTAAAAGAACGGATTGAAGCCTGCCGGGTGGGTCCGTATGCGGAGTTTGCCCGGCAAGCGAAACAAGGGGTGAAAGCCGGCGCCCATTTCGTGGATGACCGGAAAGTTTCCGATCACCATGCCATCATTCCGACCGAAGAGCCGGTCCGGTTGGAAGACCTCAGCCCCCGGGAACGAAAGATTTTTGATCTGGTGGTGCGAAGGTTTTTTGCCGTGTTGTTCCCGCCCTTTGAATATGAGGAGATCAAGTTGGAGGGAACCATCGGAGGGGAACCATTCATCGCCGGTGGAAAAACCGTGTTGTCTCCCGGCTGGAAACAAGTGGCCGGCAGCGAACCGGAAGCCGACATGAACCCGGCATTATCCCGGGTTCAGCCCGGCGATGAGCTGACCATCCGGTCTTTGAAGTTGACGCAAGGCGAAACGGAGCCACCGGAACGCTTTACCGAAGGCACCTTGATCGCCGCCATGGAAAATCCGGTGAAATACATGGAAACCGACCGGAAAGATTTGATCAAAACGATCGGGGAAACGGGCGGGCTCGGAACCGTGGCCACCCGGGCGGATATCATCGAGAAATTGTTTGACAGCTATTATATTGAAAAGAAAGGAAAATACATTTACCTCACCTCCACCGGCAGACAACTGCTCGATTTGGTCCCGGAGGAGTTGAAATCGCCGGAACTCACTGCGAAATGGGAACAAAAACTGCAGTCGATCGCAAACGGGAAATTGAAAAAAGAAAGCTTCTTGCGTGAGATGAGGGATTATGCCAAACGGGTGGTCAATGAAATCAAAGCCAGCGAACGCACCTTCCGCCATGACAACCTGACAGCCACCCGCTGTCCGGACTGCGGCAAGCGGCTGCTTGAAGTCAAGAACAAAAAAGGAAGAATGCTGGTTTGCCAGGACCGGTCCTGCGGTTACCGGAAAAACCTGGCTCGCATCACCAATGTCCACTGCCCCGAATGCAGAAAGCGGATGGAACTGCGCGGGGAAGGAGAGGGGCGCATCTTTGTCTGTTCTTGTGGTTTCCGGGAAAAATATGCCTCTTTCAAAGAACGGATGGAAAAAGAGCAAAAAAGCAAAGTCTCGCGCAAAGAAATTAATCGCTATCTCAAACAACAGGAGGAACTGTCCAATCCGGCTCTCAAAGAAGCCTTGTCCAAACTCTTTTCCTCCAATGAATGAGAAATTTCCCCGTCTTTTCAACCCTGCTGAAAAGGCGGGGTTTTTTATGTGACGGAGTGGAATTACAATTCAGAAATTTTAAAATATGTGTTGAACAAAAAAATGGTAATTTATATAATTTTATAGTAGTTGTTTAGTTTTGCGAAATCATATTTTTTGGAGTCATCCACAATTGATGCTGTTAAGTGAAGAATGTGTTGATTATGTAAAAGAGGTGAAAAGTTAAAGGAATGAAATTTTTATATTACGGGGGTCTTTTTTTTCTATTTGTTTTGGTTTCAAGTGTATTGAGCACTGGTCCGGTTTATGCAACCGGTGGCGGAGGTTTTGAGATTCCTGAAATTAATGAGGATTTTAATAAGGTAAAACCGGCTCCGGCTCCCCCGAAGGAGACAAATATTGCTGAAACGAAGCAAGAAAAAGGCTTTTGGAAAAGCATGAGCGATTCAATCGTAAGTTCATGGAACCAATTGAAAAAGGGAGTGTCCGACTCGTGGAACCAATTAAAAAACGGAGTTTCCAACGCATGGAACAAACTTCAAAACGGAGCCGTGAAGTATTGGAATAAATTAAAAAACGGTGTCAAAAATACATGGACAACAGCCAAAACGGCCGCCAAAAAGTTGGTCAAAGGGACATGGGATTGGATTAAATCCACTACAGGCAAACTGATAATGGGTACTGCTCTTGTTGTTTCTGCTCTGACCGGACTATTCAGTAAATTTGGTGAATTCATTTCGGAAAGAGTCCGGTCGGCATATGCCAGTGTGAGTATGTGGATGAAAAATTTTTTTGCAAGAAGCAAATCGCTACTCCAAAAATTAGTGGCCAGTCTGATCGGTATCGGAACTGCAAGTGGTACGAGTCCGGGACATCCGGACTGGAAGCTGAGAGATATAAAGATTTCGGATAAACAGTTGGCTGAAATATCGGATTTGGTTTATTCCGATAAAAATGTCGTCGCCGCTGAGTTGGAAAATATCTTGGGGAAAGGGTGGCAGTTAGATGAAGAAATGAGTCTCGATTTAAACAATGGATTACAAATGTATGTGCTTAAAAATCCTCTCACAAACGAAATGATTGTCGCATTTCGGGGAACAGAGCCAACGCAGTGGCAAGATATTGTGATTGGAGATGGGCCAATTGCATTTGGATATGATATTAATCCGCAGGCGATGAGAGCAAGGAAGCAAATTGAAAAGATTTTGGCGAATCCAAAATATCAAGGCTATAAAATGGTCTTGACAGGTCATTCGCTCGGAGGATATCTGGCATTGGATTCAGCAACCAAATACCGGATTCCTGCAGTTACTTTTAATGCTCCCGGAAAAAACTTGTTTCCAAATGTGAATGCTAACACTCTGAAAGGATTATTTTTAAAAGGACCAGTGGGGGCCATTACAGATACAATGGCTGGTTATTTAAGAAACATTTTAAATCCGGAAGTCCGGGAAATAGCGGCCAATGAAATAGCAGGCAAATATGAGGGGTTAATTCGAAATTATCGATATAATGATGATCTTGTAGGCACATTGGGATATCGGCCGGGTGAGACTTATGAGATTGAATCGGATGGAAGCGTGAGAAGGGTGGACGAGTTAACCGGATTGGATAATCAAATCGGACTTGGATTATCCAGTCACGGGATTTCCAACTTTACCGGATATGACAGAGGCGAAAGAAAAACTGTAGACACCCCCATTCCAGATATTTATGATGAGGACGGAAATATTGTAAAAAGATGAGGTGGGGACAAAATGTTTTTTGGTAAAAGATGGTGCAGTGTAATCGTTCTGTTTGCCTTATTGCTTGCAGGCTGTCAGACACAATCCACAGAAATGCCGGAGGGAGAGGGGAAAACAATGACCCAAGAAGAAGAAAAACAACTCAAAGAAAAGGCTGTTCAATACATCAAGGACAAATACCATCAAGCATTTGAGGTTCGTGAGGTAACCAAGGGGCAAGCGGCCGGCCTCATCCGAGTGCGGGGAATTGTGAAAGACGGAAAAGATACGGAAGCGACGGTTTTTTGGAAAAAAGAAGAGGAAATGGATGACACCTATCTCACGGAATTATGGACGAAAGAATTGACCCCGAGAATCAAAGATATGTTGAACAAACATATGAGTGTGAGAAGCGTTGACCATGTTTCCTATAATGACGGAACTGCCAAAGACACGAGATATACCGGAAATGTTCCTTCCATCTTTGACGTGTTGAAGAATGGAGGGAATGAAAAGTATATCTTGGAGGTGACCGGTGAAATATATGAAAACGGCGGACAGTCTCCCGAAAATATCAAGTCATTTCTAAAGGAATTGAAGGATATGAATTTTCATGAGATCGGATTCGAATTCCATGTTTACGATGACCGGTTAAACGCTGATCCCGCCAAAGATGAAAATAAATATTTGTTATATCGCTACAACATTCACATCCCGGACATCCAAAAAGTGAATATCGAAAACCTTGATTTGGATCAATATAAAACCGTGATCCAACATTAAAAAAGATGGGCAGAATTTGTTCTGTCCATCTTTTTGCCTTATCGCAAGGCGACAAAGGATAATTTATCAAGTTATTCCTTCATTTTTAAACTCAAATATGGAATTTTTTATTATAATTATTAATATTAGCAAAAGGAGAAGGAAGAAAATCCATCGATTTCAAAGTCTTTAATGAAACGGACTCACAGGTAAAGAGGTGAAAGGTTGCCAAGATGAAAAGATTACGTGACGGGAGCCTTTTGTTCTTGTTTCTTTTCGCTGCCATGGTTATTTTTCCGGTTTCAGCCCATGCCGGCGGCGGAGGATTTGAGGTTCCCGAAATCAATGAGGATTTCCATGAGATCAAAGAAGGACCGGCTCCCGCCAAAGGGACACCGACGGCAGAAACCGGGGAAGCGAAAGGTTTTCCGGATCGTGTGGCGGACGGGATTGCCGGCTTTTTCAACCAATTCAAAAGCGGAGTCAAAAAGGCATGGGATTCCGCCGTCACGGCCATCAAAAAAGTGGCCCGGCAAACATGGGACTGGGTGACATCCACTGCCGGTAAAATAACGGGAGGGATGGCGCTGGTGGTCATAGCCCTCGCCGGATTGTTCGGCAAGTTCGGCCGGCAGATCCAAAGCACCGTCCAAAGAGCATACAGCAGTTTGAAACAGAGGATGCAGAACCGGCTGTATCCGAACGGCACCTTGAAAGACCGGAAAGTGACCGATCGGGAGTTGGCGATCGCCGCCATGGCATCCAAGGGTGGAAACGCCGGGCAGAAAACCGTGGACAAGCCGGGAAAAGATTGGGAGGCTGTTTCCGGTTTAAGGGAAGAACTTCCGTACGGCTTGCAAGCCGATGTGTTTGTCAACCCCCGCACCAACGAGATGATGATTGCTTTCCGGGACACGGAGACTTTCCCGGGAAAAACGGGTAAAGGTGCTGCGGGATTTGATCAGGATGCCGTCAATGCGCAAGTGATTGCGGCCCGTAAATATTTGCAAGAAAAGATCTTCAACGAAGAAAAATACTGCCATTACGACAAGATCCTGACGGGACATGCCTTGGGAGGATATGTCGCCGCGGACTGTGCCGCCAGATACAAGATCCCGGCCGTGACGTTTAATGTTCCAAAGTTGCCAAACGTAAGTGAGAAAACATTGTTGGGGGCATTGGGCGGGTCCAAAGGAGCCGTGGGAATGGCTCCCATGGGCAATTATGCGGTCAAAATCACAGAGGGTTCCCGTGCGGCAAAAGTCGTCAAAGAATCAACCGGTGCATACGACAAACTGATCCGCAACTATCGTTTTCCGGAAACAAGCGGGAATGATTCCGGCGGACGGTTCGGGAAAAAGGGCACACCCCTTTTTGAATTTTTCGGAAAAGCAAAGGGGAATCTTGTTCCAAGATAACTTTTGTCTTATGGGGCGGTTGGAAAGATGCATTTTCAAGGGGAAAACAAGGCGCATGTCCCGCCCTTTGTTTTTTTACTTGGTAAAATTTCAATATCCCCATTTGAACTTGATGTAATAAATCGGTCAAATAATTTGTGAATAGTTTATGAAAAAGAAAGGAGTATTGAAAATAATGTCATATATTATATAATTTCATAGGATTTTCAGAATTCCCCTTCAGCAAGGGGACGCATCATGTAAAAGAGGTGAAAGGTTGCCAAAATGAAAACGATACATCATGGGAAACTCTTCTTATGCTTCATTTTGGTTGCATGTGTACTGGCCACACCAACTGCCTATGCAACCGGTGGCGGGAGTTTCGATGTTCCGCAGATCCATGAGGATTTCAACCAGGGAAAACCGGCGCCGGCTCCCAAGCCGACGGAGGAGCTGAACGTTGCCCCGTCCAAGCAGGAGAAAGGCTTCTTCAGCCAAGTGGGAGACTTTGTCTCCGGTTCTTGGAACAAATTAAAAAACGGGGTCTCCAACACTTGGAACAACCTGAAAAACGGCGCGAAAAAGGCTTGGGACACCGCCGCATCCGCCACCAAGAAAGCGGCCCAAAAAGCCTGGGATTGGATGACCTCCACAGCAGGCAAAATTACCGGGGGAATTGTCCTTGGAATCACAGCCCTTACCGGATTGTTGAGTAAATTCGGACAACCCCTCGCCAGAGGAATCCAATTGGCCTATACGAGTTTGAAAAATCTCTTTGCAAGCATAAAAGGAGAAAATCTGACAGCCAGTCTGGGGAATGCCGGAATGGCAAGGGGAAACAGCCAATATCCTTATGGAAAGCTGAGTGATTTAAATGTAACTGATCAACAATTAGCGTTTGCAGCACAAATGGCTTATGAAGATGAAATACCTTCTATTGAAGTATTTGATAAATTAGGGGAAGGTTGGAAAGAAGAAAAAAATATTATATTGATCACTCGAGTGGGTTACAAGCACATGTATTTAAAAATTCAGCAACTCAAGAAATAATAATTGCTTTTCGGGGAACTGAAGAGACATTTAAAGATTTATTGATAACAGATGGCGGATATATTGCTAGGGGAGATGACATAAATAATCCCCAAGCATTAGAGGCACGAAAATATTTAGAGAATATAATAAATGATCCAGATTTTCAAGGCTATAACATTGTGCTAACTGGTCACTCCCTTGGCGGCTACTTGGCTGCGGATTGCGGTGCCAGATATAAGATCCCTACGGTAACATTTAATGCAGCCGGAATGAATTTATATGATAATCTTAACACCAGCAAGTTATCAGAGATTATATCCGAGAAAATGAAAAATTCGTGGTTCGTGCCAGTCAGCGTAAAGAAAGCATTGATATGGTTGGAAGGTGATATTAAGGTTGGAGATCAATACAAACGAAACATATCTGATCCCCAAATACGAGAGATTGCTGAAAACGAAAAGGCCGGTGCTTATGATGATTTGATACGGAACTACAGATATAAGGATGATCTTATTGGCTCATTTGGGTATCGTCCAGGGAAAACATATAATATTCAATCGGATGGAAGTATTAAATTGGCAGAAGATGCCAAGGGACTGGATAATAAAAAGAGTCTCAGTTGGGGACATAGCATATCGAATTTTACTGGATATGACGAGGGCAAAAAAGTAGACACACCCATAGTTGATTTGTACGGTAAAGATGGTAATATCGTTCCGAGAAAAAAGGAGTGAACTGGGATGAGATGGGGCAAAAAATTAATACTGGCAGTATGTATGGTTTTCTTTTTATTAACCGGTTGTACTGGGGGAGTGGAAGATATGAATCAAGCAGAAGAGAAAGAGATTAAGGAAAAAGCGATTCAGTATATTAAAAACACGTACAATAAGGATTTTAAAGTTTCCGAAGTAAGTAAAGATCGTTTTACAGGACAGAATTATACAGTTAGAGGGAATATAAAAGATGAGAAAAATACACAAGTATCAGTTCTTATGGAACAAGGCGAAATCAGAGATACATATGTAGGTACGTTATGGACGGAAGAATTAAAACCAAAAATGACTACCTTGGCTCAAAAACATTTTGATGTAAGAGAGTTGGAACATATTGTTTTTTCTAATGGAAGAAAAAGAGATAAGTATACCGGTGACATTCCCTCTGTCTTTCATGTATTAGAAAATGGAGGAGATCCTGATTATACATTGGATTTAACATTAAGGGTTTATGAACAAAATGGTCAATATGAACAAGGAGTTAGAAGTTTTTTACAAGAGATTGAGAAATTAGGGTTTAATAAAGTGATTATAGAGATCTATGTGTCTGATGATAAATTAAAATCAATAGCTGAGGAAACTAAAGAAAGTGAATACACATTATATCGATACAATATTGTGATTGATGACATTCAAAAAGTAGATATTGATAGTCTTGATCTGGATCGATACAAAACAGTAATCAAACATTAAAAAATCAGGGATGGGCAGAAAGATATTGGCCCATCCCTAAATTTATGGCTAAGTCAACGGGACAGCGGAACTTATATAATGACCTTAGGGATTGATGATAGGAAGGGAGTAGAAAAAAGGTGAATATCCAAAGAATCTGGATTGTTTTCATCCTGTTGTTTGTATTCCTGTTGGCCGGATGCACAGGAACGGGAGGAGAGGGAGATATAGATCAGGCAGAAAAGAAAAAAATCAAAGAAAAAGCCATTCAGTATATCAAGGATACATACAATAAAGATTTTAAAGTATCCGAGGTAAGTAAGGACCGTTTCACAGGACAAACTTATACAGTCAGAGGGAATGTCAAAGATCAAAAGAACACTCAAGTATCCATTATTATGGAACCGAATGAAATCAGGGATACATACGTGGCAACATTATGGACGGAGGAATTGAAACCCAAAATCACGTCATTGGTTGAAAAACATTTTGATGTAAGGAAGATTGAACATATTGCATATTCAAATGGAACCGAAAAAGATAAGTATACCGGAGAAATACCATCTATTTTTACTATCTTGGAAAATGGAGGGGAGCCAGAATACGAGCTGGCTTTAGTGTTTAATATTTATGAACAAAATGGTCGATACGAACAGGGAATCAAAAATTTCCTAAAAGCTTTGAAAGGGATGCATTTTAATGAAGTTGTGATGGAGATTTTTGTTTTAGAGGATAAATTTAAAACAACACCCGAGGGTACCAATGATAGTAATCATATTTTAAGCCGTTATAATATTTATTTTGAAGATATCCAAAAAGTAGATATCGATCATCACGATCTGGATCAATATAAGACAGTCATCAAAGAATAGAGAAACGGGGATGGGCAAAAGAAAATCATAGGATTTTCAGAATTCCCCTTACAGCAAGGGGACGCATCATGTAAAAGAGGTGAAAGGTTGCCAAAATGAAAACGATACATCATGGGAAACTCTTCTTATGCTTCATTTTGGTTGCATGTGTACTGGCCACACCAACTGCCTATGCAACCGGCGGCGGGAGTTTCGATGTTCCGCAGATCCATGAGGATTTCAACCAAGGAAAACCGGCTCCGGCTCCCAAGCCGACGGAGGAGCTGAACGTTGCCCCGTCCAAGCAGGAGAAAGGCTTCTTCAGCCAAGTGGGAGACTTTGTCTCCGGTTCTTGGAACAAATTAAAAAACGGGGTCTCCAACACTTGGAACA